>JAJZLK010000008.1:0-923 GCA_021803655.1 Thermoplasmata archaeon
ATATGAGATCATGGCGGCAGTCATGTGGAAGATCGATTTTCACGGCATGAGGATAAGTTATGAGGATCTGATGGATAAATTGTCCAGGATAAGCGAGGTCGTACTGGTCAGGAAGGGTAAGCGAATATACCGGTGGACAACCGTTTCCCAGGAGACGCAGAAGCTCCTCAAGCCCTTTGATGTTATGTCCCTTCAAACATAGTTACTGAAACTGCCGATAGACAGGTTTAAGAGAAGAAACATTTCCTTCTGGAGGTGGGTCTTTGACGGTATACTTTCGTTGTCCCGCATAGTGGACCCCCCTGGCATAAAAAAGTAATTTGAGAAGATCCAGATTCCGCATAAGTATCATAATCGCCACTTTTCATAATAACTTCCTCTATTTATGGGCTGCGCGATGATGTACCAGATTCATCCAGCCAATCATTTACCACTCCCAAATACGGTCTGCGGATCAAAATTTTCAGGCCAGTTCCCGGCGGCGGCCAGATATCAATCACGAACTTTTCATCCGGTCATTCTCTGGTTCCCATGGAAACGCCAGACTTCTTGTCCCAGCCATCCATAGACTGGAAGATCATGGACGGGTTATAACCCCAGGGTTCATTCATCACAGGGGATCATAGTCGTAAGTACCTCACGATTCTTCAATGCAGGATAGGTTAATGCGCAAAATGAAGGTGATCAGAAGGTTAAATACGGCCAGAAAACTTTCAGTTGAGATATAGTCTCTGGAGGCATCAGTTATGAGTAAAAAAATGTGGGCTTTTGATCCTCACCGGGGAGGAAAAACTATCCCTGATTCCGTGAAGGCTGACGTAAAAAGGAGAATTACTGAGCTTGCTCGGAATGAGTTTCCCGGAAGATCAATACGGATCGAACTTCGCTTCAGGAAACAACTCTGTTACGTAGATGCGTATGAG
>JAJZLK010000008.1:933-3438 GCA_021803655.1 Thermoplasmata archaeon
CTATTGGAAGGGAAACAGGGAGGAATGGATCCAGTACCGTTCTAACTTGCCCACTCATCTATGCAGGCTGAGGTATTTTGGAGAAGACCGATGGTCGTTTGGTTTTTATACCTACAGCAACGAAAGATACGAACCGTGTATTTTTCCACAGAACGGAGATTTTCTTGGCACTCCAGAGATGGCTTTCATGGTATCATCGGTTTACCTGAACGAATGATATGGCCATGATGACCGTGGATTTTACACAGAATAAAGCCGAAGAAATTTTTGTGCTCCACGGAAGTTATGCAATCGTTGGAGGGGAGCAGTTATTCTTCTTCTGGGCAGAAACCACTGTCAGGAGAAGATCCAGGAAGGAAGGTGTACACCCATTCTCCTGCACCGCGATAGAAACAAGAAAGCTTCTCTCCACACTTGGACTGCATTCTGGTTCCAAAATTAGAGACCTGAAGGTCGAGGGACACTTTCCGTCCTCTCCGGTGGGTCCTGTCCCATCCGGTGAAATGGAGGGGCTGATCAGCGCATACGAAGGCGAAGATAATCCGGACATCAGAATGAAGGGATGGCAGATAGCAGGAGTGGGTATGGAGATGCACGAGGCCTTTGAGAGCATATTGCGCGCCCATTTCCAGGGTTCAATTCTCATGGGAAAAGATCTTAAATTCTGGCAGTCAGCCAGCGCCCTTGCTTTCAATTTAATGATGGATATGAAGTTTATCCCCTCTGTCTCAGACGACGGAGCGGCGCTAAAGTCCAGATGGATACCTATTCTTGAGACGGCTGAAGACCAGAACCTCTTCAACAGTATTTTCAGGAGCATGCCCGGTTCATGCCTTGCATTCATCTACGGGAGGATGAATGAGGAAACTCTTCTCAGGAATTTCTTTGCAACAGTCATAGATATGACCTCTCGGAAGTTATTGGCGTCTTCAGTCCCGGGAATTGATACCAGACACGCTTCCGACGTTATGCTGTGGGCTCTTTCGCTCTCCGGGGAAAACTCTACATTCTCCTATAATAGAAGCCTATCCATCCAGAAGATTTCGGGCTGGGCCAGAAGAATTCAAAGCACATCGGAATTCCCAATGAGGCTTGCGTTCAATTTGCTACCTCCTGCTAATGACGATGAGGAGTGGGTCCTGAAATTCATGCTTCAATCCAAGAACGATCCGAGCCTGATCGTGCCGGTAGAGGATGTTTGGAAAGACCATCGATCAGCAGCAAACGCAATGATAAGAAAATTCACGGAATACCCCGAGGAATTTCTCCTGCAGGCAATAGGCACCGCGCAGGCGGTTTACCCGCCCATCAGGAAAAGCCTGATGGCTCCAGCCCCGTCCCAACTCACTCTCCATCCGGAAGAGGTTTATGATCTTCTCAACAACTACAGTGTTTCCCTTTCGTCGGCGGGATTCGGTGTCCTGTTTCCTGACTGGTGGGGGAAGAACAAGGTTCGGTTAGGACTTAAGGTCACCGCTAAGCCCTCTCCCAATGTCGGAATGGGCAAGGTCGGTCTTCAGGCACTCGTTTCATACAACCTGGAAATAGTCCTTGACGGCGAGGTGATATCGGAGTCTGAACTGGATAGATTGTCAAGGTTGAAATCACCTCTCGTCCAGATTGGCAAAAAGTGGGTCGAGGTTGACAAGGAAAGACTCAGCAGAATCCTGAAGTTGCTCAGGGAAAGGAAGGGCGAGGCTCCCCTTGTAGAATTGCTTTCGATGGGAACTGATCAGGATTCGATACCCGTGGTTGACCTTCACGGAGAGGGATGGGTAGGAGACCTGATTGAAGGAAAAGCAAGAGTATCGAAGACTCCCGTTCCTGCAGGTTTCAAGGGCTCGTTGAGGGAATACCAGAAGCATGGGGTTTCGTGGATCAGATTCATGGTCGATATGGGCCTGGGGTGCTGTCTTGCCGACGACATGGGTCTTGGGAAAACAATCCAGATTTTGGCTTTCCTCCAGCACAGGAAGAAGACTGGACAAGAGGGTGTGACGCTCGTCGTGTGCCCGACATCCGTCATAAGCAACTGGGTGCACGAGATCAAGAGGTTCACGCCCAGGATGAAATTCCTTGTCCACCATGGCACAATGAGGGCCAGGGAGAACGAATTCATCAACGTGGTTCCCGAGTACGATCTGGTGCTGACCTCATATTCTCTCCTCACCAGGGATCAGGATTTCCTGTCGAAGGTAAGGTGGGACGGTATAGTTGCGGACGAGGCTCAGGCAGTCAAGAATTACGGCACAAAGCAAAGCAAGGCCCTTCGCTCGCTTCAGGCGGAATTCAGGATTGCCATGACGGGCACCCCCATCGAAAACAGGCTTGACGATCTTCGTTCCATATTTGAATTTATTAATCCCGGATACCTGGGCAGCGAAAACAGCTTCAGGAAAAGGTTTACGCTTCCAATTGAACGTGAGAAGAGCGACGAAGCATCCTCCAAGCTTAACCGGCTTGTGAACCCTTTCATTCTCAGGAGGGTGAAAAGCGATAAAAAGA
>JAJZLK010000059.1 GCA_021803655.1 Thermoplasmata archaeon
TATGACAAAGGCACAATCGTATTAGAGGATACTGCAGGCATCCCTGCCCAGTGTGTCTACGACGAAAGAATTAAGGCATATAGGGCACCGTCATACAAATACCGGGATATTATTCGTTCTTTCCCCAAAGCGTCTGACCTTGTTTTCGACCAGAATCACAATGTTGAAGTCACACATTCAGAAGTCCTGAGAAGTTACCAGAAAAAAGCCCTCGATAAATGGCAGGCAAACGGCTGCATGGGTACCATAGTTCTCCCTACTGCTGCGGGCAAAACCCACATCGGTCTTGACGCAATCAGGAGAGTGAATACATCCGCCCTGGTTATAGCTCCAACCATTGAGCTTATCCAGCAGTGGAGGGATCGTCTCCAGAAGGTTTTCAATTTTGAGATAGGACAGATAGGAGGGGGTGAACGTGATATAAAGCCGATATCGGTATCGACCTACGACTCGGCCTACCTCATGGCAGAATCGCTTGGAAACAGGTTCAAGCTCCTCATCTTCGATGAGGTGCACCACCTTGCATCCGCACAGTACATACAGATAGCGAAGATGTATGCGTCTCCATACCGCCTGGGATTAACTGCCACCTATGAGCGCAGTGACATGCTTCACGAAACTCTTGGGGAATTCATGGGCGAAAAAGTATTTGAAATGGGTTACGAGGAGCTCAGTGAGTATCTCGCAAGCTTCCAGATTGTCCGTATTCCTGTAGAACTCACTCCGGAAGAGGAAGAGGAATATTCAAGGAACAGGGAGATATTCACACAGTACCTTAGACGTGAAAGAATAAGATTCAAGGGACCCTGGGATTTTGAGAAATTCATAATGAAATCATGGAACCCTGAAGGAAGGGAGGCGTTGCTGGCATGGCGCAGATCACGGGAAATTGCTTTCAACGCCAGGGTCAAAACCGACACAATGAGATACATCTTCAGCCGGCACAGGGGCGAAAAGACGATAATCTTCACGGAGGATACGGATAGTGCCTATCTCATATCAAGGGAATTCCTGATACCTGCCCTCACCTACCTCACACCGGGAAAGGAACGGAAAGAATACCTGTCAATGTTCAGGGACGGAAGAGTAACAGCACTTGTAACCTCAAGGGTGCTCGATGAAGGAGTCGATGTTCCTGACGCAATGGTAGGGGTTGTTCTCAGCGGCTCTGGAAGTTCAAGGCAGTACAGGCAGAGGCTTGGAAGGATACTTAGGCCCGGAGAAGGCAAAAAGGCGGTGCTTTACGAGGTAGTTGCCAAGAGCACTTCGGAATATGGTACTTCATCAAGGAGGAGAAAAGGTGTTCCCAACAGAACTGATGATGGTAAGGAAAACTAAGAAAGGTGACGTGAAACCGGTTTTTCTCTCCGAGGATTCTTCTGACCTGTGCAAAAGTGTTACCAATTTCATGAAGTCGGCGATTGGCACCAATATGCACTCCATAGATCATGGAAGGAAGGAGATGGAACTCAAATCGGGAAGCCATAAGATAATAAGATCACTTTTCCTCATTATGGAGCGGTTATCCAGATTCGAACCCCCTTCGCCGCTGGAAGCAGACAAAGTAAGGATGGAAATATTCAGCAGATCACCTTATCCCGTAATCACCACAAAGGAGAGGAATCAAACCCTCACAGCGGTTGCCGGAATTTTCGGTGTTTCTCCAGATGAAATCAGCAATGCGTTTTACGCGGACAAGGACAGTGAACAGGTGCTGAAGGAAGTCCCGGATAAATCTCCTGAGGAACTCGCAAAAATATTCAATCTTGAACAGATAGAAACCCTGATCATGCACAGCACCTCCGTTATCGTCAATGATTGCTCCAACTGGTATCTCCTCATCCGGAGAATCAAGTCCCTGGGTCTCCTGTTCACCATGTCTGCGGAGAAATCTGAACTTAAGTCCATAACGGTATCGGGACCTGCCTCCATCCTGGAAAAGACAGAAAGATACGGGATAAGACTATCCCAGATGTTCAGGTACCTGTACAGAATGGATCAGTGGTCCCTGGAAGCTATCGTGCAGTTGCGAAAAACCGGTTCAAAGACGAAGCATGAATATACTCTCAAGCTCGGTGATGACATTTCGGAATACCTTCCCGGAAACACGGTGAAGACAGAGAAGCCGGAATTGAAGTATAATGTCATCTGGGATCCTGAACCGCTTGAACTGAAAGATGGAATGATGGTCCCATATTGTGCCATTGACATTGACAGAAAAAAAGTATTCGTCAATCTGTCCATAAAAGAATACCTGGACAGGGATCGCGCCATTAAGTCAGAACTTTTGGGCAGGGGAATCACTCTGGAGAACGTATACATTACCTACGGCACTGACAGGAAAATTCCCGGAGAAACATGTTTTAGGGAACAGGTTGACTGGGAAGATCTTGAAATGTTGCTTGAGAAACGGTACGGGCATGCGTTTGCTTCAGGAAAAACAGTTACCCCGTCGAAAGAGATGTCAATGACTGAGTTCGATACCCTGAAGAAGACTGTTGATAATGCCTTCCCGGATTCAGACCGGGTCGTGGAAGCAATACAATCTTCTGGCTTCCCGCTTGATGAAACTCTCTACAAGCTAGGATATAAAATCATGTGGGATGGACTTGACATGAAAATTATACGGAATGCGAACGTCTTTCCCGCTGATACTGAATCTCCCAAAAAGAGACCAAATGCTTTGGATTCTTGAGAACACACGAACTGGTGGAATGAACTTTGGTTTAAGTGGTGAATGGCACTGAAAAGCCAGGCTTTTTCCACGTCTCTAGGCATTAACTTAACGAATATCGCTCACCTTGCCTGGAAGTACATGTGACTGGACACAATGAGGCCTACTCCCCTCCCGATATCTTATGTGAGACAGCACTAATTCAAGCGGATCAGATCTTTTTCTTCCTCCTGAGTTGAAGGTAAGCTATACCAATTACTGCAAGTATCAGGGCAGCAGATACACCCTCAAGAAAATGATCCTGAAAATAAAGCGGTGTATACCCGAAGTTGCTGCTGACATATACCTGCGATGAGAACTGTGAAAGGTTTACGTCACTGGATCCTGTTCTGTTGTATGGCAAAGAATTGTACGGGATTTGAGGAACGAGGGGAAAAACAGAGGATAGGTTGGGTGCTGAGTTGATATCCAGGGGAGAAAAATACATTGAAGTTGGAAGGAATCTATTTACCTGATCCGGAAAAGTGATCGGAGGTCTGGTTACATTTCCTGAACTGTAGGTATGGTTAAAGTTGAACAGGTCCAGTGGAAGATTTGCTTTTGAAACAAAATAGTTGAGTGCAGGAAGATTCCAGTTATAATCTATGAAAGCAAGAATTGACCCATGATTCATAACAGTGTTTGAAACGTAACCTTCCTTGGCATAGGGGGAGATCAGGATAAATGGAACCCTGAAACCAAGC
>JAJZLK010000007.1:0-19182 GCA_021803655.1 Thermoplasmata archaeon
CGCAGTATATTCACTTTTTGAAAGGAAGAGGTTCAGCATAATTTTGACAGGGTCTTCGTCGAAGTTGTTGAGCAGGGAGATTGCCACTCAACTGAGGGGGAGAAGTGTGACAATTCACATGTATCCGCTCTCCTTTGAGGAGTCCCTGCAATTTACTGGAAACCATCCCGGCCATAATCTGGACTTACTGCCCGATCTTCGGGAGAATGAAGTCAAGCATCTGCTGCTGAAGTACCTGACTTCCGGGGGTCTCCCGGATGTTATTCTCGACCCTTCGGTCTCCGACAAGTTTTACAGAGATTATGTAGAATTGACAATTTTCAAGGACATGGTCGAACGGCACGGAATCAAGAATATATTCGTAATCAAACTGTTGATAAATTCTGCTCTGTCTTCATTCGCTAAGGAATATTCCATTAATGCCATATATAACCAGTTGAGAGGTGAACATGTCAGAGTGAGCAGAAAGACTCTTTATTCCTATTCGAGCCTGCTTGAGGATGTCTTTTTTTCTTTCCTTCTCAAGAAATTTGATTTTTCAAGGAGAAAGAGTGAACTATCCATGCCAAAGATCTATCTTAACGACGTCGGACCAGCCACCCTTGCGCAAGACCTGAATAACAACCTTGGAAAGTGTATGGAGAATACAGTGTATATGGAGTTCAGGAGAAAAAGGAATGACGAGGCTGGAATGGAAATCTATTACTATCGTTCACCGCGTGGAGAGGTTGATTTTTTGGTTGTAAACAGGGGCAAGGTTCAACAGATGGCACAGGTGACTTTTGCCAATTCACGATCCGAAATCAGGGACAGGGGGATCAATGCTCTAGTGGAGACTTCAGAGAAATTTTCCTGCGATGATCTCATTGTCATAACATGGGGTTATTCCGGGGTTGAAGTAATAGAAAACAGAAGAATAACCTTCTCCCCGTTATGGAAATGGCTTCTGCAGGAAAGACCCACGGAACATGATTAGAAACAATCTGTTTAACTTGTGCAGGAACTGGACAGGGGCAGATCTGTATCCGGAAACGGTTGATCAGACATGGTAACTGATTATTACCAGTGAGTAATTCAGTCATGTCATGAAAGTTTCGCCCCTCGAATTCAGGTACGGAAGGGAAGAAGTGAAGAGCATCTTCAGCGAGGAAAGCAGGCTGCATTATATGCTGAAAGTTGAGGGAGTAATTGCAGAGGCAGAGGGCAAACTCGGCATAATACCGGCTAAGGCTGCAGCAAATATACTGGCGACAGTAGATTCCGGCAAGGTTGATCTGCAGAGAGTAAAGGAACTTGAACTAAAGACGAGACACGACGTAATGGCCATTGTCAATGCATTGACCGAAAAATCTGGCGACTCAGGGGCTTATGTTCATTACGGGGCGACTTCTCAGGATATCAACGATACCGCTACTGCAATGCAGTTGAGAGATTTTATTCGCATAATGGTCGGTGACATCACTGATCTGATGGAAGTCCTTGAAAAACAGGTCAAGAAGCACAGGAACACCGTTATGCTCGGCAGGACCCATGGCCAGCATGCCAGCCCGATAACCTTCGGCCTGAAAATGTCGGTATTTCTGGCAGAAACGGCAAGGCACCTCGAAAGGGTAATGGAAACTTCAAAGAGAATACTGGTCATCAAGGTTATGGGCCCAGTTGGAACGGGAGCATTCCTGGGAAAAGACGCACTTAAGGTACAGAGCCTGGTAGCGGACAACCTTGGACTTGGCTTTGACGAGGCATCGACCCAGGTAGTCATCAGGGACAGGTACGTTGAATATCTGCAGGTCATTGCAAACATGGCCGTCTCCCTGGAAAAGTTCACAACCGAGATCAGGAATCTTCAACGACCGGAGATTGACGAGATTTCGGAATACTTTGAAGAAACTGGGCAGGTCGGGTCAAGTGCCATGCCAAGCAAGGTTAACCCCGTGGATTCTGAGAACGTATCCAGCCTGTGCAGGTTTATCCGGGCACTGGTTACGCCTGAGATGGAATCTGCGGTAATGTGGCATGAGAGGGATCTCGCAAACAGTGCGGTGGAGAGGTTCGTCATGCCTTACTCCTCCATCCTCATCGATTATGTTCTCACAAAGACTGCAGGAATATTTGCATCCCTGAAAGTCAACAGTGAAAAAATGATGAAGAATCTTACGGGGGATGATTTTTCCATGTCCGAGAGCATCGTTCTCATGCTCACTTCTGAGGGCTATCCAAGGCAGGATGCTCATGAAGCTGTAAGAAAAGCTTCAATTGAAGCGAGGAAACTCGGGAAGTCCCTGAGGGAATATATTCATTCGTCCGGACAGTTCAGCGGGATCTCAGGAGAGAAGATTGACAACGCATTCGATCCCAGAAAGTTCCTAGGGGTTTCGGGTGAGATATGTGACAACATCATGAAACAATCCGCTGAGCTGAGAAAAAAAGCTGAAGAATGGAGGAAAGTACGTGGCAAATCTTGAAAGGGAAGTTCAATGGAAGGATCTCATCCTCCGGTATCTTGGGACAGATGACAATTCAATTTCCGGAATAATGAAACAGCTCAAGTCACAGGGAGTTCCTGTACACAGGCTCATTCTCACCGGCTACCTGAACGCAATGGTTGATCTTGGAATATTACGTGAGAAGATCGTGAAACCTGCAAGAATTTTCACTCCGGATCTGCCACACAGCAGGGACGTATACAGGGCAGTGGGAAAGGTGTGCGATGAAGTAGCTCCAGAAGATCAGGCAGACGCAGCCCTCAGCACTCTCTATTTCCTCTTTGGGAGGCCTGTCTTCATCCGTGAGGTGGAAAGGTGCGATGTTGGAATTCCAAGGAAATATTCGGTTGTCCAGACCATGCAGAGGTCGGTCTATATTGAGAAGCTCGCAGAGGCTGGAGTTAAGATTCCGCCAAACAACATACTTATTGAGCCCACGGAAAAGAGTCCGGGGCAGGTTCTTTACAAATGTCTGAGGGGGCTTATACTTTCATCCTTTGACCTTGGTAAGTATTCCATCTACTCTGATTCACAGCAGCAGACGACACTTGATTGATCCTTCACGTATATCAGGAAATGGTACGGAGAACTGGCAGGTCCTGGAAGTTGCAATGATCATGCGAGATACAAATCAGTGAACAGGAATCCATCCCTCTCTACATTATCACCGACAACAACCGGGATCTTTCCCCTGAAAAATGGCGCATTATGAACAAATGTGTGGAATTCACCATTCTCTCCACAAGGATCTGCTTCCTGCGGAATAGAGTTCAGGAATCCAGCATCAAACGAGTTTCCTCCAAAATTTCGGTCAATCTTCGACGGGTCAAGACACACGATTACAGCCTCTATTCCCGATCCAATAATTTTCTTTGCAAGATCGTGCGTGTTTTCCCCCCATAGCGGGAAGACCGGAGTAATGCCAGTCCCTTTCAGATTCTTTTCCCTGTATTCCCTGATATCCTGAAGAAAAATGTCCCCGAAGATGATGTATTCAATACCTTCGGCTTTCATTCGGTCAGTTGCCTTGTCCATTTGTTCCTCATAAGTCTTATTATCGCAGCCTGTCGGTATCTCAACCTCCATGAGTGGAATGCCGGTTGCACGTGACTGTTCCTCTAGCAACGCCCTGCGAACCCCATGCATGGATATCCGGTCATAAGTGGAGGTTACCGTTGTCAGGAGCGCGACTACCTCATAATTCCCAGACTCAATGGTTCTGAACAGCGCATACGCAGAGTCCTTTCCGGAACTCCATGAGACTGCGGCCTTTGGTCTTATCTCTTGAGAGTCTTGTCCCATTATTATTCCCAATTCTTGAAAGAGTGTTAAGTGTTTCCGCTTTCAATTCTCATTGAGGTTGTAGTGCAGCAGATCTGTTTGATTGGTGCTGTCAGGAAGGCTGGTCTGCTTTGAAAGATGAATATCGAATACACATTTACTGCATACATATGACGGCAATAGACTGTTAAACCTCACATGAATACTGTTGCTCATTGATCCCGCTAAAGGCGTGTTATCCAGTCATAGTGTGTTGGCGGAATCTGGAGTCTACAACTTGTTTCATAATAGTGGTTCTCCCGTATCTTCTGATGCCTCTGATTACAATGGTTGCTCTCCCTCCGTACGATAACGCCAAATGATAGATGTTTCCTGGCATGATCAGGTTTCCTAGCCTTGGCCAACTGGTCCTTTATGATCGTCAGAAGGAGAGATTTTTGTCTCGTGGGATTGCGTTAAGAGGAGATATTGGGATATTGCGCAGTATACTGCGCAATATTGCAGTCTTTTGCTCAACATATACTGGAGTGCGCTTCAGTCTACGCCTATTCCGACTACTGGCTCGGCAGGACCCGTCATAAATTTCAAGAAAATGGTTGAACTCAACTTTTCTGCTATTCACCATCTTTCTGAACACCAGTTTCCTGAGATGCAGTTTGAAATACAGTTAATTCTACACAAAAGCCACCAAGGAAAGAGATCGATATGTTGTCTTGTAACCTTGTCATGCCTTTCTACATGCAAATTATTATAAATAATCCTGCTATAGGATAATCCTACTTGAGGATAATATGAGATTCTACGATAGAGAACGGGAGATGGACGCGCTGAACCACATTCTGTCTGCACAGGCTCCAGCTCTGATTGTGATGACTGGTAGAAGAAGAGTGGGAAAAACACGTCTAGTGGATGAACTTCTTAAAGATCACAAATCCTTGAAGATTATGATCGTACCCAAAGAGGAAGCTCAGGTGGCATCAGATTTTTCGGAACTCTTTGCCAATGCAGGTTTCAAGCCAAATTTGTCAAGTTTCAGGAATGCTTTGGAATACTTCTTCTCTGTTTCCAAAGAAAGAATCCTGTTCATCGACGAGTTTTCCAATTCCCTTGAGGTTAATCCTTCCATCCCGTTCGAACTCCAGAGACTCTGGGAAATCAACAGGGAAAGGAAAAAGGTCCTGATACTTTCAGGTTCATATGTGAGTATGATGGACAAGATCTTCACAAGACAAAAGGCACCTCTTTTCAACAGAGCGGATCTTAAGGTTGTGCTTGAACCTCTTGAGCCGGAGACAGTTTGGAGAATACTTGACGACCTCGGTGTTCATGATCCACAGGAAAAGATAGAACTGTACTGCATTTTTGGCGGAATTCCATATTACTATGAGCTTATTGAGAGGATGGGCCATCTAGATCCAGTAAAGAGCTTGTTTTTTGGAGTTGGCCAACTGAATGAGGAGGGCTTTGACGTCTTAAGACAGGAATTTGGGCAGAGTTACCGAAAGCATTTTGCCATCCTGGAAGCGATCGGAAATGGTCAGGTCTCCGCTGGTGAGATAGCTGCGAAACTGGGAATCAAACATACAACCCTCTCAAAGTACATTCAGGCACTCCGATCAGATTTCAGGCTGATCTCAAGAAAGGTTCCTTTCGGTGAGAATCCAGCCAGGAGCAAGAAGGGGAGGTACGAGATCAGGGATAACCTTCTGTCTTTCTGGTTCACTCACGTATACGGCAGGAATCGACCACCTTCCGAAGCCGAACTTAACATGTTTGTCAGCAAACGGTTTGAGTTTCTTGCGGAAGATTTTCTTCTTAAATGGCTCGACAGGAGTGGAGAGCGAGTTGTGAGATCAGGCAGATGGTGGGGCGCTGTCCACCTTGATGATGGAGTGTACGATCAAAGAGAAATCGACCTGATCGTGGAAACTGAATCTCATATGTATATCACGGAATGCAAGTGGACCGGAAACCAGGTAGGGGGTAAGGAACTAAGATGGCTGAAGGAATCTGCAAGGGGGGTACAGACAGCGAAGCCCATTCGATGGGTTCTCTTCAGCAAGAGCGGTTTCAACGTTTCCAAGGGCAAGGATGTTTACCTGTTTGATCCCACTCAGATTACTGAATTCTGATGTATGTCGGGTTTCACTCACGGACTCCTCCCGATACAAAGCGGTTCCAAGAATCGTGGGTTCAGCTAACGATTTCTTCAGCTTGAGTATTCAATGAGAAGTTATCCTATGGGTTTCTTGTTCTCCCGACAATGCCGGTAGAGTAGAATGAAGGAGAGAGCAGTCGCTCCTTCATTCTACTCTACCTACTAAAGATATTTCTGGAAGCACCAGATATTGCGTTACCAGAGGTTTTGAATGCACTATGGGAGTTGCAAATCCAGGAAAATGGAACAATAAAGAGCGAATTTGCCTCATTCATATCTTGGCTCAGTTTCCAGCAGCCATTGCCAGACAGGTTTTACATCGATTGTCAGTTCTTCATGGGTGAGTTCCTCTCCCTGATCCATCGTAAGTATCAGGAACTTTTTCGCCTTGAATTCCGTTGAGGCCTTGAGGAATCCCTTGATTTCCCGTTCTGTATTGCGTGAGTTAAGTTCATAACAGACCTGTATCATTTCAAGATCTGCCGGCACTATAAAGTCTACTTCCGCCCCGTTCTCGTGTCTGTAATAATAGAATTGCCTGCCGGTTCTCCTGAGTTGTATGGCAACCATATTTTCCAGTAGTGCACCTCTATTCTCTGCGAAACCTGGCATGGTTTTTGTTACAAGTCCATTATCCACGCAATACACTTTCTTTGGGTTCTTTTCAGTGCTTTTCAGTTTCCGGTCGAATCTCCTCACTAGGAAGACGAGGTAAGTTTCCTCGAGATATTCAATGTATTTTCTAACAGTGTTTTCACTCTGTAACCCAAGATTTCTGGAAAGAGAACGATAGGTTATCTCCCCCGAAACGTTTGATATCAGGAAACTGAGAATATTCCTAAGTTCTGATGGTTTTCTGACGCTGTACCTGTTCATGATGTCTTTTTGAATTATGTCTCCTATCATCTGCAATAATATGGTGTCATTCCCTGAAATAACAACTTCTGGCATGCCGCCCTTTGAGAAATACTGGCCAAACTCTCTTGTCATGACCGCCCTTTGCGAAGTCGTATAACCCCTATCATTCTCCAATTCAAGATCTTTCGATCTGAGAAATTCGACGAAGGAAAAGGGATAGAGTTCCATGTCAATGTGTCTTCCCGTCAAATGTGTTCCAAGTTCACGACTAAGAAGATTCGAATTGGATCCTGTGATGAAAACCTTGTAGCCTTCCCTGAGAAGTCTGTTGATGAATAATTCCCACCCCCTAATGTTCTGGATTTCATCAAAGAAGACGTTCTTTCTATCGCCAAGCAGTTCTATGAACGTCTCGATTAGGGGCTGGAAGTCTCCCACTGTAAATCCAGCTATTCGTTCATCGTCGAAATTAAAGTAAAAAAAAGATTCCGGGAATCTGGCACTTATAATTTGTTTCATCATGGTGCTTTTACCGCATCTTCTGATACCCTTGATCACGAAGGCTGGCCCACCTTTGTACAATAACGCCAGATGATAGACGTTTCTTGGTACGATATGATCAAGTTTTCCGGCCTCAACCAACTGGTCCCGTATGATCATCCGAAGGAGAGACTTTTGCATCATAGCATTGCATTGAGAGGAGATATTAGAATATTGCGCAGTATATTGCGCAATATTTCAAGGAATTGCATGATATATTGGGCAATTCCTCTAATGTTCTGTTTCTTCTAACAATTTATTCCTGGTAAACTGATTTCAATAATGTATAGTTAACGAAACCAACAGCCATATTAACTGACGCCCCATAATACGATGACCATGAGGGTTATTCGCACAGAACAGGTATACATGAGGGGAGACGATACACTTTCATTGATGTGCCACCTCTCAAAGAATCTCTACAACCAGGCGAACTACATCCTCAGGCAGCAGTTCATGAAGAAGGAAAAAATGGCAGGATACAACGGTCTTGTTAGACTGTTCCAGACTCCTTCAGACGAGGAGGAGAGGAACAATTACCGGAAACTTCCGGCACAGACAGCACAGTGGACGATCAGGAAGGTGACGCAGGCATGGAATTCTTTCTTCAGATCCATGAAAGAATACAGGAAGCATCCTGAGAAATTTCAGGGAAAACCAAAAATACCAGGATACAAGAACAGGGACGGTGAATTCCTCCTAATCTTCACAAACCAGCAGTGCAGCATAGAGAATGGAATGCTGAAATTTCCAAGAATGGTTAACATGGAGGTAAAGACAAGACTGAATGATGTAAACCTGAGAGAAGTCAGAATAGTACCTCAAGGTACAGGGTATGCAGTGGAGATAGTCTACGAAAAAGAGATTTCAGACCTGAATAACGGAAGACCGGAAAGGATCATGGGCATTGACATTGGAGTGAGGAACATCGTGACCATTGGAGACTGCATCCCCGAAAAGGGGATTGCTGTCAGGGGCGGTGTTCTCAAATCCATCAACCAGTTCTTCAACAAGGAATATGCGAGACTGAAATCAGTAAGCGACAGGCAGTCCGGAAACAGGCAGCTGACACACAGGGAAAAGAAACTCTTCATGAAGAGGAATCGTAAATTGAAGGACGTCATGCACAAGCTGAGCAGGTCCATAGTGAATTATGCCAAATTGAAGAGCATCGATACCATCGTAATCGGCCACAGCAACGGATGGAAGCAGGAAGCTGACATGGGAAGGAAGAACAACCAGAACTTCGTCCAGATTCCATTCGGCATGCTGATACAGCAGATCAGGTACAAGGGTGAAGAAGCCGGAATCCGCGTTGTGATACAGGAGGAGAGCCATACGAGCAAGGTCTCGTTCCTTGATCATGAGAGCGTGGAACATCATGACGAATACAAAGGAAGGAGGATAAAGCGTGGCACATTCGAGACAGCAAACGGCACATTGATCCATGCAGACCTCAACGCTGCATACAACATAATAACGAAGGCAATCCCCGAAGCATTTGCGAACGGGATAGAGGGTATTGGGTTGTACCCACGGAGTCTAAGCATCGGACAGATGATAACTTCCAAAGGTGGATGTTAACTTGATTAGCGGAAACCATAACCTAATAATCCAACCTGAATCACCGTAATGTATGAAGCGAAAGTCGGGAGGTTCAGCCTATTCTGGAAGCCTTCCTCTTGGGTGTCAGTTGTGTGCAAAAGGAGGGAAGATGGTGCTGTTTATTTCCGGCATATGTGATGCAAAGTGCTTTTACTGCCCGCTCTCAACAAAAAGGAAGATGAAGGACGTTCTCTACGCGGACGAGATGCCCATATCTGGTATCAGGGATGCAATCCTTGAAGCGAATATGATAAGTGCGACCGGAACTGGTATTACCGGTGGAGACCCCATGAAGTATTATTCAAGGACAGTTGAGTACATTACCGGGCTCAAACAGGAATTTGGGGATAAACATCATATCCATCTGTACACAATCAGTGGCAGCAAGGAAGGAATTGAGGCAGTTGCCAAAGCAGGTCTAGACGAGATACGTTTTCACCCTCCAGAAGAGATATGGCACATGATGGACCGTTCAATTTTCAGGGACAGAGTGAAATGGGCCAGGGATGCAGGTCTCTCAGTCGGGATAGAGGTTCCAGCCCTTCCCGACATGGAAAAGCAGACCGAGAACCTGATTGAATTTTCAAGGAAATACGATCTCGACTATATCAACCTGAATGAGCTTGAGTTCGCGGAAACGAATGCAGAGAGCCTGATAGGCAGGGGCTATGAAATCAAGAATGATGTTGAATCTGGCGCCAGGGGGAGCCGGGACATGGCTTTCCGCATGGTGAAAAGGTACCCGGATTATGCAGTCCACTACTGCTCTGCATCCTTCAAGGATGGAATCCAGATGAGGAACCGGCTGAAGCGGAGAGCAAAGAACACTGCTCGCAGCATTGACGTGGTAACTGCAGACGGAACGATTATCAGGGGCATAGTTGAGTCTCCGGACCTTGATATGGCAGAGGCGATGCTGATCGCAGCAGGAGTGCCAAGAGATCAGATAGCGAGAAATCATGTCAAGAACAGGATAGAGATTCCACCATGGCTTCTTGAGAACCTCAGGAAGCTTGACCTTGACATATACGAAGTGGAGGAATATCCGACATGGGACTCCATCGAGGTCGAGAGGGTCAAGATTAAGTGATGGATAGATTCCCGAGGATCAGGTATCCATAGGAACCCATCCATCTTTTCTCGGCAGTTCCAATTCTTATTTGCTTATCGGACTGATCGTAAGAAAAGACAAATGATTCGAATTCCCCACCTTCTCCAGCGGGGTTGACTCCATACAACCTTGTAAGTTCCTTCAGGTGCTCACCATATTGCATGTTGATCTCCTTGCCTAGATCTTCAATGCCAAGACCCTCTGCAGCAACAGAAACAATCATTGCGTGGATTCCTCTTCTGGCAAGTTCCTCCAGAACTGACAATTGCGATTTTCTCCATAGCGGAGCGAAGAGGATAAGTCCATTATCTGTGCAGAGCTCCTCGATTCTTGTTTTCTGGTATTCCGATTCCACTGCGCCTGCCACGCATGCCCCGTATCCCCTCTCTGAAAACTCACGGAAAATGGCAGGAAAGTCACTCTCCTTCCGGTACTCTGTTTGAATGCCAAGAAGTGCAGAGGCAAATCTGGAATTTTTCACGTTCGGATACTGGAACATCATTGAGAACTCCTCCGGGATAATAGTCAGGTTTGTTTCCACCTCAAACCCCTGTTCAATTGCTATCGTGACTGAGAGGAAGGAGTCTTTGCCCCCCGAGAACAGTGCGAATGATTTCATGGTAGTCCGAAACGGGCAATGATTTTATATCTTCCGTTAATAGACAGCCGAAAGCATATGACAATAAAAGTTGGAGATAAGGCACCGGATTTTAAATTGCTGAATCACGAGGTAAAGCACAGAAAGCTATCTGATTACAGGGGGAAGAAGACTGCAATCCTCTTTTTCCCGGGCGCTTTCACCGGTGTATGCACGAAGGAGATGTGCACAATCAGGGATAACATGTCGAAACTTAACTCAGCAAAGGCGAATATCATTGGAATATCTGTAGACAGCCCATTCGCTCTTGCACAGTTCAGGAAGGAGAACAATCTGAATTTCGAGCTTCTCAGCGACGGTCAGAGAGAGGTGTCGAGAAAATATGGCACTCTGGATGAGAAATTTGTCGGTCTGGAAGGACTGACGGCTGCAAAGAGATCAGTGTTTATCCTGAATGGCGAGGGAGAAGTAACCCACACATGGGTCTCGGACGATCCAGCTGTTGAGCCGGATTACGACGACATTATCCAGAGACTTAACTGATCAGTCCTGCCTACAGCTGAATGCGTACAGTCTAACGCCTTCCGGCACGGTCAATATGACACTGTGCCGGTTTTTGTCTTTTGCCTGAAACAATCGGTATGCATCTGGTAAATTAACCGTTATTTCAGTTTCTCTGTTGTCTATGACGCACTTAATGTCCGCTTTCCCCCGTCTGGATGCCATAACATTCAGCTCATTCCCGGAAAACCATAGCAATAGCCTGGAAGAACCGGATCCCGATTCTAGGTACTCTTCAGCCTGTTTCCATTTCCCATCCAAATAGACGATTCCCTCGTTCTTACTGTCCGGTGCTCTGTAACTTCCGTGATCACCGGCATTGCCAATCTCCCCTCTAAGCCCACCGAGATATATCATTCGAATCTGGGACCTGCTTGCACTGATTGGATTAGAAGGAATCGTATTCCCACTGCCGGAGAGGATTAACACCTTTTCTATGAGTGTATGGAAGTTTTCGCCCCTGACGGCTTCATCTACAAGGTCTCCAGACCTGTCAAACAGGTAAGACGACGGCCAGTACTGGTTGTTGAAGGCAGCCCATATGTCGTATTCAGGATCAAGGATGACTGGGAACTTCACAGAAAGTCGTTCCATGGCAGCCCGAACATTGTCCGGTTCCTTCTCGAATCCGAACTCGGGAGTGTGTACTGCAAAAACGACCAAATCTCTTGTAAGTTGATTCTCATACAGCCAATTCAGTAGATCGACGATTTCCAGGCAGTTAATGTCACTGTATGTCCAGAAACTGAAAACGACTACCTTTCCTTCCAGGTTTGAAAGGGGACCGTTAAGAACAGTCCTTTTCCCGATATCCGTGATCATGTCGAACACTCTGGAATATGCACTCATTATTCATGTATTATGGTGCTCCCTCTACAGGAAAAATTAAGAGATCATGGAAAATGCACTACCTGTAGAGATGAAGACCGACATTGCCAAACAGCTAATAGCGTCCGTATTCCTTGCTAGGAAGGGAAGGGACATCACATTCCAGGATTTTGTCAAGGAGATTTCCTACAAGCAGCAGCTCCTGAGCGAGGAACAGGTAAAGCTCTTCGTTGAAATATGCATGAATTCTGGACTTCTGTCCGGGAACGGAGAGAAGATATCAACAAACTTCAGCTTTACCGGGGTGGAGATTCCCCTTGTTTTTACCTTCAGCCCTGAAGACGTTCTCAGTTCAGAGGGGACATCCCTGACTGATCGGATGCTCATTGCAGTAGACGCGTCAGGGAAGGTGAGCAGGGAGGTTGCGACCGAGAAGGCAAGGGAAATCCAGGATTTCATGAAGTACATGACTTTCGAGATAGCCCTACTCGCGGTTATGCGCGAGGAAGGAATCGACGTGACTATGTTCCTTGAGGAACTTGTCTGATCAGGCTTCTTTCAGTCTCTGGGCTATCTTTATGGCCTCTTCTACGTTCTCGAGTTCCATTGCAATGTCAGACGCTGAATCGTATACATAGGAAACAGATTTCCTGAAATCAGCCCTTTCCTTCTTGTTCTTTATCGACGTGCAGAGAAGATCTATATGATCCAGGAGTTTCATTGCCAGTGAGAAGGCCTTTTCCACATCCCCCTCTTGCCGGATTATTTCAAGAACTCCATGCTGTGCCTCGAAAAAGTTATCCCAGAAACCATTTTTCTCAGCGAGAGCAGATGCCTCCACATACAGATCACGAGCTTCGGCACGTTTGGAAACAAGTCCTGCCAGAGTATCGGCTTTAGATATCAGGCAGGTCGAGATAAGGGATTCATCCTTGATCTCCGACGCCATGGCAATGGCTTTGTCAAGTTCTGTTAAAGAAGCAGCTCGATTCCCGGCCTGCAACTCGATAAAAGCCAGGTTCAGGGCATCCATGACTACCAGGTCTGCCAGTCCTATCTTCTTGTGTATATCAAGCGCCCGCTGGGCATATTTCCTTGGTACGTCAGGTTCCTTCGGATTCAGGATAGAATATGCCTGGGAAAGCTTGTAAAGGAGTTCGGCAGTCTCTTCATCTTCATTGTCCTTCATTGTGATGGCGGCGTTGTATGCCCTTATGGCATCCATGGTTTTCTCTTTCTGAAATGCCTGATCTCCCTGCTTGATAAGTTGTGAATAGTCGTCCATTCAAGATTCACGGGCTGATCTATTAATTCTATTTAATGTGTTGTGGCTTGATTCACGGAAGAGAGTACGGAGTAACGACTTCATTTGTCCGTTTCAGTATCTATTCATTGAAGGTTTCCTCTCTTTGATCAGGATAGCCAAGGTCATGTCGCTCGAATTGTAAAAAAAGAAAAGTTATGGTTTCCGCACGCTCCGAACCCCCTAAGCAGGGATTGAGAGGTGCGGCAGATTGTCTGGCTAATTAGTAGATGCTTCTCTAATAGGGGGGCATTCCGCCCATTCCACCAGGCATGCCTCCGCCTGGCGATTCTGAACCGCTTGATTTTCTGGAGGCAATTATGTCATCGATCCTGAGTATCATCGTTGCAACCTCGACAGCGGCTTCGAACGCATGTTTCTTTACCCTGAGCGGGTCAAAGACACCCATGGAATTCATGTCTCCCACTTTCTCTTCGTAAACGTTGATACCATAGGAGGTGTGTCCGGTGTCATGCTCGCTCTTGAGCTTGAGAAGCGTATTTATGGGATCCATCCCGGCGTTCTCTGCAAGGGTCCTGGGTATTACTTCGAGTGCCTTTGCAAATGCCTCGATGGCCATCTGTTCCCTTCCGCCAATGGTGTTTGCAAAGCCCTTGAGTCTCATCGAGACCTCTGCTTCGATTGCTCCTCCACCTGGCAGGTACTTGCCATCTTCCTTTGTTATTGCAACTACCCTGATTGCATCGTTAAGGCTTCTCTCGATCTCGGTAACCACATGGTCGGTTGCTCCCCTGATCAGAATGCTGACTGCCTTCGGGTTAGCGCAGCCTGTCACGAAGGTCATACGGTCATCCCCGATCTTCTTCTCCTCTATCTTGTCGGCTTTTCCAAGGGAGTCGGCCTTTAGGTCGTCAAGATTGGTAATCAGCTTTCCGCCGGTTGCCTTGACCAGCTTTTCCATGTCGCTCTTCTTGACTCTCCTCACTGCATATATTCCTTCCTTTGCGAGGTAGTGCTGGGCAAGGTCATCAATTCCCTTCTGGCAGAAAATGACATTGGCTCCACTTGCCTTCACTTTTGATACCATCTTTTTGAAAGATTCCGCTTCCTGCGCGAGGAAATCCTGAATCCTGCTTGGGTCTGTAATCTGCACCTTTGCCTCAATCTCGGTCTTCTTGACCTCGAGTGCGGAATCAACCAGGGCGATCTTTGCATCCTTGACCACGGACGGCATCTTGGCGTGAACCTTTTCTTTGTCTATAACGAGACCGCTGATGAACTGGGTGTCCGTCACGCTCCCTCCGTTCTTCTTGTCCACCTTGATATTGGTGTGTTCAACCATGACTTTCCCGTCTCTCTCTGTCGCTACGGCATTTATTGCCTTAACTACCAGATCTGCAAGAAAATCGTAGGAGAGTCCGGTGTTCTTCCCGGCAAGTGCAGTGATCGCAATGTTCCTCAGGGTCTTGTCGTCCTTAGCCTTAATGGCCAGTGAATCAAGCAGCTTCTTTGCCTCATTCATGGCCATCCTGTAACCGTTTGCGATAACAGTGGAGTGAACTCCCTGTTCCAGAAGTGTTTCAGCCTGCTTAAGGAATTCACCGGAGAGGACGACAGCTGTAGTTGTTCCGTCACCTACAGAACTATCCTGGGCCTTGGCAACCTCAACGATCATCTTCGCTGCAGGGTGATCCACATCCATCTCCTTGAGAATAGTTGCTCCGTCGTTGGAGATAACTATATCACCAATAGAGTCAACCATCATCTTATCCATTCCCTTCGGACCTAGAGTGGTTCTCACTGCATCGGCGATCGCCTTTGCAGCCTCTATGTTTCCCCTCTGCGCATCCTTTCCCTGCTCTCTTTTCGTTCCTTCTCTCAAAATCAGAATTGGCATCTGTCCTGACATCATTTTCTTTTCACCATTTTTATATTCTGCCATCCGGTCAACCTGTTTGATAACCGTACCAACACGCCAAGGGCTATGTTTTCCGGTGGTTGACTGATGTATTTCTGGCTGTGGAGTAAATATGTTCTTCAATATAAATATTATTGTACCCCATACTGGAAGAAAATAGCTCAAAAGAGCGATTCCACATGAATTTCTCGATAAAACAATTACTCTGTATTCACGGTCTATCAGAACAAGGGCATCTCTGTATCATTCACAGGTTATCTTGACTTCCATTATTCCCCGCTTCATGGTGATTGCCATGGAATAAACTACGGATATCCCCACGAGACCGGAAGGTTCCACGGTCAGAGGAAGCTCAGGATCAATACTGACTATGCTTATGTTGGGGGCACCAACGCTAAGCTTCACAATGCTTCTTGGTGATGTTAAACTCTGGTTCCTGATCTGGATCGTCTCCCTGAACTCGATCGTGGTTCCGCTCTTCCTGACGAATTTTCTCTTGGCATTCACGAATCCTACCCTGGTCAGTCCGCCCGGTGTAATGTTCTTGGAGATAAGTAGCCGGAGGGGCCTGAACATAACATCTGGAACAAAGTCAAGGTCTGGCTTTACGGAATTGATGGATTTTAATTCGTATCGGATTCCACTGATTCTGTTGAAGAGGAAGTCGCGTGATACCTTAACCGCAAGAGCACCGTTTAATAACACCATCAGGATAATATAATAATAGAATAGTGGCGTAAAGGTGTTGACTACAAGAGTCTCAAAGAGGAAGAAGAGGAATGAACTCATTACTATGAGAGATGAAAGGGCCAGCACAAAGGCGGAATCAGTTCCAAGGGCTGTGTGCAACACCTTCACGTTATGTTCAGAAAAGAAAGGGCTGATGTAGTCTCCGCTCTTAATATTCCTGATATCCTTAGACCCGTAGTATATGTGAGTAAATGCGAGCATTGTTGATGTGACCGAAGTCACAAGGAAAATAAGTATCAGAAAATAGTAAAACAGTACGATGCTCATTTACAGTCTGAGAGAGTATCGTGCATTAAGTTTTTTTGGTGAGCCGTTGCAGCAACAAAAAACACAAAAATTCCATGTGTTCTCAACCACCGGTTGCAAGCTCCGATGCTTGAGCGAGGAGTAGTTGACCTGCTTAAATCACCTTCCATACTCGTTTGCCGGAAGATCAGGAGTAACTGTGGGTGGGGAGGAGTGATCTATGATCATGTTTTCAAACTTCTTCTCTTCTTGACTATAATATCACAGAAAATTCCTAAATAATTCTTTTATAGCTTATAATAATCTAAGGGCATGCCTATTTATGAAGTGGGGGAACATGAACTCCTCAAGGAGGACACCACCCTTATCAGGGGGGACGAAGAGATATCAAGTGGCACTCTCTACCTCTCCGATAGAAGGATCATATATGAAAGGAAGGGAAAGAGAGGCGTGTTCAAGGCCACTTCTCCTCAGACAGTGTTTGACGTTAAGTTATACGATGTAACAAACATAACGACCGCGGTACCGAGAATCAAGGTCATGACCAAGCGTACAATAACGGTTGAATTCATGCAGGACGACAGGAAGGAGACCGCAAGGTTTGAGATCGACAATCCCAAAGAATGGGAAGCAACGATGAGACGGTGGATAGAGGATTCAAAGAGGATCAGGGCCGAGGAACTTCGCAGGCTGGATGATGACCGGCACAGGAAGGAAGTGGAGATGGCCAGGGCAAAAGCCGGAATGACCAACATTGGAATGGTTAATGTGGACGTGAAGGCTCCCGGAAGAGACTCCGAGAAAATCTTTGATGCAGAGGAGATCACTGGCTCTGGATCGCCATCGAATGCACTTGCTCCAGTACACAGTTCTGTCCCAATTCAGGAACCGAAGAGATGCAAAAAATGTGGAGAGATACTGGACTACGATGCTAAGTTCTGTCCGGTATGCGGTACGAGTGTCCGTTGAATGCACAGCGCGGTTGTAATTTCTATAGGTAATGAACTGCTCAACGGTTACACCCTGAACAGCAACCTGAAAGATATTTCGCAGGAACTTACTTTTATAGGTTATACAGTAAGGAGAGGACTAGTGGTTCGCGATGACCCCTCTGAGATTTCATGGGCACTCTCCGTGGGTATGGAAAATGAGCTTGTGGTTACTACTGGCGGACTAGGACCTACTTTTGACGATATAACGTCTTCGTCAGTCGCTGCACATCTCGGCCTGGGCTATGTGGAAAACAAGGGAGCACGGGAACTCCTGGAAGTTTGGTATGCTTCGATCAACGAAAGGTTGACGGAGGATCGGCTCAAAATGGCAATGATGCCAGAAGGCGCTACCGCGGTGATCAACAAGGAGGGTGCAGCACCAGGAATCCTGCTCCGGCATGGAGATACGAAGATTCTCTCGCTGCCCGGTGTTCCCCGGGAGGCTCTAGCCATGTTGAAATCGGTTCGGGACTCAATATCAGTACCTGACGTCGTTAACATGGAGAGGATTTACACCATAGATGGGGGCATGGAAAGCAGGATTGCCCCGGTAATCAGGAAAGCTATGAAACAGTTGAGTGGAAAGGTCTATATCAAGAGCCATCCGGAAGAGAGCGAGGCAGGGAAACCGGGAATTACTCTGCAGATCACTTCATCTGGACCCGACTCTGGTACGGTGCAGAAAAATCTTGACGACGCCCAGAAAATACTCAGGGAACTCTTGCTTGAAATGGGTCATGTAATGCTATTGACCTGAATCGGCAGTCATTATCAACTTCGAGACCTCTTCGGCAGCCGATCCGAGCACCCTGATCCTGTCGATAATGGAAGCTTCCGTGAGGCCATTCTCATTCATGACAGTCCTGAACCCGCTGGACTTAAGCTCCTCTGGGGAGACTGCATATTTCGACATCCCGGCCTTTATAATTGCCTTGAGGAACTGGACCGTGTTGAACGTGGAGAAAATATCTTCGTTGTTCACGACCAGTGATTTAAGCCCGTTCCTCCTAGACTCAAGATTTGTAACCGAATTCCTTATTGTTTCCATGATCTCGTCGACTACCTTCATGTCAATGTTCTTCTTCAGAACCGGCTGGCTCGTTACGCTAACACTCTGGACAGAATCCTTGTAGTCTATGTCCACCATCTGCTTCTCTCCAAAGGATGAAGAGGTGAACCTGACCTCTGAGCCCTTGTCCCAGTCCCTGAATGTGACAAAGAGGCTATTATCAGAGAGAATTGCTTCTGACATATCATACCTGTCCATCTTCTCGAAGTCAACCACAGGCTCCTTGCTGATCCAGCTCACCGCATGCTTGACCGGAAGCTTGAACCCCTTCGCAAGGGAGGAAAAATGCAGTACGGCAGAGAAAATGTCTATTTCAGATGGATTCAGCGAAAATGAGTATTCTATGCTTATCTCCTCCCGGAACTTCTTGACCTGCCTGTTAATAATTCCTTTCTTCGCTTCAGTTTGTTCCACAGAACCGTAGATGGAGTAAGAGGAGAGTCCTGAATACGCTCCGTTATCCCACGTGAGTTTGATGGAAGACTTGTCCACTGAAATCTTCGGGTTCTGCAGGAACATATCAATGTACTTTATGGCGTTGGTTCTGTCAGTGCTATTGGAAACTTCAATCTCGCTGAGCTTTTTGCCAGCCTGCTCAGAGATCCTCTCCCTGAGTTGTGATACTGCGGTGACAGCGAACTTGGAAATGTTCTCAAATACATCTGTTGAGGCATAGGGTTCGAGCCCCTTCTCCGTTAACTCGTTAAGCCTCTTGACATCCTCAAGATACCGATCAAGGCGCGACAACTTTTCCTTCAGGTCAGCCTTGATAAGGTCTGTCTTTGGTTTTCTTTCCTGAAGTGCCTGCGTAGCGCTTACCGAGTTGAACGGATACCCGAGGACATCCTTCAGGAAGATCACAAATTCAACTCTGCCGGTGGTTTGATCTGCCAATGTTTCCATTAGATTGTGGCTGC
>JAJZLK010000007.1:19192-21014 GCA_021803655.1 Thermoplasmata archaeon
GATAATATGCTGGACCAGGCCATACTGTCTATAAAGGGACTCATGCTTCTTGCTCCTGGAACAACAGGTTCCAGTAACATGATTAGAAAGAAGATATCCGAATCCCTTGACGACGATCTGAGGAATTTTGCCACACTTGTTTCAGTGAAGCGATCCCACAAGGTCGGATCCATGGTGCTGATGGCGCTCGGGGAGGTCATAATTGCCTCATTCCTCATAGTAATAGGGATATTCCTTGCCATCCCTCCAGTAGTAACTGGGGGATCAGGCGGACTGCAGTCGTTCCTGGCGGCAACCGGAAATGCGCTTTCATACTCCGGATCTTCAGTCATTTCATCCATGGTTGATTTTGCCCTGTCCATCATCCTGCTTCTCTCTGCATTCTACTCAATCCGTGAGGCTGCGAAGTCCCTGAACGAGGCAGGAATCAAGACCAGGTTGAGATAAGATGGAGAAGGAACCTGATTCGGCTGGCCTGAGCGTTTCTATCGAGGAACGGCTTGGGAGTTTCCTTGATTCACTAAGAAACATGGCACTCAGGATACTGGGAAGTGGCAAACTCCGTGTGATAAGAGAGAAGAAGACTGCCATCGGTATTGCGTGGAAACTGGCCATTATGATCGGCGGGCTTGTCATTCTTTTCCTGTCGTCACTCTCCACGATTATCATGGCATCGCAATATGGTTTCGGGTTCTTCTCCCAGGCTGGAAACGCACTTCTTGCCATTTCATCCGCAAGCCTCGTTCTCACCGCATTCATCGTGGTTTCATCCCTGCCTGATTCCCTGAGGATCAGGTTCTTCCGGGCCAGGGTAAGGGGAAAGGAGAATCCCACATACGGGTTCATTACCATGCTGGCAGTTGGTGTCGGTTCAACGCTTGGATCACCTCTTTTTGTACTTATACCGGAAAACGTGAAGCAGTATGCAATGGCATCAATAATTTCACTTATTCTTGCCACAGTTCTCTCCATCGGTCTTGCACTGGTATTTTCCGAAGAATACCGGTTTTCAATAACAAATAAGCTGGACATTGTCGGCGGGTCGAATTTCGTGAGACATTCTGCCGGCACGATGAGCGTGCGGTATTTCATAACGCGGTTCTCCGGCTGGGTTGCCAACACTGCCCTTGCGGCCTACTCGGCCATCCTTTTTGCACTCTTCGATTTTGACATGCTTCCAGGGGTCCTTTCCGAGTATGGGCTGGGTTCTCCTATTATCACTGGAATTCAGTACCTTATCCTTGCAATGCTTGTCATCTGGTTTATTGTGAATGCCTTTCCGCATGGAGGGCTTCTGAAGATCATAGGGCGTGCTCAGGTTGTGATGGTGGTCGTCATGTATCTTGCACTGATCGCAGGGACATTTACCCTTGGTCTCAGCGCATCGCCGTCAAATATTCCTAGCCATTATGGAGGTTATGGCTTCCTCCCGGCAGTAATAATCAACACCGGATATCTCTACATAATCTTCTTCGGCTTCCAGGAAATACTTACGCTTAACAGGGAGGCCAGGAAATCCTCCACCATACCTTTTTCGCGTTTCATTGGCATCAAAGGAGAAGTTCCAAGGGAGAGATACATTCCAATTTCCATCCTTCTCACTGTGCTGCTTTCCGCAGCAGTAAATATTGCCTTTGCCCTTGTAGTTCTCATGCTTCCTGTCACCTCTGCACAGGTTGATTCTGCCGTGATACCTGCCCTGTATCTTATGCACAGGTTTGCCGGGCATTCATGGGAAGTCGTTATCTCCCTTGTCTTTCTCATTGCATCGGTAACGACATTTGTTCCAGCTTTTCTGTCCGCCTCCAGGCACCTTGGTTCC
>JAJZLK010000018.1 GCA_021803655.1 Thermoplasmata archaeon
CATTGTTGGTGAAGGCTACAGCTATCCACACATACCCTCCACTGTCCACAAGCCCACCATATTCGACATAGCCGGTCTGTCCACTGTCAACAATGTTTATGTTTGAGTACGACAGCCCCGGTCCGGAGTGTACATACAGTGCCGATGCAGTGACCTGGACTTCCGCTGAAGGCCAGTAGTTCTGCGTGGAAGAATAGTAACCAGATGCACCGCTGTCAGAAAGATACTCATCAGCTACCCAGCCAACAGTAGTGCCAAAGGTGACGGTTATCCACTGATACCCGTTGTTTGAGATTTTTCCGCCATAGCCAACTATTCCAGTAGCTCCGCTGCTTTCCGTTGTAAGTATTGCATAGCTGGTTCCTGGACCTTCCCTCACGTTCATGGAGGAGGACGCTACCGATACAGAGTCGCCAGGGTTAAACTGCGGCGGTGGCGTGAATTTCACGTTAACGTTTACGTTGGCGCCGTTAACAGTAACGCTTCCAGAAGCTGGTGAGGCCGTATATCCACTGACTGTGGGGATGCTGAAGGAATATGTGCCGTCAGCAATGCCGGTGAATGTCCACGAGCTTGAGGAGGATTGATACGTGTAGGGTGAGCCAGTCTGTCCGTCGAAGGTTACAGTCCATGTGGTGTTAAAGGGCAGTCCGGTTTCCGTGAATGTTACTGAATAGGTAGTGGTTGCAGGGGCCTGGACTCCACCGATCTCTGCGATCACTGCGTTAAGACCTACTGCAAGTTTCCAGTCATAGGAGCCATACGTGTAACCGTTGCTGTTGGACGATGCGTACATCATCATGTCCCAGACGTCATTTCCGACGCCTCCGGAATAAGTGGAAGAAGGATACACCTGTCCTGCGTTGTATGATGCCCCGATGAGCATAGGATCCTGTCCGTACTTTGATACTTCGGGTGAGAGATAGTTCGCGGCAGCCTGGTATATTGAAGCCGCGGCTCCGGAGTACGTTACGCCGTTCGATGCGGTGAAGGAACCCGTATAGTCCCCTTCCTGCATCACGTTTCCGCCTCCCTGCCCACCGCTTGATTCCACAAGCATGATTGCATAGATCAGGTCTGTCGGCACCGAATACAGTGAGGATGCACCGCTTATGTAGCTGGCATAGTTGCTTTCCTCGTACTGTACGTCCGATTCGTACGCGGAAAGGGAACCCTGCGAAGACGACGTCGGCTGCCCGTTGAACCCGTTTGCAGGGTCATTGAGGCTGATGCCGCTTGTCTGCAGTTCCCAGCTCATCAGTGATCCTGATGTACCTGAAACAAGCCACTGTCCATTTGAGTTTGTTCTGCCGTCCAGCCCGCTGTAATAAACCCATGATTCTGTATTAAGCATTACCGGTGTGCTTGCCGCAGATGGTGCATAACTATTTGCATGTGCCTGGGAAACAGCAGGCATGAAAGCTTGGAATCCCATTATTGCCAGTATTGTGAACGCTATGACTACTAGAATAATCCGTCTTGTCATGTCAGAATTCAAGAGTTGGATATAGATAAAAGTTTCACTTTCTGTTCAAGAATTGCATCAAGAACGCCAGCGCACAGTTTCACCAAACTCAGAGTTGAAAAAAAAGGAAAATAAAAATAAAAAAAAGTGGGTGAAAGTTTACGGTTGATGCTTCTTCCTTGTCACCATCACTGCGGCCACTGCCACCACCACTATGACTATTCCTATAGCTACCACTGCGCCGCTGCCGCCAGGTATCAGCGAGGTACTGCCGGGCTGGACATAGCTGATTGCTATTGTGTGGTTAGAGAAGTGGGGCACGTGTATGAGAAGGAGCAGCCCTCCCTGCACATGAAGCACCGTGTATACTGCGGTCGTGGCGCTGGTAGAGTTGACGGTTCCGTTGAAGCTGGTCATGGAAATCACTGTGTTGTCAAAGGAGACCGTGATCTTTGAGCCATTGGCAAAGACACTGTTGGATACGAACACGGCAACTACATTTCCAACATGCTGCAGCGAAGATACTGCCATCACAATCTTGCCGGACTGTACGTTGGTCAGGTTAAGGGATATTGAATTGTTGTATGATACTGAAAGATGATCAATGGAACCATTGACATTGTTCAGCGTCATCTCACTTCCCACCTTGTTATGGATTATTGCCCACTCGAGATCATGGATTGCCCTCTGTGAGCTTCCCTGAAGTCCTGGAGGGGCAACAAGCCCTACCATTCCAACATGTGTGCTGGTCACAACTACGGTTGATCCACTGTTGGTTAAGCTGACGTTTGCATTTCCAACAAGCAGGAATCCCCTGAACCCGTTGCCATGTATGTATACTGCCTGCCTTCCGCCCTCAATGCTGTGGTCGGTTCCGAGAGCTATGTTTGAGGCAGCAGACTGGTTGTCGGCCACGTCTTCACTGACTGCGTGATCCTCCCCGGTCGTGTTATACACTGTCGCGTTCATGCCGGCACCGAGGTTGAATGTTGCAGATCCGTTGTCAAAGATGAACCTGGACACAATCGCCGGGTTATCGTGGACAGCAACTATTGTCGAGTTCGTGCCAAGAACAAAGATCGATCCTACAACTATTGGTTTGCCTGGCGGGAACACTGGAGTTCCCTGGTTGAAGGAGAAATTGGTGTTCCCGGTAAGTGCGATCGAGGTGAATACTGTATTGCTGGTGAGTTCTGAATAGAACTTGCTTACAATGTCGGTGTTAGTATTTATGTTGAAGCTCACGAAGGACCCAATCACCGATCCGGTTGTCTGGTTGTAGTGGAATGCGGAGTGGCTCTCGAGGCCAGCCCTTATATAGTCCTCAAAGGAGGCCGTGTTGGTGACTCCGGTAAAGAGCATCTTGATCGATGCGTTTGCAGTGAAGGTCAGTTCATTGCCGTTGACCGTAGCATTGCCGTTGCTGAAGATTATCGCCGATCTGTTGCCAGCCGTTACCTGATAGATGGCCATTGAGTTCAGGTTTGTCCCTGTGGAACCTATTGTCATGTTGACTTTCACAGACTCCTTTACAGGCGCTGAGGTCAACGAGTATGTCACTGATCCATTCAGGGACGTGTCCGCTATCAGGAACAGGTTATCCTTGTTGGTGTTCACAATCGTTCCGTTGGCCAGTTTGATACTTCCTGTCGGGAAGGTAAAGGACGTGGGCAGTTTCATCGCCGATGTTCCATTCACATACACTTCGTTTGCAACCAAATACGAGTTCGTTTCACCCTGGAATGTCAGATTGCTGATAACGCTGCTAGAATTATCGTACTGGAAGGAATAATTTCCCATCGTGGACATGTTGGTTCCTCCAGACGATGCAGCGGCAACCGACGTCGCTCCCAGAAGGAGCGCTATTATTACAGACGCTACTGCTAGTTTGCCGTACATGCCCTGTCGATTCCCAAGTATATATATCGATATGTTGGTACAACTTTGTACCAGAAGATTACGGATATCTTACGATCCGGTAAAATGAGTCCCGCACTGCAGGAATTCTGCCAATTTCCCTGATGAGGTGATCCAGTTCCTCAGTCGTCGATCCCTCTTTCCTGTTTGTAGCTCCAAAAATCTTTTCGCTGAATGCTGTACCGACCAGATCACTGCCTCCTCCGTTGAGCGCTATCTGTGATACTCCTTTGCCGATTGATACCCAGTATACACTGATATTCTGGATCGCCATGCCCATGATGATCCTGGCCAGTGCAATAACCCTCAGATCCTTGTCTGCCGGTGAGGGACCTTTCACCTTGCCCATCTTGAGAAGAGGCGTATTCTCAGGGCTGAATTTGAGAGGTATGAAGGAGAGGAAGCCGGGTGTCCTGATCTGCGAATCCCTTAACCTGATCATGTGATCGATGATCTGTTCCCAGTTCTCCAGGTGGCCATAAGTCATGGTGGAATTGCCCTTCATGCCCATCCCATGTATCAGCGCAGCATCCTCGAGCCACTTTTCGCCGGAGATTTTCTCCGGGGTGGTTATCTGCCTCCTCACCTCTTTATCGAAAATTTCTGCTCCTCCTCCGGTATGGGCATCCATTCCTGCTGCCCTGAACCTGTCGACAACTTCCCGGATTGAGTTCCCTGTGACTCTTGCAATAAAATCTATCTCCGGTATCGTCAATGCCTTAAGCGTGATATCAGGAAGCCTCCTCTTCACTTCAGCGAAAATTGATTCATAATACTCGACCGAAAGGCCAGGGTTAAACCCGCCAACAATGTGTATTTCAGTAGCCCCGGCTTCCCTGGCTTTTTCTGTCTCCCTTCCAACGTCTTCCACCGACAGTTCATAACCAGCGCTGGTCCTCCCCTTGATTTTCACGGGAACGTAAAAGGCGCAGATCGGACAGCTTGCTGCACAGTAATTTGAATAATTTATGTTGTATGAAACCGCGTAGGAGACAACATCCCCGACCTGTCTTGAGGTGAGTCCTGCTGCAACGTCCATAAGCTCATAAAGGGAGAGTTCGGAATTCATCTCCACGGCATCTTTCACTGAGAATGGCCTGAGATTATTTGCTTCAGAGAGCCAGTATCCTGCCCTGTATGTTCCTGGGGCTTCCACTTTACCTTATCCTCTCATGATATAACCGTTTATTGCGGGAGAGTTGCCTTTGATATCCGGTCGTTTATCCTTCTGGCTTCTCCCAATGGGTCTGGAGAGTCATAGATCGCCCTTCCCACGATCAGGTAATCGGAACCTGCCCTGACTGCCTCCGCTGGATCGCCTCCCTGCGCACCTATGCCGGGCGTGAATATCTTTAGGCTACCAGACCTTGACTTCAGTGCCGAGAGCGTCTCTGGATCGTTTCCGGGTGCGATGATGCCATATGTTCCGCTGCTTAGGGCAAGATCAAGCAGTCTGTCTCCAAGTGGCCCAATGAATTCACGTGCCCCGGGATGTGACATCGACACGACAGCTATTACCCGGGTATCACCGGCTGCCTCCACAGCTGCACTTAGGGAATCATGCCCGAAAACGGAGTGGACGATGACTGCATAAGCACCCAGGTCCCTGACCCTCTCCACGATGAGGCGGTTTGTATTCGGTATGTCTGCAACCTTGAAGTCGCAAATAACCCTTGAGAAAGACGCGATTTCGCTAATGATTTCCGGTTTAGAGTAGAGAACCAGAGGCCAGTTGATCTTCATTGCAAAAACTTCAGGAGAAAGGTCACGGGCCATCCGGATGGCTTTCTCTCCGTCCTTGATGTCCAGTGCCACTACCAGTCTCTTTTCCACACCCGGAAAAATGAAGGACGATATTTAAAATATGTGAAAGGGAAGTCGCATGAATTATCTTATGAAGTCTATGTCTGATGTCCCTCTCATATCGCCAACGATTCTCTCTATGTTCCTTATGTCTTCAGGCGTGTTCACTGAGAATGGAGACTTTACCCCAACCAGCAGGGTCATGACCTTGATCTTCCCGTTCATTCCAGGCTCGACGCGGCATCCCCACTTGACCATGGCGTCTGGATGGATTCTTGACTGTATCTCAGCCAGTGCCCTTTCAAATTCCTTGACGGTTATCTCGTCTCCTCCTATCACGCTGACCAAGCACCCTCTAGCTGTGCTTATGTCGGCATCGATCAGCGGGAAATTTATGGCGTTCTTCACGGCTGACAGGACCTTGTCCTTGTCGTCATCGGATTCCCCTATCCCGACAACCGCAGTTCTTCCAATCTTCAGAATGTTGGAAACGTCAGCGTAGTCTATGTTGACAACGCCAGTTTTTGTTATGAGCTCCGTAAGTCCCTTGATCGTTTCTGCTAGTACTGAGTCTGCAAAATTGAAAGCCTCGTTCACGTTCCTGCTCGGAGATTCCGCAACTATCTTGTCGTTGGGGATCGCCAGGATCGTGTCTGAATACCGGATAAGTTTCTCCAGGCCACCGATTGCGTTGTTCATCCTCTCAGTTCCCTCTGACTTGAAAGGCAGGGTTACGATGGTAAATACAGTGGCCCCGGTTTCCTTTGCAGCCCTGGCCACTATGGGAGCAGATCCAGTTCCTGTTCCTCCGCCAAGACCACAAGTTATGAAGGCTATGTCGGAACCCCTCAGGAGTTCCCTGATCTTGTTCACCTCTTCAAGTGCGGCCTCTTCCCCGATCTTCGGGAATCCTCCGGCACCTTCGCCCTTGGTTCTTCTCCTGCCGATGAGGAGTTTCGCCTTTGATTTTATCATGTTGAGATGCTGTGCATCCGTATTGATCGCGAGAAGGTCCGCGCCGTCGACCCTCGACTGCATAAGCCTGTCTATGGTGTTGGATCCGGCTCCACCACATCCGGCAATCCTGATCCTCACCCTCTTGATGAGGGCGGCCCTGGCAATTCTCTCGTCCTGTGGACAACTGTATGCTTCAACAACGGTCTCCTGACCGGTGTACTTCGCATTCTCCTCTGCCATCTCCTGCAATACCAGGTGGTTCATAGATAACATGTCTGACATTATTTACAACTAAGTATAAATATATTTGCCATTTTTTTACAACTCATCAGTTTGTTGTCTTTCTAAAGAGCCAGATATTGTCAGACAAGAGAAAGAGTTTATACAGAATCACCCTGACCAATCCTGATGCTCAAGGATGACCTAGTAAAGAGTGGCGCAGTGAAACGGGGAAACTTTATCCTGACTTCCGGCAGACAGTCGAGTTTCTACGTGGATCTTAAGGAGTTCAACACGGACATTAATCACCTGAGGGAGATTTCCTCGAAATTCTGCGAGACAGTCAGGGGAGATGTTGTGGCAGGAGTGGAACTCGGAGCGGTACCTATGGTCATCGCTGTTGCCCTCGAAATGGGAATCCCGTACTCAATAATCCGGAAGGAGAGATCGCATGGAAATAAGTCCCTCCTGATTGGAGAAGGAGTTTCTGGAAAGAGGGTTGCCATAATAGAGGACGTGGTAACAACAGGCGGGTCCGTCCTGAAAGCCGTCGATGTCCTGAGGGAACACGGCGCAATCGTGGAGGATGTCCACTGCGTTATGGACAGGGAAGAAGGTGGAGAAAAGGCACTGAAGGAGAAGAACGTTGTGCTGCATTCCCTCCTGAAGATCTCGGATATTTTCTGAAAGGGGCAGCCTGAGCGGATCAGGCCAATTTTTCAATGTTTTCAGTGCTGTCACTGACCAGCGTCCTGGATCTTATCTTGCCGAATATAACCTCTCTGGAGAACAGGCAGATGACTGCCACGAGGAAAAATGCAAAAGCAGAAATGAAGAATGCAAGCACAAATGCAAAGTGATCAGGAAATGCAGTCGGGACAAGGTGACCTTTGTATGGGGTTAAGATCAGCAGGATATATGTCCCCATTATTGCCCCCGCAATTGGAGCACCTATACTGCTTCCAAGATACCTGAAGCTCCCGTTCATCGAGGTTGCGAGGCCCATGTCTTTTGGATCGACAGACAGGACGAGCAGGTTGATGACGGAGGCATTCACCATTGATATTCCGCCGCCGATGATGAATTCATAGATGAGCATCAGCGAATATCCAGGAACGGTCGCTTCAAGAATGAAACCGGCTGCCGATACCAGAGGTCCCAGGATGGTAAATGGCTTGACCCCGAACCTCGTGACCCATCGCCCGGTCAGCGGTCCAAGAACTATCATTCCAAGGGCAAAAGGAACCAGGGAGAGACCTGTGCCCAGAATTGAGAGCCCGATACCAGAAGATGGAGGGCTCTCGAATCGATATGTGAAGGTCTGCATTGCCAGGAACATTCCAAGACCGCTTACTACGAGAGCCAGGTTGGCGATCATCACATTTCTGATTGACAGGAGCCGGAAATCCAAAATCGGTTCTCCTCCTGACCTGTTGTACGCCCTCTCATAAAGTACCATGGGAACGAGCACTATTGTCGCAGCGACTAACAGTGACATGACAATAGTGGATGTCCAGCCCCAGACAGGTCCCTCTGAGATGGCAAGCACGTACATCGAAAGTGAGGAACCGAGCAGTGCTGAACCGACATAATCTATTTTTGTTTCCGGTCTCCTGAACCTGGATTCCCGCACGAAAACTATCGTAAGAACCACGATGACAAGAACGAATGGAACTGCCGTGTGGTACGTGGCTCTCCATCCAAAGTCGTTTGATATTAACGACCCCATGGGCAGGCTGATTGCAAATCCTACACCAAACATTGCGCTGAGCATGGCCTGTGCCTTGGGGACAAGATGTCTTGGAAACTCCTCCCTCACAAGACTCATCCCGAGTGGCATCATTGTTAGTCCGATGCCCTGAACAGCCCTGGAAACAACCATAAAGGTGAAATTCGGTGAGAACCCGGTAACTGATACTGCTCCGGCGTAAATCACCATCGCAATCACTAGGACTTTCTTCTTCCCGTACACATCACCCATCTTGCCTGCGATAGGGCTCAGCGCCACTCCACTTACCAAGTAAGCTGAAAGCACCAGGCTAACCTGGGAAACTGAGACTTTAAAAGTGTGCGAAATTGAGGGAAGAGATGGAGTGAGCATTCCCTCAACATACATCACTATCAGCACAAGGCCTGAAAGCAAAATCATTGTCCTCCTTGCGTATCTGGAGTCAAATTCATCTTGCTTTCCGTTATTCATCATTTATCTTCACGGAGTCCTCTGGCTCTCCGGTCTCGGATCGGCTGTTCTGTTGATAATCTTACTGCCGGAATATTGCATCATAGCGGAAACACTTCAGTCAAAGCGGCTATTTTAACATGTTTTATCGTCGCAGAAAACAAGATCACGATTGAGAGCAGTCCCTGAACCCGGACTACGAGAGGGAGTCATCGATCCTGCCAATCTCGATAGGTGTGGACGCATTTCCGACAAGTATACCTTTACTATTTGCCACCACAGAAGAGCCCAGGTACATGCTTCCGAAATTAGCAGTTGCATCCCTCACCGGGACCTTGAACAATTCTGAAAGAGATTTCCGTTCCTCCTCTGTTGTGTCGGGAGTAACGATCATTCCTTTAGAGGTTGCGACTGAAACACTTCCAACGGTCTTTATCTTGCCGATGGCCCCCTGTACAACCTCAACGCCAAGACAGTCAGATATCTTCTTGGCCGATGACTGTGTAAACCCTTTGTGCACCATGGCAGCGTGGTCGTTTGCCACTATGTCGTTGCCCAGAGCGTTTATCTTGTCCTTCAGGTACAGCACATTCCTGTCGCCCAGGGCGGTCAATCCATCGTATCCGTAATAATCGCTCGGAAGTATTATTCCGGTGGAATTCATTGTAATCATTGACCCGAGCAGGCTTGTTCCGTTGATTATCATCCGTATGGATGGGACCTTCAATTCAGCCTCTATTTCAGTGAGGGCCTCATCAGCTATTGTGGTCGGAACCAGGACTACGTCCTCCCCAGTCCTGAGGTAGACGCCTATAAAATTACTGCTGAGTACGGATATCTTTCTTACCATGAATTCATGGCAGGATTACTTCAGTCGTTCCGTCCTGCAGCTGAACGATTCTTACTCTGATTTTTGACAGTGGTTTCTTCCGGCCTTCTTCCCAGACAAGTTCATTGACCTTTGGATCTATCCATATGTCCGATACCTTGGCCTTGCTGTGCCTGGCTACCTGTTCCCGTATTATGGAGATCGCAGTATCTGCCCTCCTTGATCTTGATACGTTTCTGGCTTCTCTAAGGGGAATGTTGAGGAATCTCTCCTCTGAAACTTCATTGTTCTCAACCATATTCAAACACCTATAACTTTAGCTTATTCTTTCTCCAGTGCCTTCTCTTCTCGTTCTGGGTAAACTTTCTGTCTGTTCTCATCATCACCCAGCCAGGAACTCTCCTGTTGGATTTTATCTTCTTAAGAATCCTGATCTTTCTTCCTAGCTCCTTGTTTCTGCTCATCCGCTATCTCCTCTCTATCTTTGTCTCCTTCTTTGAAGTGTTGAATCTGTCGAGTATACTCTTTACGTCCTGGTCAGTAATCTGTCTTCCAACCTTTCCCATGCCGGCAAGCTGTATTAGCTGGCCCTCCACGTTTTCCGCCATCTCCGGCTTGACAAGTCTGACCCTGCTGAGCCTTTCTCTTGCTTCAGGCGTGAGTATCTGCCTGAGTATCTGCTGGCGCCTTGCTCTTTCTATTTCAGCGGAGCGTCTCTGCTCATCGACCGCCTGCTCGTCGACGGCGTTTCTCTGGATCTCCGCCATTTTGCGTCTTCTGATTGCATCAAGCTCGTCTTCTCCTTCCAGAGTCATTCACCCCCCACTGTTCGCATCTTCTTATGTGTATATTCTAAGTCCCGACGATCATAATAACTTTTTCAGTTCCGGATTGTCCTTTGCCATTTTTTCCAGAACCTCTCTTGCAGTCTTGTCCAGCAGAGACTGTCCTTCCGGAGAGATTACCCTTCCGTTCCTGTCTTTCTTGACGTATCCCAGTTTTTCCAGCGTCTGGAACATGTGTCTTACGAGGAACCTGCTGCCTCTACCCGGGTGGTATCCCCTTGATCCTCTGTCCACTCTTCCGCCATAGTCTGTACTCAACCTTGCAATACCTATTGGTCCCTGTGTCGCAACCTTCCTCAGTGTGGACGCAAGTCTCACCTGGTACCAGTCATCCTGTATCCAAGACTTCTCTTTGTGTATACCTGCCTTGAGGTAATTTACCCACGCAGGAACTTCAACTCTCTTGTCTTCCTTGAACTTCTCAGAGAGCCCACTGATTAATGCATCAGGAGGAACATGTCTAGCATCTACCATTGATCATCACGGTGTGCCGCACATATAAATTTGATTTATAATCCTTTCTTACGGCAAAAATACTTCAGATGCCGTAGTGACGAATTGCGAAGATCATCAGCAATACGTTTATAGAGGAGTCCAGGAAAGAGTTAACCATGAGGTGCATGCTTCCGACAAAAGGCAGCAGATCGGCTATGAGGCTCCCAAAAATGATAGGAATAACCAGAAAAAGGATGGAAGTTGCAGAGAGAAGTAGCAGTCCCAGATTTCCTCCGAAAGTCTCCAGGTTCACTCTCGAAGCCTCCGCCGGAATCCTTGAGAAAAGATGGTCAACATTCCTCACCATCAAATATACAAACCCGGAGATGAGACCTACGGAAAGAGTAACGTAATATTCCCATGCTGACCCACTGATTATCAGCGCTGCCAGAGTGAGAGGAATGGCTATTATAGCAAACATCTTCAGGGCAAGCCTCTCTTTCGCCTTTAACATAACACGTGCATCCAGCGGAAACTGTCTCCACAGAGCAATGCTTCCTGATTCTGACATGAGTAGTATCGATGGATAGAAAGAGGCGCATATCGCAGTTATTGAGAGCATCAGGTAGTATATACCGATCGAATCTCCCGATATTCCGCCTGACGGCATGAATACCGGAAAGAGTGTCGGTACAGCCACTATGATAGGGATCGCAATGAGTGTTGAGACCTGGGAATCCCTGATCAGAATCTTCCGGTCTTTTCTCTCCAGAGCCTGTTTTAAGGGCTCAACTCCCGCACTTCTTCCACCGTGTTTTCCTGAAGATTGCATGAAGCCTTCCCTGATCAGCCGTCCGACGTACCCGTTCGTCCTGACGCTAACTTCATAGAAAACCACCATGTAAATCGCAGTTACGATCAGCCCGTAAACAGCAATGATCCCGGGAGAAGACATTGCGTCGAAGATGTATGGAATGTTGAATGGGAAGATGAGAATCGAGAGCGGGAACTGGATAGAAGGCAGCATGTTCGGCACCAGTTGCGGGGAGTAGAGTATAATCTCCAGCCCGGCGAGGGAAAACGCGAATGAAAGGATCCTGATAATCGGTTCCAGAGTCCCTGAATGCCTGCTGCCGCCTCCAACCTTCGCAGAAAATATCACGCCAAGCGGCCACGACATGAATATAATGATCAGAGTCCACATGACTGCTGCGAGGATGATTAACGGATTCCTCAGTTCTATGGCAAGGATAACACATCCCGGAACGGAGATGAAAATGGAAAGTGATCCGTAATACTTCATGTAACATTTCATCAGAACCGATTCGGGCCTGGCAATTGCCGAGAATATCAGGGGATCGATTAGATGTTCCCTCCTGACGGAGCCCATCAGGTACAGTGTGTTGTACAGGTTTATTATCAGGGCGTAGACGAAGAGGATGAATATTATGTTCGAAGTGCTCATTCCTCCACCGGCGAAGAGAAAGAGTGAATTCCAGAAAACTATGAATGAGGATATGACAGCGAATATGATAGCACCAGCGGCGTAGTTGATCTTCACAAATCTTGAGATAAACCTGCTCTTGTCGTCAACCCCCTTGAGTTTTCTCTGGAACGACATCATGCTCTTGAAGGCAGTGAATCGCTGCTCTATCATGATCCGTTCAGCCATTACGGACTCGATAGATTTTCTCACTGGAAAGTTCTCCCGACATTATCAGCCACCGTTTCAAGATCAGTTTCGCCGGTGATGGTGAGAAATGTCTTCTCAAGTTTCTGTCTCCCGTTTTCTCCCTTCAGGAAGGATGAGGTTGAACCCTCGGTCTTTATTTCTCCCTTATAGATGATGCAGAGGCTCTGGCACAATTCCTCGGCTATTTCCATGGCGTGCGTGGAGAATATGATGGTCTTCCCCTTCTCCGCGAGCATGGTCAGTATATTCTTGAATATCCTGAAAGACCTGGGATCAAGTCCTTTTGTCGGTTCGTCCAGAATCAGTATTTCCGGGTCATGGATCATGGCGGCAATTATTGAGATCTTCTGCCTGTTGCCGAAGGATAGGTTTCCTATGAGTTCAGACATAATTCCCCTGGTATCCATGGCTGCCGAAAGAGCCTCCAGCCTCCTTTCAAATTCATCCTTTCCTATTTCATAGACAGATGCTACGAGCGAGAGGAATTCCTCCCCCGTGAGAGACTCATAAATCACGGAGTCCTCAGGGACGAATCCAATGTGTTTCCTAATCTTCAAGTAATCTGTCCTGCAGTCCATTCCAAGAACGTGTACAGAACCGTCATCCGGCTGCAGTACTGACGCAATGATCTTCAGCATGGTGCTTTTTCCCGAACCGTTTGGGCCAAGAACACCAAAAATCTGGCCTGACATGATGTCAAGATCAATCCCGTTCAACGCAACGACGTTTCCATATGATTTTGTAACGCCGGATATCCTCACGGAGAAATCAGGAGAACTCATGGGAATGTTATATTCTATACCATTCTATTAACCTGATCAAGATTGACTCGCACTGAGGTTCGATGCGGAATTGATGAGGCTGGCAGAGGCCCCGTAATAGGGCCGATGGTAATGTCAATTGTCTGCGGTGATCCAGAAGAAATCAGGGCAGCCGGTGCAAGAGATTCCAAGAAACTGACTCCGGCAAAGAGGGAGTCGGTCGCGAAGCTGATAAAGGAGAGATTCAACTGCAGAATAAGAGTGATCAGTGTTCCCGAAATCAACACATGGATGGAAACACGCACCATAAATGAACTCGAGGAGAAGGTGGCACTGGAGTTGATATCCTGTTCGGATGGGGACGTGTACGTTGATTCCTTTGACGTGAATCCGGCTAGACTATCAGCTCTGCTGAGCAACTCCAGCGGGAAGAGGGTAATCTGCATGCATCGTGCGGACGAAACCGTTCCGGCGGTATCCGCAGCTTCGGTGATAAGCAAGGTGGAGCGGGACAGGATCATAAAGGAACTCACGAAGACCTACGGGAACATGGGTTCCGGGTATCCATCAGATCCGGTAACGATTGGATTTCTTCGAAGATCAATAAGAGAAGGTTCAGACCTTATGCCGATAGTAAGGAAGAACTGGAAAACCTATAGAAGACTTCTTGCTGAGAACGCTGAAAAGAAGCTGTTCTGACAGTCATTTTCCTGCGCTTGTGACGTAAATGTTAATGTATTGATGCTGATACGGAAGCCGATGGCACCTGATGTTCACATAGACAAAGCCGACCAGGCTGATGATCACAACGAGAGAGGAATCTCATTCTTCAACCTCCAGAGATATCCTGATGCAATCAAGGAGTTCACAAGGGCCATAAAAATAATAGACAATGATCCTGATTATCATTACAACCGTGGATTGACCTATTATTCAATGAAGATGATTGAACAGGCAATAAAAGACTACGAAAAGGCAATAGAGATTATGCCTGATCATGCTGATTATCACAATGCGATAGCTTCTGCCCTTGAAGATTCAGGAAAGTTCGACGAAGCACTGGAGCATTTCAACAGGGCAATAGAGTTGGAGTCTGACGTTCCTGATTACTATTACAACAGGGGCAACGCATACGCGAAATCCGGAAAGCTGGACAGTGCGCTTGCTGATTTCTCGAAGGCCGTTGAGCTGAATAACGTCGATCTAATCTTCATCTACAGGAAATATGAACTGGAGATCAGGATGGAAAAGTATGAAGATGCGGTTGAAGACATGAACACTGCGATTTCCCTTGTACCGGGGAACCCTTACTATTACATTGCCAAGGCGGAAGCGTTGAAAAGTGCAGGAAAGATAGACGAAGCCAGGTCCACCATTGAAGAGGGTCTCAAGATGATACCGGGAAACCCTGACCTGAATGCCGCCATGGATTCTCTCTGACTCACGGTCTCAGAATCTCTTCCTGCTTCCCGTTATACACTATTTTGAGTACGGTTTCAATCCTCTCCCTGAGCACAGACTGACTGTCGGCGGTGACATTGACGTGCCCCAGCTTTCTCCTCTTTCTCTGCTCCTTTCCGTACCAGTAAATCTTTGTGCCGTCAATGGAAAGAATGTCCCTGAACTGTTTTTCTGTAAGATTTATCCCAATGACATTTACCATGCCTGCATGGGAAAACGCCTCTGTGCTTCCCAGCGGAAGATCAGTTATTGCCCTGACGTGCTGCTCGAACTGGGAAGTCCGGTATCCGGAAAGTGTGGGATGCCCTGAATTGTGAACCCTCGGAGCGAACTCGTTGACTATCGGGCCCCTGTCGGTCACGAAAAATTCAACGGAAATGACGCCAACGTAGTCAAGTTCCCTCGCAATATTTTCCGCGATTGCAGTCATTCCCGAATCCTGATATGGTGACATTGCCCAGAGAAGCATTCCGTGGAGATGCATGTTCAGGGAAGGCGGAAAGGAGCGCATCTCCCCATTCTTCTTCCTGGCCACTATGACTGATGCTTCATGGCTGAAGTTAACAAATTCCTCGACGATGTAATCAGCCGTATCGTCTGCGGGTTGCACAGGATCTCCCCGATTCCGGACGTACTGTCCTTTTCCATCGTATCCTCCTCTTGAAACCTTGATTACGCTCTTACTGAATCTGGCCGATTTCTCCTGGGCATCGATAAACCCGTGTGCAGGAATGAAGTCTGCCACTGGTATCCCCTTTTCCTTCAGGTAGGTCTTTTCCATGATCCTGTCAGTTTTCAGCTCAACGCTGATCAGGCCTGGAAGAAGTTTTCCCTGCCTGCTTGCCTCCTTGATCGCATTCCAGTCTCCGCTTTCAAACTCAAAGGTCACAAGATCACAATTCCTGACAAAGGACCCGTATTCTTCAGGCCCATAGAATTCACTGCATATGGAAGCAGCCGCTCCCCTCACGGAATCGAGGACAGCAAATTCAAATCCAAATTTGCTCCCTTCCTGGATCATCATCCATCCGAGCTGCCCGGACCCGACGATGCCGATCTTCACTCCAGCTTTTCCTCCATTACCTTTTTTTCCGTTTCCTTCCTGAATGTTTCGAGGGAGTTGCGGATCGATGAATCCTGAAGTCCAAGTATTCTCAGTGCAAGGAGTGCCGCATTCCTTGCATTTCCTATAGCCACGGTTGCAACCGGAACCCCGTAAGGCATCTGCACAATCGACATCAGTGAATCGAGCCCGTTCATGTGTTTTGACGGTACAGGCACACCAATAACGGGTATGCTCGTGACCGACGCAACCATTCCTGGGAGATGTGCTGCGCCACCTGCACCGGCTATGATGACCCTGATCCCTCTTTCAACGGCTTCTTTCCCGTACCGGATCATGAATTCTGGAGTCCTGTGGGCAGAAACTATTCTGGTCTCGTAATCAACGTGGAACTGTGCAAGTACTGTTTCTGCTTCCTTCATGCAATCATAGTCGTTCCTGCTTCCCATGATTATGGCTACAAGGGGCATGTATGGTTAATCCATATTCTCTATAAATCTAGTTGGAAAGTTCCTCGATCATGGAACTGATCGCCGGAGGGACTGGAGATGTTGCCTTCCTGATCCTGTTCTCAAGAGCAAGACCCATCCCCTTCCCGCTGAACATGGTTATGAATCCACCCCTGACGTTCCTCTGATCCAGCTCCCGGAATGCATAATACAGGTTCCTGGCCACACCGTCAAGATCTGTTTCGCTTCCCAGCCTGAATGACTGGTTCCTGATTTTTGCTGCGACTTCATCGCTGCACAGAAACAGGTAATTGGAGAACCGGTCATCGTTCCCGATAGATATCACCTGGTTTCTTGAAACGAGATACAGGGGACGTACCGGGGAATAGTGCCTGTATTTGGAGCCGGGAGTGAGTGGCCTGGCATCCTCACCAATTCCTTTGGCTGTATCCGTCACCTCAATCTTTCCGAAGACTTTCTCAAGCTCTTCCAGTGACGTTGATCCAGCCCTCAGGAGCCTGACAGGAGTCGAGGTGAGATCGATTACCGTGGACTCTATGCCAAAAGGAGAACGTCCTGATACAATTATGAAATCTACCAGATCGCCGAGTTCCCTGACGGCACTATCTCCGTCGGTTATGCTTGGCCGGGTCGACAGATTTGCACTCGGAGCAGCGACCGGGACTCCGGAGAGGTCGATTAGGGCCCTTGCAACCGGGGATGAGGGGGACCTTACTGCTACCGTTTCAAGTCCTGCCCTCGCTTCGGCAGATACTGAAGGGGATGATTTCACAACCACCGTCAACGGGCCGGGCCAGAACTTCACCAGTTTCGGTACCCACCTGTCATCCAGATCGCAGACAGAACGCGCCATGTCAATACCTGAAACGTGAACTATGAGAGGATTGTCTGCCGGTCTCCCCTTTGTCCTGAATATCCGTCCGCACGCCTCTCCATCAAATGCGTTTGCACCGATGCCGTATACCGTCTCTGTTGGAAAAACTACAATCCCTCCGGATGCCAGAGATTTTGCCGGTTCGATCAACCTTTCCACCTGCGGGTTCTGGTAATCGCATTCAACCACGACGGCTTTCATTGTAACTGAGCCTTATTTTCAAGTCCCATATTAAGACACGGACCCACATTTTGAGTGTTTGCATACCACTTTGTTCCAATTCCAGTCTCCGATCTTCAGGAATCCAGCGGATGTTGCACCCATTCTGGGAATCTATTTATTCCAACCATTTATACCAAATTCGAGAGACAGTTTCATGGAAGTAGAGAATTACACAATTTTTCTTGATTTTTCAAAGAGCAGTGATCGGTTTAGCGGCAGTGTTGAGATCAACCTGAACGGCAAATCAGACAGTATCAGGCTTGACTCACACCGGCTACAGATAAACGAAGTGAAGATCAATGGAAGAGTAGCCGATTTCTCGGTGAACCCTGATGATCAGTCTCTCCTGATAAAATCAGGAATCTCCGGTAAGAGTGAGATAAGTATCCTGTATGAAGGGAATGTCTCCCAGAGCCTCTCCGGACTTTACAAGGTGAGCAACGAGGATGGAGTTTTTCTCACAACTCAGTTTGAACCCACCGGGGCAAGGACAGTGTTTCCCTGTTTTGACAATCCTTCTGTCAAGGCAAAGTTCTCGCTCAGCGTCAGAACCCCACCTGATATGCGTGCCATTTCCAACATGCCTGTAAAGCAGCAGAGGAAATCGCCGGACAATGTGGTTTTTGACTTTGACGATACCCCGAGAATGTCCACTTATCTCGTGTACGTTGGCGTGGGAAAATTCTCTGAAAAGACCAGAGAGTTCGGGGGGACAAAGATATCTCTTCTCGTACCAGGAAACGAACTCAAGAGCAATGATTTCCCGATTGAAACTGCTGCAAAAGTCAAGGAATTCTTTGAGGGATACTTTGGGGTAAAATACATGCTCCCTCATATGCAGCTTATCTCAGTACCAGAATTCGCCGCAGGTGCAATGGAGAACTGGGGCGCCATCACGTTCAGGGAATCGGCAATCCTGACAACTGCCGGAACATCACACCGTGCAAGAAAAACGGTTGCCGAATCCATCGCCCATGAAATAGCCCATCAGTGGTTTGGTGATCTGACCACGATGAAATGGTGGAACGATCTGTGGCTGAACGAGAGTTTTGCCACTTTCATGGCATTCAAGGCCGTCGACGCGATTTATCCGGAGTTCAATGTGTGGGACGATTTCATCCTCACGTACACGTCCTGGGGCTTCCATGGAGATTCCCTCATGAACAGCCACCCCATAGACGTGAAGGTTACCAATCCTGATGAAATTGCCCAGATTTTTGATGAAATCAGCTATGGCAAGGGAGCCAGCGTTATCAGAATGATTGAGTCCTACATTGGCGAGGAAATATTCATGAAGGGAGTCAGATCATACCTTGCTGAATTTGCATATTCCAACGCAACCGGAGAGGATCTATGGAAACACCTGGACAGGGCGTCCGGACTTCCTGTGTCTGAAGTGATGAACGACTGGATAAAGAAGGCAGGTTACCCGGTCATTGACGTGTCAATGTCCGGAAACAGGATGACGATCAGGCAGAGGCAGTTCTTCCTGAAGGGCGGTAAATCAGACCAGTCGTGGCTGATACCTTTGACCTTTGAAAGGGACGGCAAAACTGAGAGTGTGCTTATGGACCGCAGGGAACTCTCCCTGGATTCCTCGGGGATCACCAGGCTCAACCCTGACAGGGCCGGTTTCTACAGGATCAACTACGGAGATGGTTTTCCTGATGGGACATTTCCGGAATCAGGAAGAGTTTCTGACATAGACAGGTGGGGGATTGCGTCTGACCTGTTCGCGATGGTTGAGAACGGTTCCATAACAGTGAAGGACTATCTCTCCCGGGTTTCACGTCTCTTCTCCCAGAAATCATTTATTGTCGGGCAGGAGATTGCGGTGGATCTGTTCAGTATCCTCCTTCTCGGCAGGAAGAATGAACTTCTCAAAGAGTACATAAGGAAATTCTGCACTGAACAGCTTTCAATCCTCGGCCATTGCAAGAAGGAGGGAGAGGACCAGAACCTGAACAGCCACAGGGATTCCCTGTTCCAGAAACTTTCCCTCATTGATATGTCGTTTGCGAAGGAGCATGGAAGCAAGTTCCTTGATTTTCCCTCAATAGACCCTGATCTGAGGAATTCAGTTTCAACCGCGTTTGCCCTTTCCACTGACGACTTCGGCAGGATGCATGAGACCATGATGTCATGCGATTCCGACGAGGCGAGAGTGATCGTCCTGGGAACCATGGGTTGGCTGAGCGGGAAAGAAAACTTCGACAGGATATTGCAGATGGCTGAAAGCGGGGACGTGAAGAAGCAGGACGTGTTCAGGGTACTGATCACTGCATCTGTGAATTCATACATGGCTCCCTATGCTGAGAAGTCGTTCGAGGATTTCATCAGGCTTGCGAGGGAAATTTTTGAGGGTTCCGGATATGAGAGCTCAATAGCTGAATCACTGATCTCCTACCTCGGGTTATATGATCCGGACTCTTTTGCAGAGCGGGTAGAAAGAATAACCGGCCCGGACATACTGCAGGGCGTTCAGAAAGGGCTTGAAACACTGGACGTTCATAGAAGGCTGTACTCGCAACTCTCCGGATAGACCAACCATGAACTCCCCGGGTGGCGATCCTGACAGTTCATTCAAGTTCCTCCTTCTCTCCAGGATCTCACGGAGTGTTGCCCTTATTTTCACAAACCTTTCGGTTCCGCTTTTCCTCTCTCTCTTAGGATATCCCGTCATAGAGATTGGGCTCCTGTTTGCGGGAATGGCCTTTTTTTCCATGATGATCGTGCTGGTGCTGGGCATGGCAGGAGATCGTATCGGATTCAAGACCGTGCTGATCATAGCGGAGATACCTTCCCTGATTGCCCTCCTTGTGCTTTCATTCTCTTCGAACCCGATTCTGCTTCCGGTTGCGATCGTAATTGGGGGAGTGGGTGGCACACCAGGAGCGATGAGAGGAACTTTCTCTCCGGGACTTACTGCGTATGTTGCCAAGGAGTGGGATTCCTCTTCTATCAGGCAGAAGAGGATCGGACAGATTTCCGGAACCGGTTCCCTGGCCGCAGTAGGAGGCGGATTGCTTCTTGCGGTTCATTCCCTGCTTCTGCCAGTATTCGGGGATGTTTCGTCCTACCGGGTTCTGTACACCGCATCCCTTCTTCTCATGATGATATCGATCATATCCCTCTCCATTATATCAGAAAGCAGGAGCCACCCAAGAAAGGCCAGGATAATGAGCAGTGGGAGTGCAAGACACAGCCTCAAGGTGATGGCCTCAAATGCAGCCAATGGCGCCGGGATCGGACTGGGGATATCCATTCTCCCCCTGTGGTGGAAGGTTGCCTATAACGCCGATCCGTTCATGATCGGGACGACTTTTTCCCTGTCTTACCTCATGACGGGAATATTCTCCATACTCTCGTCAAGGGTTCGGTTCAGCAATGCAAGGAACGCGTTATACGTGGCATCTTTCACGAGGACATTCCAGGGCCTTGCTATGGTAGCAGTGGCATTCTCCCCCTTCTTCATCCTGTCAGGAGGACTGTTTGTGGCGAGATCTGCCGTGGCGGGATTCGGGGCACCGGTCAGGAGTGCAATGAACGTACAGGGAATCTCGGAGGGAGATTACGGTACGGCCTCGAGCCTTCAGGGTCTTTCGATGAGACTTTCACAGACCACATCCGGCGCATCAGGTTATCTGATGGACGCCTACATCCCGCTGCCGGAAGCACTGGGAGGGATTGTACAGTTCGTGGGAGGGCTAATCTATTACGGAGTTTTCAGAGGCAGGTACGGAAAGGGTGATGGCTCTACCTGACCCTGGCCCCATCCATTACCGGTCTCTCCGGAAA
>JAJZLK010000030.1 GCA_021803655.1 Thermoplasmata archaeon
AAACTTATGACAATTAATGAGGCGAGAGAAGCTTCCGGTACAGATTATTCGTCAAAATACCTGGCACTGAGAATCAAACAGGGAGAGCTCCCCGGAATTAGATTAAACAACAGGTGGAAAACAAGCCCAGTAGCCATAAGCCTTTATCGCGAAATAAAAGGCAGAGAGTGAGATTTGTTCATATGTTGTTTCACTCGCCGACGGACATTCCCAGACATGGATGATCACACTATAATCAGAAATCAATCTATTTCATCAATATACTGTGATAGAGTCCTCTCATATTCAGGCAATAGGCCCTGATTGCCTGACAGGATAAAACTGAGGGGGGTCTTAAGCGACTTCTTAGTTTTTCCAGATCTGAACAGAGCAATGCACAGGAATATCAGGGCAGCGGGGTCTCCTGTCTCCTTCTGCGCTCTGCTCAGGATAGCTATGGCGCTTTCATTTTGGCCAGTAACACTGAGTGAACTTCCCAACTGAATTTCAGCCTGAGTTTTCATTTTTCCTCTAGGGTTCATTCATCACAGGGGATCATAGACGTAAGTGCCTCACGATTCTTCAATGCGGGATAGGTTAATGCGCGAAATGAAGGTGATGGGAAGATTAAATACGGCCAGAAAACTTTAAGTTAAGATATAGTCATTGGAGGCATCAGTTATGAGTAAAAAAGTGTGGGGTTTTGATCCTCACCGGGGAGGAAAAACTATCCCTGATTCCGTGAAGGCTGACGTAAAAAGGAGAATTACTGGGCTTGCTCGGAGTGAGTTTCCAGGAAGATCAATACGGATCGAACTCCGCTACAGGAAGCAACTCTGTTACGTAGATGCGTATGAGGCGCCCAACGACAAAGATACAAATCCCCCCAGCTATTGGAAGGGAGACAGGGAAGAATGGATCCAGTACCGTTCTAACTTGCCCACTCATCTATGCAGGCTGAGGTATTTTGGAGAGGACCGATGGTCGTTTGGTTTTTATACCTACAGCAACGAAAGGTACGAACTGTGCATTTTTCCACAGAACGGAGATTTTTTTGGTACTCCAGAGATGGCTTTCATGGTATCATCGGTTTACCTGAACGAATGATATGGCATGATGACCACTAATTTTACACAGAACAGAGCTGAAGAAATTTTTGTGCTCCACGGAAGTTATGCAATCGTTGGAGGGGAACAGTTATTCTTCTTCTGGGCAGAAACCACTGTCAGGAGAAGATCCAGGAAGGAAGGTGTACACCTATTCTCCTGCACAGCGATAGAAACAAGAAAGCTTCTCTCCACACTTGGACTGCATTCTGGTTCCAAAATAAGAGACCTGAAGGTCGAGGGGCACTTTCCGTCCTCTCTGGTGGGGCCTGTCCCATCCGGTGAAATGGAGGGACTGATCAGCGCATACGAGGGCGAAGATAATCCGGACATCAGTATGAAGGAATGGCAGATAGCAGGAGTGGGTATGGAGATGCACGAGGCTTTTGAGAGCATATTGCGCGCCCACTTCCAGGGGTCAATTCTCATGGGAAAAGATCTTAAATTCTGGCAGTCAGCCAGCACCCTTGCTTTCAATTTAATGATGGATATGAAGTTTATCCCCTCTGTCTCAGACGACGGAGCGGCGCTAAAGTCCAGATGGATACCTATTCTTGAGACGGCTGAAGACCAGAACCTCTTCAACAATATTTTCAGGAGCATGCCCGGTTCATGCCTTGCGTTCATCTACGGGAAGATGAATGAGGAAACTCTTCTCAGGAATTTCTTTGCAACAGTCATAGATATGACCTCTCGGAAGTTATTAGCGTCCCCAGTCCCGGGGATTGATACCAGGCACGCTTCCGACGTTATGCTGTGGGCTCTTTCGCTCTCCAGGGAAAACTCTACATTCTCCTATAATAAAAGCCTATCCATCCAGAAGATTTCGGGCTGGGCCAGAAGAATTCAAAGCACATCGGAATTTCCAATGAGGCTTGCGTTCAATTTGCTACCTCCTGCTGATGACGATGAGGAGTGGGTCCTGAAATTTATGCTTCAATCCAAGAACGATCCAAGCCTGATCGTGCCGGTAGAGGAGGTTTGGAAAGACCATCGATCAGCAGCAAACGCAATGATAAGAAAATTCACGGAATACCCCGAGGAATTTCTCTTGCAGGCAATAGGCACCGCGCAGGCGGTTTACCCTCCCATCAGGAAAAGCCTGATGGCTCCAGCCCCGTCTCAACTCACTCTCCATTCGGAAGAGGTTTATGATCTTCTCAACAACTACAGTGTTTCCCTTTCGTCGGCGGGATTCGGTGTCCTGTTTCCTGACTGGTGGGGGAGGAACAAGGTTCGGCTAGGACTTAAGGTCACCGCTAAGCCCTCTCCCAATGTCGGAATGGGCAAGGTTGGTCTTCAGGCACTCGTTTCATACAACCTGGAAATAGTGCTTGACGGCGAGGTGATTTCGGAGTCTGAACTGGATAAATTGTCAAGGTTGAAATCACCTCTCGTCCAGATTGGTAAAAAATGGGTCGAGGTTGACAAGGAAAGACTCAGCAGAATCCTGAAGTTGCTCAGGAAAAGGGAGGGCGAGGTCCCTCTTGTAGAATTGCTTTCGATGGGAACTGATCAGGATTCGATACCCGTGGTTGACCTTCATGGAGAGGGATGGGTAGGAGACCTGATTGAAGGAAAATCAAGAGTATCGGAGATTCCCGTTCCTGCAGGTTTCAAGGGCTCGTTGAGGGAATACCAGAAGCATGGGGTTTCGTGGATCAAGTTCATGGTCGATATGGGCCTGGGGTGCTGTCTTGCCGACGACATGGGTCTTGGGAAAACAATTCAGATTTTGGCTTTCCTCCAGCACAGGAAGAAAACCGGACAGGGGGGTGTGACGCTGGTTGTGTGCCCGACATCCGTCATAAGCAACTGGATGCACGAGATCAAGAGGTTCACGCCCAGGCTGAAATTCCTTGTCCACCATGGCACAATGAGGGCCAAGGAGAACGAATTCATCAACGTGGTTCCCGAGTACGATCTGGTGCTGACCTCATATTCTCTTCTCACCAAGGATCAGGATTTCCTGTCGAAGGTAAGGTGGGACGGTATAGTTGCGGACGAGGCTCAGGCAGTCAAGAATTACAGCACAAAGCAAAGCAAGGCCCTTCGCTCGCTTCAGGCGGAATTCAGGATTGCCATGACGGGCACCCCCATCGAAAACAGGCTTGACGATCTTCGTTCCATATTTGAATTTATTAATCCCGGATACCTGGGCAGCGAAAACAGCTTCAG
>JAJZLK010000054.1 GCA_021803655.1 Thermoplasmata archaeon
TCTATCCTCAACGGGCACTTCAAGGTCTTTGACGTGAATACGAAGAAGGCGTTCAGGCACGATGGGATTGTTGTCTGGGACTACATGGCAAACGGATTCCTTCTTGACAGGAAGATTTAGGGCAATGTGCTGCAACCTGGTGTTATGACCTATTAATTATTTGGTATAATACTTTGAGAGTTTCTTATCTGCCTTTTCCTTGGTGGGCAGCCACTCTTTCTTTGCCCGCTCCCTGTTTCTCCTTTTTTTTGCCATGCATCGACTTCTTCCTTCAGATGAATCCCGGATACATCACCATGTCAATGTTAATTTTTCTGATCCGCGGAAAGGGTTATTCTGAATGCGGGCTGGGGTTTACACACCCCGCAAATGAACCTGGTTCAGGCTGCATGGCGGCACGCATTCTATGATATCTCCAGCCACGAAGAATGCCAGAACTCCGGTAATATGCAAATTTTATAACGGAGAAGCCATGAATGCGTTATGCGGGGATCTCGTTTCCTGAAACAGAGTCTGATCCTCGCCGTGCTCTCACCCATGATAGCGGAATTCCTGACCGGATCAACGTCCCTGTTCATCTTCTTCCCGAACCCCCTTATCGGATGTGTCGGTTTCCTTTTCCTTCTTGCAGGGTACGGCGGAGGAGTTCTCCTGGTAAGGGAGGTCTCGGTTATTACGGGCCGCGGATGGGGGGCAATCCTTCCGCTGGGTGCTGCATATGGAATCCTTGAGGAAGGATTCGGTGTTCACACTTTCTTCCAGCCCTACGGACATCCTGTATGGGCCATGGGACAGTATGGCAGAGTGTTCGGGATCAACTGGACATGGGCAGTTGGTCTCTCGATATTCCATTCCATCTACAGCATTGCCCTTCCCATACTGCTGATAAATCTAGCCTACCCGGAAACTGCGGGAAAAAGATTTCTCGGGAAGACCGGCATTGTCATCTGTCTGGCCTCCTTGCTTGGAGCATACCTCTTTGTTGGTCTTACCACTCCGTATGCACCCGACTTTGCGCAGAGCGTTTTCTTCCTCATAGTAATCATCTTCCTTGCCCTCATTGCCCTGAAGCTTCCCGAGAGATTCTTCATTCCCCGTACACATGAACCGGCCAGGAATCGCCGCTTCTTCATGATGGTATCATCAGTACCGCTCTTCTACTGGCTCCTCACCCTCACCATCCTGGTATCCGTCAATTTTCCTGCAGTCATTGCAACGGGACTTGATTTGGTGGTGTGCTTCCTGTGCGCCGGTTCCATTCTCAAGAATATAGGAATTGCCGGAAATCACAAACAGGTCATGGGCGTCGCATGGGGACTGCTCATTCCCCTGTTCTCGTTCGATATAATTGAAGCGACCTGGTATCCGGAAGTGCTCCTTGTCACATTCTTCTTCATCATGTATCTCCGATCGCTCGGGAGGAAGGGATCGGATGTGATAAACGGTTCAACAGGAATCCCGTGACGAAGGTCCTCCTGCTCAATCCCTGTTCCTGTGAAACCTGGCAAAGAAACCCACGTCGTAGACTGCCTTTATTGCCCCTGCAAGAAACGGGATTGTCTGCGGGAAGGTATCAGCGAGGACCCCTCCGATTGCAGGGGCCGGAATTATTGCCGTGTTCCTTATGGCAATGAACTGGGAATTCGTCCTCATCCTCTCCTCCTCCGGGATCACAGTATTTATGAAGCTGTCCCTTGGCGGAACGTCCATCTGGCTCGTGGCCTGTCTTGCAAAGAGCATTGCCTCGCTGAACAGGATCATGTGAAGAAGAGGCATTAGCAGAAGGAAGGCGTTGCTGATGAGGTGGGTGTAGACCATGGCCCTCACCATGCCGATCCTTGTGGAAACTCTTGCTGAAATGAGGATGGATACTGCCGAGAGGATGTTGACGATGATGAAGATGAAGCCTATCTGCGCCAGTGTGGTTCCATACACTGCCAGGAACCATAGCGAGAGCATGGATGAGTTGATGAGACCTCCGCCGAAGGAGTCGACTGAGAACAGGGTTCCGAGAACGTTCCTCAATTTCCTGGTGCTTTCAGAGAGTGTCCCGTTAACTGCGGCCCTTTCAATTTTCGGAAACTCATGAAAGACATACGGGATGCCGGAAAGTGCGGATACCACCAGGCATAACCCAAACATCTCCTCAAACGTGAATCCTGCATAGAAGAACAGGAATACCGCAGCCGCCGTGTTTCCTGCGTATGAAAGGAAGCTGTAGTACGAGAACATTGTGTTTTTCTCTTTCTGGCTCTGTGCATTCCTCCCGATGGAGTACTGTTCTATTGCCTGGTTCGGAGACATGTCCTTTCCGGAAAGGGGTATGCCTCCTGCCAGCAGGGCAATAATGTAGGCCAGCACGCTTTCCTGTACGTACAGGATAACGAATGCCGCGACCATGAGCCCCCAGACCATAAGCAGCTTGGACTTCGTTGGAATGTTAAGCCTTGGTATAACGTACACGAATATCGTGGATACAACTCCGCTGAGGGCGATGATCAGACCCACGCCGATGTAGTTGAGGCCCACGTACCCAAGGAAGTATGGCGCTATGATCGCCATGGTGGTGAACACAAAAGATCGTAACGCTCTAGCCGATGAAAGGGCAAGTCCGGAGAACGTCCGATGATTCATTCTGGAACGGCACCTTTCCTTCCTTCAGTACCTGTCTCCCTGCTGAATGTGTCTATTGCATCCTTCACTTCATCCACCGATACCGAATTCTCCAGGGTGCTGATATCTCCGGGAAGCTGGTTCAGGGCCACAGCCTTCACCACGCGACGCATGATCTTGCCGCTCCTGGTCTTGGGAAGATTCCTGACGAAGTGTATCTCCTGCGGAACGTATATCGGGCCAAGCGAGTCCCGGATCCTCTTCTTGATCCGGTTTCCCATCTCCTGGTCTGTGCTGAATCCGTCCTTTATCACGACAAATGCAACTATGACCTCCCCCCTCACGGGATCGGGCCTGCCGAAGACCGCTGCCTCCGCGATTTCGCTTGATGAGACCAGTGCATTCTCGATCTCTATGGTTCCCAGCCTGTGTCCTGATACATTCAGTACCTCGTCGGCACGGCCAAGCAGCCAGAAGTATCCGTCCTCGTCCCTGATAGCGTAGTCGCCTGCGTAATATCCACCGTTGTATTTCTCGAAGTACGTACTCCTGAATCGTTCAGGGTCATTGTGGAGCGTGAGGAACATTCCCGGCCAGGGTTTCCTTATGACGAAATACCCTTTTTCTCCCGGTTTCACCTCTTTTCCGTTCCGGTCCAGGATCACGGGATCTATTCCCGGCATGGGGAAGGTTCCCGATCCGGGTTTCAGTGGAGGCAATCCAAGCCCTGCGGAAGGGGATATGACAAAGCCGCCGGTTTCCGTCTGCCAGTAGGTGTCGATGATGGGACACTTTCCGCCGCCTATATTCCTGTAGTACCATTGCCAGGCCGAGGGATTTATTGGCTCTCCCACGCTTCCCAGGACCCTCAGGCTGGACAGGTCATGATTCTTCGTGTATGCATCACCGTATTTCATGAGGGTCCTTATGGCCGTCGGAGAGGTGTAAAGCAGGTTGATCCCGTAATGATCTATGATCTCCCACATCCTGTCCGGCGCGGGATAGACTATGGATCCTTCATAAAGTATTGAGGTGAGCCCGAGAAGGAGCGGTGCGAAGACGATGTAACTGTGCCCGGTTACCCATCCGATGTCTGCAGCGCACCACCATCTGTCGTCTTCCTTCGGGTCAAAGGCCCACTTAAGCGTGTTTGCCACCCATACGGCGTAACCTCCATTGGAGTGGACGACCCCCTTTGGCTTGCCGGTCGTGCCTGAGGTGTAGAGAATGAAGAGCGGATCGTTTGAATCCATGGATTCCGGTTCCACAAATACGTTGCCTCCCCGGATAAGTTCATGGTACCACATATCGCGTCCTTCCACCATCTCCACCGGCGAATCCGTCCTTTTCACAACTATGGTGTTCTCAACGGAAGACGTGGACTGCAAAGCTTCGTCCACCACTTTCTTCAGTTCAACTATCTTTCCGCCCCTGTATGACCCGTCGGCAGTGATAACCAGTTTTGCGCCGGAATCGTTGATCCTCTCGGACAGTGCTCCTGCACCGTATCCGCCGAATACGAAGGAGAAAGTCGCCCCGATCCTGGCAGCCGCAAGCATGGCTACCGGAGCCTCTATTATCATGGGTAGGTAGATGATTATCCTGTCTCCCTTCTTTATTCCCAGATTCTTCAGGGCAGATGCAAGGCTGTTAACACGCTTGAGAAGTCCGTGATAAGTTACGATCTTTTCGGAACCGTCCTCTCCGATCCAGATGTACGCCGCCTTGTTTCTCCTGTGGTTCTTTATGTTCCTGTCAAGACAGTTGTAACTCAGGTTTATCCTGCCATTCTTGAACCATCTGTAGAACGGAGGGTTGCTGCTGTCAAGCACAGTGTCCCATTTCCTGTACCATTCAACTATGTTTGCGTGTTCATTCCAGAATTCTTCCGGATTCTCAAGGGATTTCCTGTGAACGTCAAAATATGTTTCCAGTGCAGTGTGATACACCTCGTCCACAGGCAGGGCAGCCTTGTCTTCCTGCGAGGGTTTCATGAAGTTTGAAAGGCTACGTTCCTATTAAAATTGGTGACTCTCCCTGCGATATTTCCTGTCCTGCGGTAGGAAGATCCCGGTTGCCAGAAGGAGTTCTTTGGAGAAGTTCACCAGGAAGCCACTGGAGCATTTCACTTCCCCGACCTGTTCATTAGGGATTGCAGTAAATCCCAGGGTTTCCAGTATGGGCGCGGTTTATCCGCAGCAGTTAACAAGACCAAGCCGATATAGCCATAGTGATGCTAGCTTGACTCTCACCCCGGCAAAGAAGGTTAACAGAGAAGCTTTTGAAAAAGCTGCAGAAATCCATAAGAAGGCAATATTTGGATTAAGAGAAGCTCTTTCCCCCCAACCCGGAGAAGTTTCCAGATATTCACTGGAGGATGAGTTTGACTAACACATTTATTGAGGGTTTATCCAGAGTAAGAGACTTTTCCAGGCTCGCTAGGTTGAGTTTCTGGTCGTCTCCAGCCATGCCCTCGCTCTTGTCTAAGGACATAGTCTATCCTTCAAGCCATTCAGCTCATCCGGATTCTCCGCTGCCTGCCTTACGGCCACAACAAGCACTTCCGCTTGTCGATAAGAGAAGCCACTGGAGGGTTTCGATCCCCCGACCTGCTGATTACGAATCAGCTGCTCTTCCATCTGAGCTACAGTGGCATCATGGGAGGTCTATTGCAATGCCGGAAGGAATCTTTGGATAAAAATAAGTCGACTTCTGGGGAAGAAGATCCCCGCCCATGATCATCTGGATAAACGTATTCTTGTTCCATGGGGGCATGATAACGACAAACGACGCCGTTCCTTCCTCAACACTTCTGATCGCCTGGTAGATGTCGTGCTGGTACTCCACCCTGTCCGAAAGATCCTCGTCAGTGAAACCAAGGCATTGCTTGAAGAATATCTCAATCAGGACGTATGGATATGGAACAATATTTGACCTGAACTTTCCTCTGATCGCTTCCGGAATCTCCCTGGGCACCATTCTGAGATACTTCGAGGAACCGTCAAAGATAACCATGGACTCCTCCCCGTTCAATGATGCGACCTCTTCAAGTTTGAAGTATTTCTCTATTTCCTGCCGGTGCGCCTTCAAGTCTACCTTCTTCTTCACCACCCGGTGTATTCCCGAAATCAGCAGCCCGGAATCATGGACTGATGTGATGTACGACATGCACATGCTCCAGAACGGATTGTTCGGATGAAGCGCAGCAAGTCTCCTGGTTGCCTCAAGGCGGTGGTGTCCGTCGGCTACTATTACAGATTCCCCCTCCAGGGACTTTGAAATTTCAGTCACGTGCTCATCTGAATCTATGAGGACTACACGGTTTACAACACCGATAGGCTGTTCAAAATCAAACACTTGCCTGCTTTCAGAAATGGCCCTGGTCAGGGATTTCTCGAACCTGTTTGATGAGGCAAGAAGAAATATTGGCTCCGGCTGCGCGCCAAGGTCTTCCATTATCGCCATCCTTGCCTGAATCGGCCTCTCAAAGGTCTGTTCATGCGGCCTGACGTTTCCGTCGTCAGGAAATATGTTTACAAGGCCGATTATGCCAATTCTCTGCAACGAACTTCCGGCATTCCTGAATTCCTGTATTATTCCCAGGAATGCATCCTTTTCGATCCTGCCGATCACCCCTTCCTCAATCCATCTCGACAGTATCTTCGAAGGGGCTTCTGAACCAGGTCCGGGAAGGGTGATGTGAGTTATATTCGTCGGATTCTTCTTGAGTTCCTCTGCCAGTTCCGGGCTTATAGTATCAAAGGGTGGGGAAACTGCCCGGGAGATTGCATCTCTGTAAATGTAGGGCCTGAACGGCCTGAGGTCCACTGTCAACCGACCTCCAGCTGATTTCTTATGAGTTCAAGGTCCCTTCCGTAACCTTCCTCCCCGAGCGGGGTTTCAAGAATCATAGGTATTCCACTGAGTCTGTCGTCCCTGATGAAGTTCATTATGCCTTCGATCCCCAGCATTCCAAGTCCAATCTGTTCATGCCGGTCTACCCTGCTTCCCGGGCCCTTCTTTGAATCGTTGAGGTGGAAAGCCTTGAGCCTGTCATGGCCTATCACCGATCGAAACTGATCCATTGTTTCCTCATACCCTGAAGGACTCCTGATGTCATGCCCGGAGGCATAAACGTGGCAAGTATCAAAACAGACTCCAGTCCTTTTTTTCTGGTCGATTCCATCAATTATCCTGGAAATTTCCTCGAACGTTGACCCGACAGTGCTTCCCTGACCGGCGGCGGTTTCAACAATAACAGAGGAAGACTTCGTTTCAAGCAAAGCCCGGTTTATTCCGTCGGCAATGCCTTTGATCGCGGCTGCCTCGGTTGTACCTGTCGCAGAACCCGGATGGAGCACCAGGTAGTCTATGCCGAGAATCTCGCATCTCTTTATCTCATTGACAAGAGCCTCGTAGGATCTCTCGAGCAGGTCTGGTTTCGCTGTACCAAGATTGAGGAGGTAGGATGCATGAACCATCAGTTTGCTTACGCCAGATTTCTTCACTTCATCCCTGAATGAGGTCACGTCGTCGGGAGGAAGATCTTTGGCTTTCCATTGCATCTGGTTCTTCGAAAATATCTGGAAAGATCGGAAGCCAAACTCTCTTGCCCTTGCGGGAGCATTCCATAAACCTCCTGCCGTGGACATATGGCCTCCCATGGTGAGTTCGTTGAATTTCATGGGAGATGAGAAATGCCTGATGTGGATATAAAATAAATGTCTCCCGGGCTGGATCAGTTTCCGGTAACACGATCTAAAGGCACAATCGCTGCAATTCAGGTGCTCCTCTTCTCGATAAGCATCTGTATAAACTGGTAGACATGCATGGCCAGGGCCGGATTATCCGTGTAACCGCAAGCATCCAGTTCAGGTCCGGCTAGGAGTGCCCGTGTCCCGTCACTGACTACGTCAGTGGCAATAAGCCCGTCCACGATAAACACTTCAGAATTCTCAGGGACCCTCTTATTGGGTGGAGACACGAAGACGACCTTGACCCCTCTCTTTATGGCGTTGTCTATGCTCTTCTTGAGTTCAGTCCTGATCTCCCTGACTCTGGGAGTACATATGTAAAGCTCGTGTTCAGTAAGATTGACCATCTCCTGAAGCTTCAGGAATACCCTCTCGTTCCCGTATATTGTGTAGACCAGCTGAGGCTCTCCCTTGGAGGTGATGGCTTCCTGCACGTACCTGAGATCGTCAAACAGGGTCTTGATCTTTGCCTCTGTCTGGTTCTTGATGACGTTAAGGTCTTCAGGCTTGAACATCTTAGGCCTTCCCTCTGTTTCCCTGGCCAGACCTTTCTCAACAAGGGATTCCATGACCTTATACGACGAGGTACGCGGTATCTTGGCGCTTTCAGCTATGGTATCAGCGTTTGCAACACCATGATAAACCAGTGCGGCAAATCCCTGTCCTTCATAGGAAGAAAGGCCAAGTAACCTGAGCGACTCAAGGATTCTTGCCATCTGGTCTGAATTGATCTCCACGTGGAAATATTATCTCTTTCGATATATGTTTTTCCCAATAATCTATGGCGGTTATATTCTGTTAGATGAATAATTATTTTTGGTCTGATTTCTTATTGAAAACAGCGGGTACCGAAAGATCTATATAGTATGTAGTAATTACTATATACAATGACCGTAATACCCGTGAAAAGGAAATCAAGGAGCGGAAAGGTGTACTACAACCTTGTTGACGAGAAGCGCGTCAACGGAAAGGTCGTCCAGAAGTATGTCGGCTATCTTGGGAAGAACCTGAATGCGAAGAATGAGATCGAGCCAGGCGACATACTTCCTTATGTGGAGAGGCTCATCAGCAAGGGAATAAGCCAGGAGGAGATCGGTTCAATACTGAAGAAGATCGGCATAGAATACGATGCATGGCCCATAACCAGGATCGTAATAGAGAACGACCTGAAGCTGAAGAAACTCTTCCTGAAGCTGAAGTGATCCCCGAGATCGTGTTCAGGTTCGCGACGGTATGCCCGGACTGCGGATCAGGGCTCAAGGCATACAGGACGGACAGGAGGAGGGTGGTTTCATGGGAGATCGGTGAATTCACGGCCGTCCATAAGATCATGAGGTGCGATCATTCCGGCATAATTTTCCGGTCAGAAAGGCTGGAATCCCTGATCGGATCACGCTGCACATATGCCAATGACATCATGCTCGAATCGGCGATGAAGCGGTTCATCCACGGGAGAAGCTGCTCAGAGATATCGGATGAGTCCGGGACCGGCATATCCGAGAGACACACGAGAAGGCTGACAAACGACGCCCTGGGGATATTCCAGAAGATCCATGAGGAGACCTCGGATAAGATCAGGGCTGCAATGTCCTCATGGATATTGCAGATAGACGGCACGACGGATTCCGAATTCGATATGATAATCGTCGTGATGGACTCGGAATCGGGATTCGTCCTCCATGTGAAGAGGTGCCATGCCGAATCCGAGGCGGAGATCCTGGGCATATTGAGGACCGTCAGGGAGAGGTTCGGAATTCCTTCCGGTACCATAAGCGACATGCGTCCCGGGATTTTGTCCGCCATAGGGAAGGTCTTTCCCGGTGTTCCGAGGAGGATATGCCTCTTCCACTTTCTCAGGGACCTGGGAAAGGACCTCATGGAATCCATGCACCTGGATCTCGGAAGGATGATCAATTCCGCCGGGATAAAGAACCCGCTGAAGAATCTCCTCAGATCGATCCCGGGTTACGATCAGCGCACACTGCATGAGCTGGATTATGGATTCTGCTCCGATCGCGAGACCATGGAGATCATGGCCCTCAGGAGGATACTCTCCCATGCCATGGATACGACGGGAAGTTCCGGATACGGCTTTCCCTTCTCGCTGAAGCACCTGAACTTCTTCCTCTCCTGCAGGGCAGCCATGGATCGCCTCAACGCACTGACGCCCAGGCTCCAGTCGAAGAGGGCAAAGGATCTCGCAGGGAATATCTCCAGCCTTATGGGAAGGATCGTGAAATCTCAGGAGATATCGGACATGGCAGACCGGATCGGAGGGATAAACGCGGTATTCCAGAGTGTCAGGAAGGCATTTCGCATCCCGGAGAGGGGAAAGCTCTCCCAGGAACCGCGGGACGATCCAGAAATACGCATGGAGTGCGACATCCTCATGGGTCAGCTTGAATGCATCCTCAAGGCAGCTGAAACAACACAGCATGAGAAGAATGCGATCAAGATCGTCCTTCAGAGATACAGGTCAAGGGTGGAGATGCTCTTCGCAAACAATGCACAGGGAACCATGCCGAGGACCAACAACAGGATGGAAAGATTCTTCCGGTCCATGCGGAGAAACATAAGGAAGAGGAGCGGGAACATGGCCACAGGGAGATATCTTGCACTGAACGGTGAAAGGATCGCACTCTTCCAGAATATGTCGAATGATAAGTACCGGAGGATCGTGTTCGGGAATGCCGACATTCCTGCGGTTTTCGGCAGGTACAGGACAAGGACGAAGAATACCGGCATGAGGAAATGCCAGATGGCAAGGCTCGTGGATATGGGAATGGAGAAGATGCTGTCCGATTCACTGCCGGACACGCCACTCACGGAGGAAAACATGGAGAAGTTCTATTCAGACCGGAACGGGCAATCTAACGCTCAATGTCCGCCATAGCCAATAATCGATGCATTGTGATCCCAAGCAAAATATGTGAACAATAATTTCTGGCACCATGGATTCTGTGTGCCATCAGACGCACAGAGGCAACGGTCGATCAGCAGCGATCAGGGAAAAGTGACTTTCGGCAGGCCGCAGTTATAAACGTTCATTAATATTGTGGATATGGGCAATGGTGACTGTCACAAGTGAGCAGCTCTTGGAATTAATGAAGCAAGACCCATTCCTTAAATCATTCCAGCTCCGGGTAATCAAGGCAGAGAAAGGCGAGATGGTACTGGAATGTGATCTCCATGATCATCTCAAGAGGCTTGGCAATATCATGAACGGAGGAGCAATAATGAGTCTCATAGATGCAGCAGGAGGGCTCTGCCTCCTGACATCCGAGGAAGTGCAGAACCAGGTGACATCCAGCCTCACGATCAATTTTCTGAGGCCCGTTTCGAAGGGGCCTGTCAGGGCATCAGGGAAGGTAGTCAAGGGGGGAAAGAACCTCGGCTACACGGAAATAGAGGTCACGGACGGGGATGGAAAATCATGCGCAAGAGCTATTGGAACATGGTTCCTTTTCAGATAAGGCGCCGGCATGGATGACATTGATCTGAAGGACTTCCTGCCCCTGAAAGGAAGGAAGATAGTTGTAGCCTCAAGCGGAAGTGTATCTGTGTACCGCATGCCTGATCTCGTAAGGGATCTTCGCAGGGAAGGGGCAGACGTGTGGGTTGCAATGAGCCAGGGAGCCTCCAGGCTTGTATCGCCAGAGCTCATGAAATGGGCATCAGGTCACAACGTTGCCGTGGAAATCACTGGAGACATAGAGCATATATCGCTCATTGAGGACAGGGAAGACGTCCTCCTGATTGTTCCTGCAACTTACAACACGATTGGGAAAATGTCCTCGGGAATCGCAGATTCCATAGTAACAGCACTTTTCAGCCACGCTCTTGGAAACGGGAACCGGATCATTGCAGTCCCGGTTATGCATCTCAGCATGTACAGCAATCCGATAATGCAGAGAAATCTGCAGATGCTCCGGGAGATGGGAGTCAGGATAATTGATCCGATTGAAGCACAGGGAAAGGCAAAAATTCCCCTGAGCGCAACAATAGTGGACGAAGCTGTCCGGGCATCGGCATCCGCAGTCTCCGGCAGGAATGCACTTGTGATTACCGGAAAGGGACACGCGGAGATCGATCCAGTCCGGCTCATAACCAACAGGTCATCAGGAGAGACCGGGTACTGGCTTGCGAGGGCCCTGTACAGGAAAGGGTTCAGCGTAACGGTCCTTGGCAGCGTGCCGAGGGAACTCCCCGGACAGATAAAGCATATCCCTGCAGGGGATGTTGGTGAATTCTTCGACAAGGCACGATCCCTTCTCAGGGAGAGTTATTCCGTGGTGACCCTCCCTGCGGCCATACCGGACTTCGCCCCTGAGAGATCAACCGGGAAGATTGACAGCACCAGTTCATTTGAAATGAAGCTCAACCCGGTTCCGAAACTCGTTGATGAGATCAGGAAACACCACAAGGGTCTGCTTGTCCCCTTCAGGCTCACCTCTGAATCGGCCGATGACACTTTCCGGCACTTTAAAACCTCAAGACCGGACGCAGTGGTCCTGAATTATTATGACACGGAAGGCGGACCATTCGGGGATGGAAAATGCAGGTTCATCTTCCTGACTCCGGACGGGAAGAAAACCATAATCGGAATAAACAAGGAAGAGGCCTGCACCTCCATCGCAAAGGAAATTGCTGAAATGGTGAAATGATACAATGGCACTGAAAATAATCGGGATTGAGGCACCAAGGATGTCTCTCGAAGCCTCCGAAGGATACATAGATTCGCTGTGTGCAGGAATCCTGGAGGAGCACGAACATGACATGGTGGTTCTCCCGGAGAAATGGGTTTCCGAGATCATCTCCGCAAGGGAACATGAGAAGCTCATTTCCAGGTTTGCTGAGATTTCTTCCTCCTACGGAAGCACGATAATTCCCGGAAGCTTCGCTGTTGAAACTTCCGCAGATTCCCGCCAGAACATCGCAACGGTGATCCAGAGGGGAAAGATTCTCGGTCACCAGGCCAAGATTTCACTATTCATGAAGGAGGCAAAGGAACTCACCCCCGGAAAGAGCGTTGAGACGTTCCGGGACGATGGAGTCACCCTCGCGGTTGCGGTCTGCTATGATCTTGATTTCCCGTACTTCACAAAGGTTGCAGCGGAAAGGGGTGCATCACTGATCATAAACCCGTCCCTGATACCGCAGCAGTTTCACGACATGTGGCACATCTACGTTACGGCAAGGGCTCTCGAGAACAGAGTTGCAGTATTGTCCCTGAACTCCTCATCCAGCGAGTTCTCAGGAAACTCCATTGCAGCAGTGCCATACATGCATGAGTGGGGAGTCAGGCTTTCAATTACAAGACCGGAAAATAACATAGTTTCCGTCAGTCCAGACATGGAAGCGATATCTGCAATGACAGAGAGGAGAATAAAGGAAGACCCGGGCAGGTACTCACTCGGATTCAAGGAATGACGAGATGATCCTGGAGACTTCCCCGGGATTTGAGACGTGTGGCATGTGTCCTGCACCGGCAATAGCCTCGAACCGCGATCCCGGTATCATCTCATTGAGTCCTCTTCCATATTCCACGGGAATCATACGGTCTTCTGTCCCCCAAATTATCAGGTATGATCCAGGGATGTTTTTCAGGTCATTCGCTGTCACCTTTTCTTCCGGTCTTCCATTATTGATCAGTATCTTCCTTATGATTTCCCGGGAGTTCATCGGCCCGGCATTCATAACCCGGTCCAGGAACTGATCGAAAAGCCTGCCCCTCTCCACCACGGTGGGATTCGTTCCTGCACTTGATACCAGTACCACCTTCCTGGTTCCGCCATAAATAAGCTGGAACCTCAACGATATCCAACCTCCGTATGAGTGGCCAAGCAGCGAGAATTTTTCCACAGAAAGAGATGAAAGAAGCTGCTGCAGGGCACTGCACTGTTCTGATATTTCGTATGTTATATCAGGTTTCGATGACCTCCCATGGCCGAGCAGGTCAGGAAGAACTAGTCCGTATTCCGGAGGAAGCATTCCTGCAACTTTCATCCAGTTGTTCCCCGACCCGCCCATTCCATGGAGGAAAACAACGTACTCTTCTCCTCTCCTGAACAGAACCGACATCGGGCCGAAGGACGTGTCAACCATGCGTCGTTCCAGCATTGGTCCGGGAGTCTGAAATGGCAATTATCTTTTGCTGACAACAAGATGAGATTCTGGAGGATGTACAGGTCAGAGTCCCTCCGAGGGAGTTCGAATTATATGCATCAAGTCTTTTCCATGCATATGAAACGGTGGAAGACGGGAAGAAGGTTCAGGGTAGTTCTCTTCATCTCTCTGCTACTGGCTATAGTTATGACGTACAGCATGGCCAGTTCTTTCTATTCTTACGACCGGCCTTTCGTACCCATTTATGCTGCGCCGGCCGGGAACGGTAACGTCATCGTCGTGGAACATGAACCGTATCTCTCGGTAAATGGAAAGATCATAGTGACTGAAATTGGCGGAATCACGGGAAATCAGGTAAACATCACATTCCAGAATGGAACAATAGTTCCGGTGAACGGTTCCTACACGATCCTGCTAAATATTCCGGGGAAACATACCTCTGAGGAAGTGTACGCGTCGAATCTCTCCCAGTCACAGCCTCTTGGGATAACGATCTATCAGAACGTCTCAATGAATACGTTTGCAAACATGCACGGGGCATACAGCTTCTTCATCACAGGCACATGCAGCATTGAAGTGGAAATGGATGGTACGGCACTATGACGGAAGCAGAGGCGGTTGCAAAGGCATCAGACATCATGGATTCACTCGAGTCTGCAAGGAGATATGCCAATGTATGGAAACAGGCTCCATCAATTGTCATGATAACGGCGATTGCGATCCTTGTTTCGCTGTTGGAATACACTGCAATAGAGATATATGATTATTATTCGAGTGTGGGACGCTATTCCTTGTCCCGGGTTATTATAAGATAAACTTTCCTTCCAAGGAACTCCTTGGGGCAGTCTACCTTTGCGCCTGATCCAAACTTTGTGACTCTCCTCTCTATAAACCCCTGTATTCCCTTCACCGTAATCTCTGTTGTCTCCTCTATCTTTACCCTGGCCACGGTAATGTATATATATGTTGTATATATATCTATCCAATGGGGAAAATTACCAGCGATGACATTCGATGCAAGCTTGAGGAGATCAACAGCATCCTCGGCGGGAAGTATGTGCTGGAACATCCCAAAAAGGAGAGGGACTGGAGAACCTATGAGCAGGAGTTCACTGTAAGGATAAAGACTGCCATGAAGGAACTCGATCCCGTCATACATGAAGCAGTATCGGCAATACGAATTATTCAGGGTCCAGGCCATCCACATTCTCTTTCCATAGAACAGCGGGTCAAGCTGCTCCTGATCAAGCAGCTTGTCGGTAAATCGAACAGGATGTTCGCAAACATGCTTGCCATGTTCTCCATGCTTTCCGGCATAGACGTATCATACAAGACCGTAGAACGACTCTATTCAGACGATGAGACGTTCATTGCCGTACACAACCTGCATGTCCTAATACTGAGGAGGAAAGGGATAACGAGTTCGAGTGCAACAGGCGACGGTACCGGTCATTCCCTCACGGTGAAGAAGAACTATGAGTCGTATGCGCAGAAGTTGAAGGATCTTGCAAAGGAGAATCATGGAGACGGGAAAGACCGAGGCAAGAGAACAAAGGGCCACAGGAAACGGCTGTTTGCATATTCATTCGCCATAATGGATCTTGAAACGAGGTTGTACATTGCCTTTGGTTCGTCAATGAAATCGGAGAGGGAAGCCTTTGACAGGGCAATGAAGTTTCTTTCCTCCATGGGAATAGAGATGGATTCCATACGGCTTGACAGGTATTATTCCTCACCTTCATACGTGGACAGGCTCGGAGAGACAAAAGTCTTCATAATACCGAAAAAGAACGCAACACTGAAAGGATCACAGAAGTGGAAATCGACCATGAAGGAGTTCGTTGAGAATACGATGCCATACCTGGAAGAGTATCACCAGAGAAGCAATTCGGAATCGGGATTCGCTGCGGACAAGAGGATGTTCGGGTGGAACGTTGCACAGAGGAGGGACGACAGGATAGATCACGCGCTATTCTGCACTGGCGTATGGCACAACCTGCTCAACATGGGCAGGTCATAGAATTGTGTCCCACACTCAGATTACTAATAAGTGCTTTATAAGTAATATGTATCATACTAACGTGGAACTTTCGACTTTGACCAGATTCAATGAGTGGTGGATAAGTGGTCACCTGAGAACGGAACTCGTGAAGAAATATCGCCGACCCTCATTTGCCAGGATATTGAATTATATGGATGACAGACAAATCATTCTCCTTTATGGTTTGAGGAGGGTGGGAAAAACTACACTCCTGTATCAGATCATCGATGAACTGCTGTCAAGAGGCGTAGAGGCGAAACGCATTCTTTATTTTTCATTTGATGAAAGTGATGCCGAAATTGACAGTGTCATCGAGATGTATGAGACCGGGATCCTCCGATCTCCCATCAAATCAAACGGAAGGGTATACATAATCCTGGACGAGGTGCAGAAAGGAAGGGACTGGGAAAACCGTATCAAAATCTATTATGATCTCCATCCCGGAATTAAGTTCATCATTTCCGGCTCAGCCTCGCTGAACGTTCAGAAGAGATCCAGCGAGACGCTTGCGGGGAGACTCTATTCATTTCACATTCACCCTTTGGACTTTTCAGAGTTTCTAACCCTTAAGGGAATAAATCCAGAGTTTGAGAACTGGAGAATGTTCGAAGACAGCGTCAAACCACTTCTGATGGATTACATCGTAAAAGGGGGCTTTCCCGAACTCGTGAATGAAAGCAGTGATGAAAAAATTCTATCCTATATGAAGGAAATTGTGCTTGACAGAGTTGTGCTCATAGATATACCACTGGAATTTGGCGTCAGGGATTCAACTTTGCTCAAGACGCTTATTGAGATGGTTGCTTCCGATCCTGGATTCATACTGAATTATGATTCACTATCGAATAAACTCGGAAGATCCAGGCAGACAATCATGAATTATATCTTCTATCTTGAGTATTCTCTGATAATCAGGACCGTCAAGAATATGAGACCAGGATTCTTGTCAACATCGAGAAAAATGAGGAAAGTGTACTTCACAAATAATGCATTTCAATTCGCAATCAGGGGACTGGCATACAAAGATATGGGAAAAATCGCCGAAGGTGCGGTAATGCAGGCTGCCCTGCCAGATAACTATTACAGAGAAGGCAACGAGGAGATTGATTTCCTGTTAAACCAGGATGGAAAGCTGGTGCCGATCGAAGTCAAATATGGGGCGGGCGAAGTGAACAAGTTTTCTCATCTTCTCAGGAAGCTTGGGTTCTCAGATGGAATCATGGTATCAGGAGACGAGTATAAGATGTACGAGAAGGACGGGGTTAGAGTTCGCGTTGTACCTCTCTGGCTATTCGTGCTATTTCACGACAGGATCGCAGAACTCAGGTAGTTCTGCCTGTCGCAGTCCTACCATTCCCTTTATCTCTTTGACAGAATACTTGTCCTGATCAGGGCTGCTGGAATTCTCAAAAGTATACAGGATAGCCAAAGGAAACATCGAGACATTGAGCGAAATACCTTTGAGCGTCGAAAAGATAGAAGGGATGTCTGGAACTCATAGATTCCCAAAATTACGTGGAGTAAAGGGGGAAGAATTGATCACTCTATCTCATCAGCCACAGTTATACTTCTTATTTTTCTGAATCCCATGTCGTGCGATAACAATTTGTCTACGTCAACAGCTTCCATGGTCGCTATGATGACACAATCCCTTGCACCAAGCCCGAATTGGCTATATTGCGGAACAAATGACAGTGCCCTTTTCAAAATTTCCAGGGTGAAATCCACAACCTTAAGGGTGGAAAGACCCAGTATTATCTCTATTCTCTCAACAAATTCACCTTTGGAAAGATTACGGAAATAATGTGCAACTTCCATTATCGTTACTGCATTAACTACTACCCCTTTCCTAATAGTCTCCTGCATAATTCGGTCGACATACTTGTGCTCTGGTAGTCGTTCATCAAACCAGTATATCCAGTAGTTGGAATCGATGTATGTTGTCTTCACCTGCAATCCTACTTCCAAATCTGTTTCAGAGATAAAGGATCTGAAGCGGGTATCTTTGATCCTTTCTTTATAAAACCGTTCATTCTGGTTATGAATTCCTCCGGTGAAATGACCTTTTCAATAATTATCCGATCTGATTCAACGTTCAATTTAACTTTCATTCCAGCCGATAACCCAAGCGATTTTCTGATTTCCTTAGGGAGTATTATTCTCCCCTTGTCATCTATCGTGGCTTCCTGAGCCTTTCCCACCATGCGTCCCACATTTTACAAAAGCAAATAAACATTCACAGTGTTCGCACCCACATTGCATCATTCTTCCTCGGCATCGAACAATACAGGAGATCCGTAATAGTCAATGCGGAAGAGAGGTAATTCACCCATGAAAACACCGATCCGAGGCAAGGGAAGCAGAAGGAGAACTGAAATGTGTCACGCAAAATGGGACAGCACCCAAATTAGATTGGAAACAACACTTCAAGCTATCTCTCTCAAACGATCAAGGGGAAAGAGTAGCACCAAAATGTCTGATACACCACAAGGGAATCGATGGGGAATATAAATCAATAATTAGTAATGAGCGCATTAACAAGTATTGAGAATAATATGGTTCAACCACAGGGACATTCGGCATCCTCTTGCAGGCGGAGCAGAAAGGACGATACACGAAATTGCAAGTAGACTGGTTCTGTCAGGGCACAGCGTAAAGTGGTATTCCGTATCATGGAAAGATGCCCAGGCGAGAGACGTTGTTTCAGGGATTGAAATATTTCGGATGCCCAGTAACGCGATCGCCCATCTTGAGATACCAGCCGTTCTCAGGAGGGAAAATTATGATCTGGTGGTGGATGATCTTGCACACGCTGCACCATGGTGCTCGGAAAGATTCACAAAGAAGCCTGGTACAGTCTGTTTCAGGCATCTCCACAGGAGGTCTCTGCCCGGGCAGGTCCGCTTTCCGCTGCGACAGGCTCTCACCTTCTCCGAATACCTCTACCCTCGCATATACAGGCACTGGCCTTTTGTAACGCAGAGCAACTCATCAATCACGGATCTCACGAATCTTGGAATCGACCGAAGCAGAATAGTTCAGATCGGAGGCGGGATCACCGAGGAATTCTTCAGGCAGTTTGTCAAGTCACCTGTTCCCGCCATGGTCTACTTCGGTGGCATGAGAGATTATAAGAGGCCATGGGAGTGCATTTATGTTTTCCACGAGGTTCTGAGAAGCTTCCCGGATGCAGAACTCACGGTTGTCGGTACAGGCCCTGCGATCAATAAGGTGAGGAGAATCGCATTGAAGTTGGGAATAGAGAACAGGATCAGATTCACGGGAAAGGTTCCAGACCAGGAACTCGCAACGATCGCAAGAAAAGCCTGGGTAAATGTCCATTCCTCGACCGTTGAGGGATTCGGTGCTTCCATAATCGAAGCGTCTGCCTCTGGCACTCCCACGGTTGCTTACGACGTTCCAGGAGTCTCAGAAGTTGTTGAACGCGGAATAAACGGAGTACTCGTTTCGGATGGAGACACAAAGTCTATGACTGAAGCAGTTTTAGAAATTATGTCGTCGAATATTGAAGAGTGGGCACTAAGATCAAGGGATGCGGCCAGAAAGTATTCGTGGGATGAAACAGCAGGGAAGTGGGAAGATCACCTGTTCAGGGTGCTTAACCGGGATTTCCCGTAACAACACCATGCAGGATTTGCACAGTTTTCAAAGGTGGTCTTCATTATAGACTGCTGATTATTTCCCTTATTCCTGATTCAAGGGAAAACCTGGGTTCCCAGCCAGTGTCTCGCCTAATCTTCGAAATGTCAGATAACGTGAACATCTGGTAGTTCTTCAGGGGGTTTTCGATATGGACTATTCCCGAGGTTGAACCTGTAATATCTTTCACTGTACGTGCAATGTCGTTGAACATGTATGTCTTCCCGGAACCGACGTTATAGCTCTCTCCGCTTCGTCCTTTCACGAACACGCTTAAGGTCGCCTCCGCCACATCCTTCACGTAGACGAAATCTCTCGATTGCCTGCCGTCTCCGTAAACGATCATGTCTTCCGATTTCAGAGCGTTGTTGATGAATCTCCAGATTACGCTTGCGTAAAGACTCTTGGTGTTTTCACCGTTACCATAGGTATTGAAGTAGCGGACGGCAAGGAATTCAGTCTCTTTCCTGCTGTCAAAAAACTTTCCCATGAATTCCCCGAACACCTTGGTGAGGGGGTACATGTTCTGGTGCTCATAGGAAATACGGGACTCATCGGCAGATTCTCTCAGATTGCCATATGTTGATGAGGAGGAGGCAAATACTACTCTTCTGACTCCATTCTTCACTGCAGCCCTGAGAACGTTCAGTGTCCCGTTCACGTTTGTCTCGAATCCTGTAACTATGTCTTCCTCAAACTGTGGAGGGGAAGTTACAGCAGCAAGGTGAAAGATGCCGTCAACGCCTGAGGATGCTTTCTCAACCATTCCGTAATCACAGACCGATCCCTTGAAATCCGGAGTGCCGCTATGATCCAGTGTGAGTGCCTTTCCGCCTGAATTCCTGATTGCAGAACAGAGATTCCTTCCTATGAATCCCTCTCCGCCAGTTACAAGAT
>JAJZLK010000058.1 GCA_021803655.1 Thermoplasmata archaeon
CATAAAGATGACAATGACTGCCCCGACATGCCCTGTTACTCCGTGGATACTGTCCGAGGCACAGAGGGTTGTTGAAAACCTTCAGGGTGTGGAGGCTGCGGACGTTGAACTTGTATGGGAACCGCCATGGAACCCTTCAATGATGAGCGATGAAGCCAAGGAACAGCTGAACATGCTGTGACCGGAAACAAGACAGTCCTGTCCTGGATTCCAGATTGACAAGACATAGGCACCTCTTCGTGAAAATCAGCATTCTTTCCTGGTTCACCCCACTTTTTTGAGATTTCCCAGGGAGAGTTCTGACATCCTTTCCGTCCCAAGTCCATTGGCTTTCCTGTTCATTTAGTTGTAAAGCACCCAGGGGAAGATAATAACCTTAATATGTATAATGTCCATTATACTTATGATGATTATACACAGACATGATCTCGAAGAGAGAATAAACTCAAGCAGGAAGTGGGTAATGGTGTATGGGAGGAGGAAGACAGGCAAGAGTTACCTAGTTAAGAATTTTGTCAGGTACGATTACTATTTCTTCGTCAAAAGGGACTCCACAATAATAAATGGAGAACAGAACCTGGACTATGGGGCTTTCATTGAAATATTAAGGATACTGATGAAGGAGAACAAGACCGTTGTAATCGACGAGTTCCAGAGGTTGCCGGCCGATTTCTTTGACTTTATACACCACACGGAAAAAAACGGGAAACTGATTGTTATTTCCTCAACACTTCTCATGGCCAGGAAACTGGTTGACAAGAATTCACCAGTGTTAGGTTTCTTTGAGGAGATCAGGGTTGACTTGATCTCCATTGGAGATGTTCTGCAGGAACTCAGGGGATATCACCTGGACAATGATAGATTGCTGGAACTGGCCATAATATTGAGGGAGCCGCTGGCGATTGATTACTTTGATACAGAAACCAACCACAGGGATTTGATAGAGAGAATTGTCACCGGTTCCCTGAACTCATTGTCTTCTCTCATCGGCGAAATATTCATTGAAGAAGAGAGAGAACTGTCAAAGGTTTACGAAGGCGTGATACGGGCCATAGCAAATGGTAACAACAGCTCCACGGAAATATCCAACAGCCTGTTTTCGCAAGGGCTGATAGGTAAGAATGATCCGAGCATAGTCCAGCAATATCTCAATAACCTGCGTAATCTGGGAATCATTAGGAAAGTGACAATTTTCAACAGGAACAAGTTTTCATACCAGCTAATTTCGCCACTATTGAGATTGTTCTATTATGCTGACGAGAAATACAACGTATCTGAGATAGACAATAAAGGTGAGGTGATAAAGAAGGTTGTGGATTCCCTCATGCCGAGAATAGTTGAGGATAATGTCAGGGAGGCTATTGCCTTCAACCTCGGTCTTACAGAAACAATTGTGAACGAGACAGGATATGACGTGGATGGAGTTTTTCTCCGGTTCAAAGAGCCTCAGGCAACCCTTGAGGTCAAATGGACAAGTAGGGTGAGCAGGGAAGATATTCTAAAAGCGGAGGCCAGTTCAGCGAGATTTGATGTCAAAGAGCGGCTATTGTTCCTGAAGTCAAAAAATGGCGTGGAGAACCAGACAAGCATGAAGGTGATTGACGTGACAGATCTATTCTAAACGGGCTCTACAGCCATTCTCAACGAATTCCTGGCAACACCGGAATATCGAAAAAATACAGTCAGACCAGATGTCATCTTGGCTATGCTTTATATATACTATTTAAATGTGACTTAACTGGTGACTTAATTGAGTGAGAGAGAGAAGATAACTATCGAGAATATTGTCGCGTCCACTTCACTTGCTGAACATCTGGATCTTAGCAGAATAGCACTTGCCCTTGAAGGATCGGAATACGAACCGGAACAGTTTCCCGGTCTGATCTTCAGGCTTCAGAATCCAAAGACGGCCGTACTGATCTTCAGGAGTGGAAAGGTGAACTGTACCGGAGCCAAGAATCTTGCAAATGTGAAACTGACCATTGAGACTATCATCAAGAAGCTGAAGAAAGCAGGCATTGAAGTTTATGATAACCCGGATATCGTGGTGCAGAACATCGTTGCAGTTTACGATCTGGAAGCTGATCTCAACCTCACCGACATAGCAATGTCACTCGGCCTTGAAAACGTTGAATACGAACCGGAACAATTCCCCGGACTGGTGTACAGAGTGGAGGAACCAAAAGTGGTCCTTCTTCTCTTCGGATCAGGAAAAGTGGTCTGTACAGGAGCAAAGGAAGAGAGCGAAATTGAGCAGGCCGTCATAAAGGTCAAGAAAGACCTCCAGAAAGTTGGCCTAATCTGAGTATTCCCTTATCATTTCCCTGATAAAGGAGGTCGCATAAGTTCCCCTTCCCAGGGAGAACTCCATTACATTTTTTTCCGGAAGAGAGAATCCAGCTGGAATTGATGACACCATCCTTCTTTCACCACGTGAGGACAGTTCGGGATGGTGCGGAACCCTGAAACTTCTCAGCGTCAGATCATCGGCAGAAAGGATCTCCATTACCTCTGCCTCTTCTTCCGGGGTTGCGAACACCGTATCATATCCTGGCACTGGAAGTGTCGGCCTCAGTCTGCTGCCCACGGACAGTGCTTTTATCTTATCCAAGTTGAACGGCTCCGCCTTCACAGGCTCCCTCTCCGGATTGAAGAATTCGTCTACGGAGTAGCACACATCGCCGGGAAAGACCTCGTCCATCCTCGTTGAGTTTCCGATCCTGCGGGATAGAAGGATATTGAAAACACGGGACTGGTATGCGTGGACAAACATCTTGCCAAGCTCAATCGGGATCCTGGACAGCCCCTCCGATAGTTTCCCTGTCTCCTCGATCCTTCCGAGTATGGACCTCTCAAACCTGAGACTGTTTGGAAAGTCCCTCAGGGCGGCTTTAACGTCCCTTGTGTCAAAGAAAGCCTTGCGGTAATCCTCGCTGTCAAATTCCGGATCATAGAGGTATTCCATGACAGCATCATCCATCCTCCCCTGGAGTATGTATCTCCCGACCCTGTGCGTAATCGGCCTGACAGACCCGAATCTCTGGATGCCATAGAAGTTCGGGAATCCCCCGTTCTGCATGATGAAGGATGCGATCTCGCTTACCCGGTCGTTTATTGTTCCTGCAGACCCGACACGGATCATGAACCTGTTTCCCCTCAGGTAGCCGAGCCTGAGAAGCGTATTACTCCTGAAGGTCTCCACGATCTCAATGCCTGGTCCCAGGTAAGGTATCCCGTTCACGGGGGCATTAATGCAGAAGTACTGTTCGGTTACGGCTTTCTTGTCCTTCGTCCCGCTGAAGGAGACCCTCTTCCTGCTTATCTGGAGAGCCCTTGCAAGTGAGGTCACAAACGAGGATGTATCCCAGTCATTCAGTCTCACCCTGATAATGAGGTATTTTCCGTTATCGTCCCTTGTAATCTCCCCGGGAATCTCTTCCACGCGAAAATCCTCAGGTGTATTCTTGATTGTGCCTTCTGCCCTTTCAAGCCTGGAGAATCTGGCCCTGATCCCGGCCTCATATTCCGGGTTCATGAAGCGTATGTCCTGATTTCCCGGTAAAGGTTATCCCTTTCAACCGGCATCATTCCCATGGAGCTGATGCTCTGTATTATGGTCTCCTTCCTGAGGTTCCCCACTTCCCTGCCTGTTGCCGGAATAACCTTTTCATCGTAAATGGTTCCTCCCCAGTCGTTGGCACCGAATGTTATTGCAAGCTGACCCATCGGGACGCCGTTTGTGAGCCAGGAGGTCTGTATGACCGGAAGAAGTTTTCCAAACACGATCCTGGAAATTGCTATGTTCCTGAGCACCGCGTCGCCGCCTGCCCTGTGGTTTATCCCGTATTCCGTCTGCAGCTTTGTATTTCCAGGTTCAAAGTTCCAGGGAGTAAAAGACATGAAACCTCCGTACTTCTTCTGCAGGTCCCGGATTGCCAGGAGATGATCTGCCCTGTCGAGACTGTTCTCCACGTGCCCGAACATCATCGTCGCAGATGTCCTTATTCCCATGGCGTGCGCATCCTCCATTATGGAGAGCCACTCTTTCCCCGAACCGGCCGGCCTTCCTATCTTCTTTCTCACCTCGTCCGAGAATATTTCGGCTCCCGCTCCCGGTATGGTCTCAAGGCCTGACTTTCTGAGAACCTCGAGCAGATCAGGCACACTCATCCTTGACTTCTTTGATATGAACGATATCTCGGAGGTGGAAAGTCCGTGGATCCCAAGTCCGGGAAATTTCTTCCTTATGGACTGGAAAAGTGAGGTGTAGTATTCCAGGTCAAGTGAAGGATTCACTCCTCCCTGGATTAGGAGCTGGGTGATTCCGTACTTGTCGTAATAACGGGATATCTCCTCCAGGACCTGATCTTCTGAGAGCGCGTAGGAATCCCCTTCCTTCCCGATCCTGTAAAACGCACAGAAGTGACATCTCACGTTACAGATGTTGGTATAATTAAGAATAAGGTTCGAAACAAAGGATACACGATTCCCGGATATTTCTTGCGAGATCTCCCTGGCTATGCTGCCGAGAGAGTTCAGGGAGGCATAATCATACATGAACTTGATTTCATCCCTGTTCAGGTCGTCCCCGTTCAGGGCTTTCTCCCGGATGCGTTCCAGCCGTGCGTCCATCACTTTCGCACATTCCATTTTGCGTATTAACATTTTTCAGTCGCAGGAGTGAGGTCTTTAGGCTTAATGCTGAATCTTACCGTGTCGCAATGTGACGATGAGACTGCCTGCGAGTAATTTTGTACCAACGCGGGAGCACAGTCAAGGTTTTTAAACCAGAAAAGTAATCAGCCCTATGACCTGGTACAAGGTTACTGAAGAGGGAAAACTCAAGGATGGAGACATCTTCAAGGCGAAAGTTGGCGAGACGGAATTTATCCTGATGAATGTATCGGGAAAGTATTATGCAACGTCTCATCTGTGCACGCATGAGGATTACGATCTCTCCGAAGGATTCGTGGACAACGGAACCCTGATATGCCCTAACCATTTTGCTACCTTCGACCCCAAGGACGGATCTGTACTGAGCCCTCCGGAAGGGGCGGGCGACATATCTCCTCTCAAGTCGTTTCCGGTCAAAGTTGAAAATGGATCAGTGATGGTAGAAGTCTGATGGAAATCCTGGTGCTGGCCAAGCAGATCCCTGAGATCAGCAGGATACAGTTTGATCCTTCCACCGGGAGGATCGTCAGGGAGAATGTCCCTCTGCAGATGAACTCGTTTGACAGGAAAGCCGTGGACGAGGCCATTAAGATAAGGGAGAGAATTGGAGGAAAGGTTACTGTTGTGTCCATGGGTCCACCTTCTGCCATGGAAATCCTGAACCTCTCCCTGAAGATGGGGTGTGACAGGGCGATACTCATAACAGATCGCGCGTTTGCCGGTGCCGACACGCTGGTCACCTCGATGGTCCTTGCGGAAGTGGTAAAGAAGCTTTCTCCCGATCTTGTTCTTGCCGGCAAGTACTCCCTTGACGGAGAAACTTCACAGGTGCCGCCTGAAGTGGCGCACTTTGCGGGATACAATTTCAAGTCGTCCATATCAAAGATAGACTTCACCCCTGACCAGAACTCACTGGTTCTGGAGCATGAGAATGAGTATGGAATCCAGGTCATCGAAGTGCCATTGAAGGCAGTTCTTTCGGTCAGCGAGAAGATAAACAGGGCCAGGCCGGTAAAGCCGGGTGTCCCGGACATGATGGAGAAAGTAGAGAAGTGGTCATCGCTGGACCTTGCCCTGACGATTTCCGGCCAGAATGATTCTCCAACTGTCGTATCGGGAACAAGAAGGATTGACAGCAGTAGAAACGTGGAAATGATCATCGACCTGGATGAGGCAGTTGACAGGTTCGTATCGCTGGCCCGAGATACCGGAACTGAAGTCGCGGAGGAGTTTGCGGACATTGATCAGTACAGTGAGTCGAGAAAATCTGTGCTTGGGGTTGTGTTAGATGATCCGGCGGCTGCATTGGAAATCGCATCAAAACTGTACTCCCTTTCCGCCGGAAGGTGGAATGTCGAACTTGCGGGCAACCTCTCCCCTGATTCGATCAGGGGAGCACAGTGCCATGTATACCGCCATTTTGGCTGTGAAAGCACCGGGTGCATGGCGGAGGACATATCAAAATTCATTGGAGAGACGGCCCCAGAATTTGTCGTGTTTCCATCAACGGTGAAGGGAAGAGAGATCTCGTCCTTTGTGGCTGCGAAGAGAAAACTTGGCCTCACTGCGGACTGCATCGATCTTGTTTACGAGAACGATTCCCTGGTCCAGATGAAACCCGCTTTTGGTGGTGGAATAGTTGCGAGCATAACCTCAAGAACCAGGCCGGCAATGGCAACTGTACGCTCTGGAATGTTCCGGTCGGTAAAGTCCAGGAAGGAATTCACTACTGGAACCATCACCTGTTCATCTTCGCACATGGAGAAGATACTGAGCACAGTACCCGTGCCGGACAACTTCAAGTCGCTGAGAGATTCCAGGATTGTCATAGGCATAGGAAAAGGGATCGGAGATCGAAGCAACGTTGAACCGGTCCTTGCTCTCGCTTCCGGGCTTGACGCTGCCCTTGGCGCCACGAGGCCACTGGTGGATTCCGGATATGTTCCCAGGCAGCAGCAGATAGGGCTTACGGGATTCTCGATATCCCCCTCGCTCTATCTTGCACTTGGCATTTCCGGGAATGACAACCACGTAGTTGGAATAAGATACGCCCAGAAGGTATTCTCGGTGAACTCATCCCCTGATGCACCTATATTCAGGTATTCTGATTTTGGATACGTCGGTGACTGCATTGAGTTCGTGAAGCGGGTATCAGAAAGAATAGTGAAGGCGAATCAGTAGAATTCAGAGAACGACTCTTCATCCATGAAGTTTCTCTGCGGGACTTTCTTCTTCACGAGGGTGATCCTGGAGAGACGGCCGTACTTCATTGCGGTAAGTCTCCTCTGTTCCTCCTTCTTCCTCTTCTTCTCCATGATCTGAAGGTAGAGCCCGAATGTGAACAGCGCCCCTGCTACTGCCTGTGCAGCGTATGACGGGACTCCCATAACTGAAAGGTTGAACCAGAGCAGGAATGCCCCGATAATGCTGGCAAGTACCATTGTGATCCTGGAATAGAGGGCGTAGCAGATTCCGAAGACTATGACTCCGATCATTATGTCGGTCATCATCCCCTGAGGGTAGACCTGATCAGCGACGAGAAATGCGAGAATTCCGAGACCTCCCGGAAGCGCAATCCTGACAAATTCTCTCATGATTATCGCTCCGAGGACTCCACCTATGATGAATATGAGATAAATCGGGATATTGTTTGCGTGCAGCAAGGCTGTGAGATACAGTGCAAATACAAATCCATAGTAAGCACCGACCGCAAGGAACATGAGGTCCCATGCAGTCCTGCCCTTGAACAGCAGAAGAATGGCAATGAGGCTGACCATCACTGTTGTGAGGTAGAGATACGAAGGGGGGAGTACGTACATCAGGGAATAGATCGTACTGAGATATGATCCAACGCTACTATGACCAGTCATATCATGTCAGACATTACCTAAAGCATATATATACATTTGTAGTGTTGCTAATGCAATACACGTAGTTTTTATAAATACATCCACATAGTAATAGAGGAAGGATGCTTGTCTAATTTAAAAATTTGTCCGACAAAATATTTATTTCTTAATTTTATCTGACTTCTTCCTTACCCGTCTTATACTGTGTCCGCAGATAACACAGGTACCCGAGGTGGAAGAATAATTCTTTCCGCACCCTGAACACCTTCCTGCCCAACGTACCTGGTCACTGATGGGCCGGATTGTAGCCGGCACAAACTCTATTCCCAGGGATGAACACACATTCTGTATCGCAAAGTCGTCACTAAGTACGGCAGAGCCGGTTTCTAATGCAAGGGCAATCACGTCTATGTCTGTCGGGCTCAGCTTCTGGAGGTCACCCGTGGAGTTCGCCTTTCTCTTAACAGCCTCCACGTTTGCGCGGGAAGGAGACATTATATTCAGGGATGAGGAGATGCTTTCCATGAACATCGGGAGATTTCCATGCTGTATCTCTCCAACCACTGAATCCGGGATGTAGAATTTCGAGTCGGCAAGGTTAAACAGCCCGGAAATAAGTGCCGAGGTGTCCAGAACATACTGCTTCAATACCGCACCATATCCTTACTGTCTGCAGAATGATTCTGTCCATTTAAGCGTACCCGGAATCATGTTCATAAGATCCTGCTGATCGTACCAGATGGATTTCTCCTCGAACAGTGAGTCAGCACTCCTCTTCAGGACATAGCTGGCCAGGCTTGCAGCCCAGAGAGGAGGCATGCCTTTAGACATGAAGGAAGCAACAACGCCTGCAAGCATGTCGCCGGTCCCTCCCATGGTGAGTCTCTGGTTTCCCCCTTCCGAGTATATTACCCGCGTTCCGTCAGTGATTATATCCACCCGGCCCTTGAGAAGCAGCACTGCCCCGAGATCTGCAGCAGCCTTCCTGGCATTCTTTTCATCAGGTTCCATCCCCGTGAGGTCCCTGAATTCTCCTGCGTGCGGAGTTATGACCGCTTTTCTTCCGCTGATCAGTGATGGCTTTTCGGAGAGCAGATGAATTCCGTCGGCGTCGATCACAAGGTTACCGGTCGTTCCCTTCAGGGTCTTCTCCATGAAGTCCATTGATTCCTTCCCCCTGCCCATTCCAGATCCGACCATGACACAACCGGACTTCCCGATTTCTTTGACCGGATCCTCGATGCTTCCGATTTTCCTCACGATGATAGATGGATGAAGGAACGGAATCGAATCACCATCCGTTCCGTTTGAATAGATCTTTACGAGGTCTGCTCCGGCTTCCCCCGCAGATTCAGCTGCCATAACAGCCGATCCATGGAATTCCCAGCCTGAGACCAGGGCTACGGTTCCGTTCATCCCCTTGTGGGAACTTCTTGAAGGATATGGAAAATAGGCAAATTCTCCAGGTCCGGAATAGTTTTCTGACTTTTCATGATAATTGAGCCTGACAACGTGAATCTGTCCGCAATTTTCCTCTGACATTCCTTCCTTGAAATCGTGGAACGTGATGGTGCAGTGCGGCTTTATGACAGTATCCCTTCCCAGCCCAGAAGGGATGTCCACGGACACCGTTTCCTTTCCGGATGCGTTTATTAGCTCAATTGCTTCCCGGTAGATTCCGGATGGTTCCTTACCGATCCCTGTCCCGAAAATGCAGTCAAGGATGAGGTCAGTGCGATCGATCTCTTCAGCGATACTGTCAGCGGCCGAAATGCGACCTGTATACCTGAGCATTGCCTTCCTGGCATCGCCGGAATACATCTCGGTGCTGACCAGTGGCAGCACTGTCACGTCGGCTCTTGATTCCAGGTAACTGCCGGCTACGAATCCATCGCCCCCGTTGTTTCCGGGGCCGCATACGATCAGGACCCTCTGCTTTCCATGATAATTCGTGAGAACGTACTCTGCAACGGCCTTTCCGGCCGAATCCATTAGGGAAAACGAGTCTCCCGTAAGGTACCGGTGATTTATGTCCATCCTTCTTGAATACCTCAGATCGATCACTTTATTTCAGCACCTTCCCGGTTGCGATCTTCCACATATGGAGATCCAGTACTCCAGGCTTCAAGTTGAACTCCCTGGCGAGATCCTTGAAGTGCCCCTCCATCTCCATGTACTTCTTCCTTGAAAATGACTTTATCGGTTCAACTCCCATATCCCGGGAAATCATTCCAACGATGTGCTTATCCAGGATTGCAAAATCAAAAGTTCCAACGTTGCGCAGGAAGTGCGATGATTCCTTGTATCCTATTCCCTTGACCCTCCTCACTAGCTCATCCCTGGCTTCCTCTGTGTTCTCTGAGTTCACGATTTCAGGAAGGTCGTCTGCGATCTCCCTTGCCTCAACTATGAACCGTGACCTGTTGTTGTAAAACCTGCACCTTATCCTGTTTAACTCGGATCTTAACTCGTCCGGTTCCATTTCCAGAAATCCGCGATTCCCTATAGCGTTCTGCACCCTTATTCCCATTTCCGCAGAGGTATTTGCTGCGAGTATGCAGAAGCAGAGCTCCCCGAAGAGTTCCTCCTTTTCCGCCTTCCTGAAAGATAAAAAATCTGTAACCCTCTTCCGGATGAGATCGGAGTCCCTGTCAATGCTCTCCCGGATCTCTTCCCTGAGGGTTTTCACGCTGGTCTCTGCTCACTTGAAAACTTCGTAAACTTTCTGTGCCTTTGCCAGTCTCTCCTCGACCAGTTTCCAGTTGACATTCTTCATGAACGCGTCAAGGTAACCGGCTCTCTTTGGACCGTAGTCAGTATAGTAGGCATGTTCGTATACATCGAGGGAGAGCACAACAAGAGCATTCCAGATGCCGTTGGTGTTGTGTACGTCAGCTCCGATGTTTCTCAGCTTTCCCGTGTTCAGATCGAATACCAGCAGGGACCATCCCCTGAATGCTATTCCCGTAGCCTTGAAGTCTTCCACCCACTTCTCGTAGCTGCCGAAGTCCTTCTCAACTGCCTTCTTGAATGACTCCGGGACTTTCTCATGCCCCTTCTGGAGGTTTCCAAAATAGAGTTCGTGGAGAAGCGCACCGTCATAATTGAATGTCTCCTCAAGCTTCAGTTCCCTGAACTCGGAATAATTCTGGTTCGCCTTTGATCTGTCCGTGGACAGGAGTTTCTCCCAGATTTCGTTAAGCTTGTTAACGTATCCTTTGTAGTGAGTTTCAAAGTGGTAATCTATCTGCTGGTTCGAAATTCCGTCCAGGTCTTTCGGCTTAAGTCCGTCTTTGTTATTCCATTTTTCTGCCATGTGTTCACCGTATCACAAATTTACCCCGACTTTAAAAACCTATTTGTTCAGAATTGATAAAAATTGTCCAACCGAACAGTGTTACGTTCATCAGATCCGGATCTTCTCTGGTTCCTGTTGCTGTTTAGCCATTCGTCGAACGGCTGATCTTCCGCGGTTCTTGCCCTGTGGATCTCCACGGTGCATGTGGAGCAGAAAAGGCCCGTGAAAATCAGGTTGGAGCATATAACACAGTGCCTTTTAGATGACATAAGTGGATGAGATACAGGTTAGATAAATCTTTTTCATGGGAAACAGATTCGCTGTTGTAACGTATTTAAGGCGGCTCCGTGAGGATTTAAAGTTGCCTACAAGACTATGGAGAATCCTTTATTTAGCGTTCACATGATAAAAAAGATGGCGAACATTACTATGTACAGTTTTTCAGGATGTGTTCGATCTGCAGAGTTAACAGGCACTTTCCGCAGACGTGATGCTTCGAGACACTGTTTCTGGAATACCCCCGGGAAGCTTTCGATATGACCCATTCTGTGAGATATGATTATTTTCTATCTTGCGACCTGCGACTCTGTCACGAACCTGCGATCGAGTAGAAGTGCACGTCCTATTTCGCAGACCCGACTCCGTAAAACGCCGAACCTGCAAGTGTCAGAACCATGAAGAAAGTGAAGCCGACAGAGAACACCAGTTGACCGTTGACTGTATACGAATACGCGTAGAGAGACTCTCCAAACGCTCCAACGATAAATGAAATTATTCCGACTCCCGCAAGAAACATACCGAATGCCTGCAGGTCTCTGCTTCTGGCTGCGGATACGCCATGGTTGCCCGAAGATGATTTGGCGAGTCCCCCGGTTGAGGCTATTTCTGAACTCCCGTAGTGTCCTTTTATAATCAAGCCTGAAAAAAATCGAAACAACAGGAACGAACCGCTCATTGTCAGGACACTCAAGATGACTATCAAGGAATGAGAGTACATGAAGCGGTTCGCGAACGAAATTGAGGCAAAGAACAAGATCAGCAGGATATTTGTGATAGTTAACAGGGCACTTCGCTTCATTAATTGATAAACCTAGTGACTTTATTATTTCTTTTGCTTCCAGGAAAATGCCAAATCACGGTTGATAGGTGGCTATGATTCCAGTATGAAGTCCTAAATAGTCTCTCCTTCCTCTTGAACCTGTTCCTGGATAACCTTAACGTTGTGAAGAATTGCTGTTGGGTAATGCTGGGATCTTCCTGTGCCTTAGGGACTTGGGTGACCACAAGACAGGCAAGGGTTACGATTCGAACTGAACAAGTTGTTACTTTACAACCCTAAATATCCCCGGAAGGAGAATGTCTCGCACGGAAAAGGAGAATGCGCGCAATGACGGCAAGAATGATTACCGGAGAAGAGGCCAGGAGCATTAACCAGAATACTATCATGTACTCCCCAATCCAGGCATGAGGCGTCTCTATTACAGGAAACATGAACGCCGCTGCCACGCTGAGTATGAATATGTCTGCCAAATCGACAAGCGTTCCGATCCGGTACCACTTCCTGGTGAATATCTTCGGATGTCTGGTATGTGCTATCCTGAGTCCGTCCCACCCGACTATTGGAATGAAATTATGACACCGAGAAAAAATATCTGTTGAGACAGCACTTCACTCACACCTATACAAGATTATACTGACTGTACCCAGTACGTCTAGCGATGATCTTGTTTCTGTGGTTTGCAAAACCGGCAGACTATTCATCCTTGTACGCCGTGTCCGTATCCTCTCCCCCTAGGAAGAAAAGCGTCATCTGCGAATATATATCCTCCAGCCCTGACATGTCGTTTGATGACGTCGGGTACATCTGGTTCATCAGCTCACTCTCCTTGAATGACCGGACAACTCCAAGAAGGTATTCCTTAACCATGGACTGCTTCTCATCCCTGAGGTCGTCGTACAGCAGATCCGGATCTGCCTCCCATCTCTGTGCCCTTGCAAGATCTTCGGCGGTTATCATATCTGACTTGTTAAGCACGAAGAGCATTGGCTTGAAGAATCTGTAAAAAACGGATCCGAAAAGCATCTTCTGTGATACAAAGCCGGATGGCGTTGTTGCGATCACAGAGTCAGCTAAGAACGACATCATGGTTTTTCCCCCTGTGAGTTCATCCACAAGCCTGACGCTTCCCTGCCTGAAAGAGAATAACTCTATCTGCCCCGGCGTGTCGAAAAGAATGTAGCCCTCGCCAAGATCGTCTATCCCCCGCTTTATCTCGTCGACCCGGTCAAGCATCAGGTCTGCTGCAACAACCTGTGCCCCGTTCGGCCCGAGATTATAATCCTGCATTATCTCCGGAAGCGAGATCCACTCCCTTACGTCAACATCTGCCTCATAAGGTATATAATCCGCACCTGGGTCCAGGTTCACCGCAAAGCACTCTGCGTTGTTCATCTGGATGTAATTCTTCATGCTGCCACAGAACGTTGATTTCCCGGTTCCTGCCGGTCCCGTTATAAAAAGTGATCCAATCATATCTATCCACCGTAATCCACAAGTGATATTTCATGTTCGTCCTGCACGAAGGTATTCTCGATCGTCCTCGACAGGTTCTCGATCCTGCTCCTGAGGTAGTCGGGCAGCTTGAACTGGTCAAGCACCTTCCTCGTCTCTTCCAGATACTTCACTATCCCGCCCCTGTGTACTGTCAGGATAATGGATTCTGAACCGCAAGACCTGCAGTTTCCGGAAAGCGGAACCCTCCGGTACTTTGCGCTGCACTTTGTGCACCTGAAAGTCTGGGTGAAGAACCCCCTGAAATTTCCATATATGTCAGGGAGGAAGTGCGATTCGAGCACCCTCGCAGCCACATCGTCCGCGTCCACTGCCCTTATCAGCCTCGCCAGCCCGAGCTGTTTCTCTATCTTTTCCGGCATTGTTGCAATGGTCTTGTATGCAGAAACCGTGACTCCGGAGTTGATATCCGTCACCTCAAAGGAGTAACCGGTACCGCAGTACGTCCCGTTCTCCTTCATGAAAACCTTTGTCGATTTCATCATCTCCTCTATGGAAGACGGTTTCGATCCTTTCCTGCATTCCTCGTAAAATGTTTCAGGGTATGAGCTGATTGTATCCATGCTGAGGGCTTCCTTGTCAACTTCCTCAGGATTCAGTTTGGTGGTGATCACAAGGGGGGCGTCCATGAGTCCTCCTCTGGTGGACGGCAGGAATGATCTTGAAAAGTTCAGGAGTCCGTCAAGCAGGAGCATGATGCTGTCCTCATCCCCGTCGCAGTTCCTCCTCTTTGCTGCGTGGAAGAATGGATGCGCAAAACAGCCTGAAGCTTTCGTGAAGCCTATGATCCTCCCCACAATTCCGCCGGAAGTGTGCGGCGCCAGGCCTATCACTATCTTCCCGATGAGATCCTCCTTCGTCTTGCACGAGTAGAAGGGCTCCGAACCATAGTACTGCACTAGGATGTGGTCGATGAATCTTGATACCTTAAGCAGGTATTCTCCAGCATCATCCGGGATTATGACGTCCTGCGCAAATATCTCGTTCATGCTCCCGTGATCATATCCCAGGTCCGCTGCCTGTGATTCGCTCATGGATATCTCATCACACCTGAAGTGAGTCAGCGTAACGTCCGTTGCATCGTACCTGCAGGTCCCGTCCTTGTTAACGGAAACGTCGTAGTAAGCCCTTGCTATTCCCTTTTCCAGCGGCTCACAGACCCTGTTGCTTGACATGAGCTTCTTGACCCCTTTCACGTCCCCATGAGCCGACGGAACAATGCCAATCCTCGCCTCAGCCTTTGTAATAATCGTCCTGAGGTCAAGCTCTATCTTCATGGGCTTGTCCCTCGCCTTAGTGGTCGATCCGCATTTCTCGCAAAGAGGAACGGGAGTCACGTTGCCGCAGTTCTCACAGTCCCGCGGGAGAAACTCCGCCGTGTACTGTCCCTTGTTCTTTCCTGCGTTGAGCACCGATCTCCTGACGTCACCGTAGCTCTCCACTGGAAACAGTGTATGTACCTTTGGCTTCATCTTCCGGTCGCCGGCTTTCTCTGGCCTCCCCATTCTTGCACCGATCCTTGTGGGAGCCCTTGGGACTATCTTAAGACCGGACAGCGACGACACGAAAGCAACCGGGTCTGTCACTGCCATGTCTGGAATCGAGGACTCAGAGATCGTTCCATCCTTCACGTCGAGTCCGAGGCACACAACAAGAGGATAGTACCATTTCAGCAGCAGGAAATCTCCATCCCTCGTGAATTCCATATTCAGCCTTACGAGGATATCCGACATTTCTCCGTCTATCCGGATCCGATCCTGCGTGACAGTGAGTCCGGCAAGCGCTGTCCTGATCCTGAGCAATTCGTCAATCGTAACGTCATGGAAGAGCAGATCATACTCCGGGTGGAGAGGGATGCCGTATTTTCTTGATATCTCAACAGCCTGGAACTGATCAGGGACTGCTGCGCTGTCTACTTCCGGAAACTGAGAAGCCATCCGGTTCCATCTCTCAACGCCGAAGGCTCCCTCCTTGAGCCGGTAATTGTTCTCGAGGAACTCCCCGTATGAGATCAGGATGTCCCCGACTTCAGTAATCTGCCGTATGCTGCCCATGACCTCCTTTGCTCTCTCCACTGTTCTTATCCTCTCATGCGAACCGTCATTGAGCAGTACGCTCGGACCGTCCAGGCTGTCGCATGCAGTAATTGCCGCAGCCTTTCCCGGTAGCTCTATCTTCATCTGGCTTCCCGTGGCAATGAAGCCCCCAAGGATGATCATTGAGGCTGGATGGATAGATGCCGCAGCAAGACCGGATATTCTTGATCTGCCATACCTCAGCCTGAATCCTCCGGGCATTCCCGGATGACTGAACACCGGCCTTCCCGCGATGATATCCTTGAGGAATTTCTCCGACTTGACGGATTCCTTCCCCTCCTTCTCAACCCCTTTTCCAAAGGCAGAAAGGAATTCCCACTCCGTAAGTCCCATTGACTTGGTGTACTTCAGGATCTTGCTTGCCTTCTGTATTAAACCTTCACAGATGACAAGGCACATTCCTCCCCTTATCCTGTTGGTTGAAACCCTCTTCATGTCCCTGTGTCCTGAGACCTCTTCCTCTTCGCTGCCTTCTCCGTCTATACACACTGGACTGTTCTTCACGACCATCCTTATTTCTTCTGCCGACGGAAGATATTGAAGGTGCTTGACCCTGTTGTAACTCTGGATCTCCTCAACGTATCTCTCTATCTCTGAGTCGTCCGGAACAAATTCCCCTATGCCAAGTTCCCTCCTCACTATATCGGCTATGAGCACGCTCAGGGCCTGTGCAGTTCCTCCTGCGCCCCTGATTGGCCCCGAATAGACCAGCGATGCATAGCTGCTGTTTCCTTCCTTTATGATATGGACTTCCGCAATTCCTTCAAGAGGGGCCACAAGTATTCCCTCAGTGAGAATCGCCAGCCCCACCCGGACAGCTTTATCGAGCGCAAGCCTCTCGTCCTTTTCCCTGAGGTCCCTGGCGACCTCCACGGAGATCTTGAGCGAGAGTTCCTCCCTGGTCATGTCCTTCTCGGCCCGGATCCTTTCCGCAATGCCCTTTATGCCGATCAGTTCCTCAATCCTGTCCGCCATGTCTATGGCCAGAGGAATCTCAACACTGTCGACTACATCCTTCCCCTGCCTTCTCAGCCTTTCGGCAAGGGCATAGGCCCTGACCACTTCCCGGTTCATTTCGAAGTCGTACTTCTTGAGCGATTCGGGAGTGACAGGCCTGATCTTCGTCTTGCTCACTTCTCTCCTACTTGAAAATATCGCTGAGAAGCAGCTTGTCCATCAGCGATGCCTTGATCCGCAGTTTCTTCTCGAAGTAAGCGGACATGGCATCTGTCTCATTGGAGAGTATCTTCCTGAAGGTCTCGGAGTCAACGGAGATGGCAATGTCAGCATCCTTCTTCCCCTCCATGATCTCCCCTATGTTCCCGTTTTCTATCCTGAAGTTGTAGTTTGCAGTTCCGTCAAATTCAACAGAGAAACTCTTGTTCACCTTGCTCATCTTCTCCCTGAATTTATCGTCAGTGCTAATTCTATTGATGACCTTCTGCCTCAAGCCGTCGAGTATTTCTTTGATAATTTCCCCTCCTTTCCTTTTGCATGCGCCAAGGCGCTCATAACCAGGCTCTCATGGGGCCTTGATGGAGAGAGCGGCCTTGACTTGAATTCACAATGGTACTGTGAAGCAATAAAGTTTTGTCTGTCACTCAGCTCGAGAAATTCCATCCTGATCCCTTCCTCGTCACAACCGCTGAAGATCACGCCATTGTCTTCCAGACTACGGATGTAACGCGGGTTGACCTCGTATCTGTGCCTGTGCCTCTCCTGTACCACTTTTGCTCCCCCGTAGATCCGGGATGCCTGTGAGTTTTCCTTCAGGATGACGTTCTTCAGTCCCAGACGCATGGTTGCCCCCTTGGAAACCACGCCTTCCTGCTCCGGAAGCAGATCTATGACCGGGTCCGGCGTGTTCGCGTCAAATTCTGCACTGTTCGCTTTCTCCAGTCCGAGAACATCCCTGGCGATTTCGATAACGGCTACCTGGAAACCGAGACATATTCCGAGGAATGGTATTCCATTCTCTCTTGCGTACCTCGCTGCAATGACTTTTCCTTCAATGCCACGATATCCGAATCCTCCCGGAACAAGTATTCCGTTCACATCGGACAGTGGTTCTGTGGTCTTCTTCAGGAGATCGGAGTCTACCCACTTGATTTCCACAGCGATGCCGTTCTTTCCTGTCACGTGAGTGAACGCTTCCCTGTGGCTTATGTAGGCATCACTGAGTTCGGTGTACTTTCCCACTATGGCTATCTTTACTGATTCTCCGGGATTCGCAAGGTTCTCCGTAAATTTGTTCCACTTATCAACGTACACGAGCTTTCCGGTGGAAAGTTTTCTGGAAATATAGTCCAGAATCCCCTGCCGGTAAAGCATCCCCGGAATGAAATAAATGCTGTCTGCATCAGTAACGCTGATAATTCCGCTCTCCGGGACATCGGTGAAAAGAGATATCTTCCTTCTTGTTTCATTCTGCAGCGGTTTCTTTGACCTTGCGAAGATCAGATCAGGCACGATTCCCAGGCTCCTCAGGCTGCTCACGCTGTGCTGGGTCGGTTTTGTTTTCTGTTCCATGCTGCTTCCTATCTCCGGAATGAGCGTAACCAGTCCAAAGATCACCTTTGATTCACCCTCCTCCCTGTGAAGCTGCCTCATGGCCTCGAGAAAAGGCATGGATTCAATATCCCCTACTGTACCTCCAACCTCTATTACCGTGATATCGGAACCGGATTTTCCAACCTTCCTGATTCGTTCCTTGATCTCGTTGGTGATGTGGGGGATGATCTGTACTGTACTGCCGAGATAGTCTCCCCTCCTCTCCTTTTCTATGACTTCCTTGTAGACCTTTCCCGTCGTTATGTTGCTGTCTCCGGTAAGGTCCTGGTCAAGGAATCTCTCGTAGTTTCCAAGGTCCAGGTCTGATTCGCTGCCGTCATCGAGCACAAAAACCTCCCCGTGCTGGTATGGATTCATTGTGCCTGCATCATAATTGAGGTATGGATCGATCTTCACTACCGATACTTTCTTTCCGCTGTTTGCGAGCAGGTGAGACAAACTGGATGCGATGATTCCCTTGCCAAGGCCGGACATCACTCCGCCAAAAATTACTATGTACTGCACCTCAGATAAGCCATAGTTCATTAATTAATTTTGCACATGCACCGGCGGAAATTGGTGGTTGGATGTGGTTCAAGTACTATTAATCAGAGAATTCAGATAAAGGTGTCTTCTACGCGATAATCTTGTATACCTCACACAGGGTATCTGGAGAATTGGAAGCTGGCGTGGTATTCTAATGGTTAACCATGAAAAGTGGACCAACTGTCTATTTTCGCCATAGTGCCCAACAAAGAATTCTTATACCTAAACTATTCGGATGCAAGGTGGTGCCTAAGATTCTTAAGCACTCAAGGCTGAATATGGTCGGAGGGGTAGTTCTTGTGATCTTGCTGCTTGGCGTGACAAGTAGTGGGTTGCCAGTCACTCCAAATCCTGAAGTGTTGTCGAACTCCATCATGGATTCCGGAGCGGGTCTCAATGCAAAGTTCCAATACTCAACAATTCAAGATCACCACAAAGAATTTGTTACCTCTTCAATTGCTCCTTTCAACAAGAGTTTTGTTCGGTTGACAACCAAGTTTGTTGCGAGTCAATCCCACAACGCGATAAGAGCCAGTTCATTTTTGGCCCCGTTGAACTCTCTTGAATTTACCATCCAGAAAGACCACCAGCAATTCGTAAGGGAGCCTAATCAAACGGGAACATTTATTGTAACGAGAAAAGCGAATAATGATAGCAATGGCATGATCTCGTATTCGTTTCTTAAAGTTGAGAATGCTTTATCGGGAGAAAATTACACGTTAGTTGTTCGTTTGCTTGAAACCAGTGGACGCTTCATTCCCACGCTTATTCACGAAAGAATGAGTGGAAGATACTATTTCTTTGTCCCACAACTATTACCTCCTAATGTTTATAGCAACAATTCTGGAGGTTCCATCTCTAGCCAGGTCATAACACCCCCACCGGGTGGTGGATACTTAGGCGGCCAGTTACGACTGAATGAAATGGACAATAAAGAGACTAACTATAGACCTTTTCTATAATCTCATCGAATCCCTGATCAGATGACTCGGGACCCGGATTTTCAACCTGATCACGCCATTGAATGAGGGTATTCTCCTGAAA
>JAJZLK010000071.1 GCA_021803655.1 Thermoplasmata archaeon
AAATGACATAAACGGCTATTCGCACACGACGGCAATTTGCCTGATAATATAATTATTTGTTTACGGCAGAGGAATCCCCTATCCTCAGGTACCTTGACAGCGACCCGCCTGTTCTGTGCCAGAGATTGCTGTTGCGCTTTATAACTTGAAAATCAGGATAAGTCATCACAACCTCAGGAACGATATCCGGAGTGAACCTCTTGTATTCCTCAAGCACCATGGACTCAAAAGCGGATTCAACGAGATGCACGAACTTTCCCCTCAGCGGCCTTTTCATGAACAGGTATTCTATTTTCCCGACGATCCCGCAAAGACCATAGTAGAGGGACAGGAGAAACCGGACCGTCATGGAATCGTGAATGAGTGCTTTTGACATTGAGTCCCGGATCCCGAGTCCGTTGGCGACAATTATGTCAACGTTTCCAAGAAAACTATGTCTTTCCGATCGATTGTTATCCGGCCTGGAAAACCCGCTCCGGACGATTACCGGCCCCATGTTTGGAACCTGACAGACGATAACTCCAAAGATCCTGGCAATCCTCGAATAGAGGTTGGAAAGTGACCCGTACCTGAACTCAGCCATGTCTCCGGTCACTTCAAGCAGGCTTCTGGGGAAAGCTGTAAAATTTGAAACCAGGAGCTTCTTGTCCCTGTTCCTGATGAATTCTATCAGTATGTCTGAGGCAGCAGGATCATAGACTTCCCTTGTGGAAAAGAACACGATTATCCTTCCCCTGCTTTCGTTGAGGGCTTTCCTGAGAGCCTCACCCCTGTTGCGTCCTCGGCACTGAACCACTGAGACCGATTCAATCTTGGTCTCCATTTCCAGTGCCATGGAAAATTTTCCTCTGTGAACGGCCGGGGAGATCAGGATGATTTCATGTTTCAGCCCAATCTCGTCTGCGATGTCATCAACGCTTATCACCGATCGCTGGTAAACACTCCCTTCGGGAAAATCGTCTGCAATAAACGAGATCGGTATTTCATCCGTGAACGTATCATCAAGCAGGAATGGTTCGCCAAGAAACTTGAGGAGATCGTCCACGTAACTAGAGGACAGTATGACTTAAACCGTTTTTGGCACCATGGGAAACGCTACCTTCATTCCTGCTGTTTCGTCGTCGTACATCAGGATAGTCCCTGAAAGCGGCCGAAAGTTAAGTGAGGTTCTTTTCTCCTGACAGCCTGCATCGATGGCATCAATGGCCTGTTCTGGATAGATTTCAGAACAGCCCGGTTATCTCTCCATCTTCTGTGAGATCGACATTCTCAGCGGCGGGCTTCGCAGGAAGACCGGGCATGGTCATTATCTCGCCGAGGTATGGAACGAGGAATCCTGCTCCAGAGGAGATGCCGATGGAATGCACAGTCATTACAAAGTCTCTGGGCGATCCTAGGAGTGTGGGGTTATCGCTGATGGAATACTGTGTCTTAGCCATGCAGATAGGGAGATTCTCGGCTCCTACCAACTTTATCCGCCTCAGGTCCTTCACTGCCTGGGGACTATACCTGACGTCGCTGGCACCATAGACTTCAGTGGCTATCTTCCGGATCTTTTCCTTCACGGTATCGTCAAGTGAATATTTTCTCTTTATGGTCAGGGGATCTTCCTTGGTGTGATCAAGAACTTTTCTGGCGAGTTCCAGCCCGCCGTCTCCCCCCTGGGTATAAACGGAGGAAAATGCCCATGGAACGTTGTGCGAATCAAGGAAGGACGTCAGGAAATCCTTCTCCTTCTCAGTATCCGATGAGTATGCGTTGACAGCAACCACCGGTTCAGCTCCGAATCCCCTCATTATCTCCACGTGCCTGAGCAGGTTGGGAATACCTGCTTCCAGTGCAACAAGATCCTCAGATCCTGGTTCTTTGGACTTCCCCTGATGCTTCAGGGCCCTCAGCGTTGTAACAATCACAACTGCATGCACATCAAGATCCACTATCCTGGTAACAAGATCAAAGAACTTCTCTCCTCCGAGTTCCGATCCGAAACCGGCCTCAGTTATCACATAATCAGCAAGGCGGAGCCCGATTCTGTCTGCAACTATGCTTGATGTACCGTGGGCTATGTTCCCGAATGGACCCGTGTGAATAAAGGCGGGAACTCCATCATTTGTCTGCACAAGATTCGGTTTCAGGGCATCACGCAGCAGGGCTGCCATGGCACCTTCCGCTTTCAGGTCCCGTGCAAAGACTGGCTTGTTGTCCCTGGTGAAACCTACAAGTATTCCTGACAGTCTCTTCTTGAGGTCATTATAATCTTTAGAGAGTCCGAGAATCGCCATGATTTCCGATGCAGGGGTTATAACAAACTTGTCATTCGCCATTGCCCCGGTTTCAGACGGCCCTACCCCGGTGATTATGCTGCGCAGTGACCTGTCATTCATATCTATTGTTCTTGGAAACGTAATCATCTTGGGTTCGATTCCCAGGGCGTTCCCGTGATAGATGTGATTGTTGATCATTGCAGAAAGAAGATTGTGCGCAGCCGTAACGGCGGGAAAATCTGATGTGAAGAACAGGTTTATCCTGTCGCTGGGTTCCACGGTTGCCTTTCCACCGCCCGTGGCGCCACCCTTAATTCCGAAGCATGGCCCGAGTGATGGTTCCCTGAGCGCAATGGCTACCTTCTTGCCAAGTTTGCTGAACGCCTGTCCCAGCCCTATTACAGTCGTTGTCTTTCCTTCTCCAGCAGAAGTCGGGTTTGTACCGGTAACCAGTATAAGTTTTCCTGCCTGCTTATTTTTCCTTCTTTCATATGCCGATAAAGAAACTTTGGCAATTTGTCCTCCATAAGTTTCGTATTCTTCCTCGGAGAGTCCCAGTCCTGACGCTATCTCGTCAATCTTTTTCAGTTTTGAACCACTCATTAAGACCATTCCAGCAATACTGATATCACTCTAGTTAAGATAACAGTTCATTCGCTCGTGGATTAGGGATGAGACTTATGGCGCCATGAACCGATATTTACTGTCCAGAACTGACATCCTCTCCATCGCAAGCGACTGGAGGTTCCTGCTTCATAGAGTGGCAACTCGTAGACCTCCTTTTGAGAGTTCCGCCGCTGTAGCACTTTCCACAGGCGTGAATTCGGGAATGCCCTTCCC
>JAJZLK010000038.1:0-816 GCA_021803655.1 Thermoplasmata archaeon
ATCGGTACTGAATGAGACTGACGGGTTGAAGGCTATATTCACGGATGGATCGTAATATCCCAGGAACTTCTCGGTTGCCTTTATCGGGTAACTTTCCCCGAACCCAATCTTCAAATCCTCCAGTTCCAGAGTGTATCGGCCAGGTTCACGATACTCGTCCATGGAAGAAATTACGCGGTGTATCCTTTTTCCCAGTTCCTTCATTTCCTGAAGATCAATCTGTGCCAACCTGTTCCTCCACATATTTCATGATTTCGTCTCTGGTTCTTCCGTAGTCCATGTTATCGAAAACCTTTATTCCCATTTTTCGGGAGGTTTCAACACAGCGATCCATAACCGTCCTGTATTCAGGCAGGTGAGACGCCAGCCGTTCACCGGGGGAATTGGCGTGCGTAAACTTTCCTCTTTCCAGAAGACGGTTCCTGTGCACCTCCTCGTCTGAAATGTAAATGTAGAGAGCAATGCACTGATCCAGTATCTCCTTCGGTACCAGTTCAGGGCTGAAGTAGAGAGTCTCAAGAATCAGGTACTCCCCGTTCTTCTGTGATCTTTCAAGCACTCTGGTTATTCCAGGGGCAAGGATCTCTGATTGCCTGGCGAACCCCCGGATTATATTTTCCCTGTTCTTTTCGCCGAATAATTTCCACGAATCGTATACACTCACGCCGATGGAGTCAACGTCAGGCTTGCTCAGCAGGCCACGCGAGAATTCCCTCAGGTAGTCTCCGGAGAGAACTATGTCTATGTCAAGGTTTCTTGCAATGTATCCCGAGATGCTTGATTTGCCTACACCTGGAACTCCGCCCAGTAGAATTG
>JAJZLK010000038.1:826-19231 GCA_021803655.1 Thermoplasmata archaeon
CTTCAAGTAACGCCTGAATTTCCCTGCTGTCCACTATCTCCGCAAAACCTGACATTATTTCCAGAGCACCGAAGTGGAGACGTTCACTGGGAGAAGAGACCCCATCGCTCACTATGATTGGAAGAATGCCCCTAGATATTGCACCGCTTGCAGACATAAGTACCTCAGCGTCTGTGTCGAACCCTGCGACGATGACCCTGTCGGTAATGTCAAAGTTGACTTTATCGGTTACGTTGTTATCGGCAAAGACGTTTTCACGATTCGATACGGCCGCCGTTGCATCGGACAGTTGCCTCATCACTTCCCTGTACTCTTTTAACAGATTTTCGTACTGTCCGGATTGGGAGGAGGATCGTGATGTCCTGAGATCGCGTTTTTGCTTCATTACCTGATCCCTGAGACTTTCGGTGTTATTCAAGTATTCACAGGCAACCGTGATGATGGGAACACCACGACTGGAGCGGAGATCCAGCAGCACCTTCATCGCGTTGTTGAATTCCATCTTGCCGAATGTTCTGGAGAAATGCTGATCATCAGGATTGAGCAGTAAAATTAACGATCTGCCCGGAACAATCAGTTCTGACAGCCTTGCATGGTCTATTTCGTAGAGCACTGCTTCTCATATTGAGAATATATTTAATTCTTCTAATGGATCGCCGATCCCAATCGCGGAGGTTGTCGAGCTAGGTTAAAGGCGATGGATTTAGGGTCCATTCCCGCAGGGGTTCGCCGGTTCGAATCCGGCCCTCCGCATTTTGTGAATTGCATAGTGAAAAACTATGAAATTCGAGATTTAGGATACTTTCTTATCCACTATTCCTTCTAAATTGTTGGCAAGGCTTAGATGTAAGGAATAGATTACTTACGAGTAGGAATATGATATTAGATCTAGGTAAAATAACATCAAAGGGCCAAATCACGATTCCCGCGGAAATTAGGAAATTCCTGGGAGTCTCAAGGGGAGATCGAATAATCTTTGAACGAAAAGACGGTGATATCGTAATCAAGAAGGCCGAGGAAAAGAGCTTGGTCTCACTTTTGGAAAGCACATCTCCACTTAGTGAGAAAGCAACGAAGTCGTTGAAAAAACTCAGAGATGAATGGGATTAGAGCTTGTATAGATACTAACGTTTTCCTTAATGTTCTTAACAAGGAAACACCGTATTACAAGCATTCAAGAGAAGTATTGCTGGCAATTGAAAGCGGAGTTCTTGAGGGGATCATACCAACTCTAGTGATCTCAGAAGTTCTAACGGGATTCTATGTTGATAAGAGAGATAAAGATGCCAGCGGATTCTTATCGGCAATCTTAACGAATGAAAATTTCAGAGTTGTGCCTTTGTCGTTAGATATTGCAGTCTCTTCAGCCATTATAAGGGCAAATACACGATTGAAACTTCCAGATGCAATGGTACTCGCGACTGCGGTCCAACTACGTGCTGACTTCTTGGTATCAAATGATGATGGATTTCCCGAAGTTCACCAGAATGTTAGCCATGTTGGATCCAAGGAATTGTCAGAGCGCCTGAAGGAGAAAAGTGTCTAGCCTATGGCGAGGTATTGTTGTCGTTTCTTCTCGTTCTGACGGATTCCTCTCATTAGTGTTACATCAATTCTGAACCTAGACTACGGCCGTAATTGTAAAGAGTGCTTATGTAATCTCGTCAAATAGCTATTGTAGTCCAGGTTGCGTACGCTTAAATGGGCATTGCAGCTCTTGGCATCCGCTTACTTGATTGAACAACTCTCCATCTATCCATTTATAAGGGGTTCGATTAGAACATTAATAGCACACGGCCCTCCTCATCCGATCGTTACTTGTTTAGTGCTACCATTCATGTCCCGGTGGTGGTCTAGGACGAATTATATATACGTTTTGCATATTACAACATTGTATGACGAAACTGGTAAGTGTACGAGTTGATGAAAAAACTCTTGCAGAGGCCAAGAGATTGAAGATCAACTTTTCTGAAGTCATGAGAGAATCTTTGGAAAGCGAGATAGAGCGAAGGAATGAAAGAGACTTCTTAGAAAGTCTATCCAAGATTCGTAAACTGCTAAAGAGTGTGGACAGAAATCAACTTCTCAAAGATTTGCGGAAGGATAGAGATGAAAGACGATAAGGTGAGTTCAAGGTATGTCGTGGACTCAAGCTCATTGTTTTCTTTATTCTTCATTGGTTCCGAAGATAGAGTTAAAGCGATTTTGAGTGAATCTTACATCCTTGACCTGACAGGGTATGAGATAGGAAGCGTATTGACCAAAGGAAACGACGGACACATAAAGGGCCTGGAAAGTGATACTATAATCGTTTTGACGAAGGAAATAGAAAAGGCAATCTCAAGAATCAAGGTGATTAGGCTTTCACCAAATCATATATCTGAGATAATGTCCCTTTCCATATCCACCGGGTTAACGTTTTATGACGCTTCTTATGTTTTCTACAGTAGAAGCCTAAACTTGGTACTGTTGACTGACGATAGAGAAATGTATGTTAAAGCAAAAAGGATAGGGATAGACGTTAAGAAAGTGGAAGAGCTCCTAGGCTGAGCCTGTTTTGAACCAGGAACAGACCCGCGATGGAATGGAATTCCCGGAACTTTGCCCAATTTTTGGTGCCCACTTAGATATTCAACAGGATATCCACGGACCAGCTGAGAGGGGGCTTGACGTGTATACTTAGAACTTTATTGCGCTGTTTATAGACGAAGCCATTCCCTTCACCTCTTCGCTATTCACTGTTTCCTCGCTTAGATTGACAGAATTCTTAACCACGTCATCCTGAAAAATATCTCCGTCGTGATGTGGTGCGAGGTGCACATGAAGGTGAGGGATATGATCTCCGAACACGTACAGATAGACGAGTTTTGCGTCAAATGCAATCTTGATTGCGTTTGAGACCGCTGCGACTACGGCTCCGAACGTCCTTGCTTCCTCTCCGTTCAACTCGGTTGTATTTCGGATATGTCTCTTGGGTTCAAGATAACAGAATCCTTTAACCTGTTTGTAAGTGCTTGCGGTGAGCCTCCATAAAAGATTCTGCCAAACCTCAATTCGCTTAAAGTCTCTGTCAGCTTGGCCATTACATATTTTGCAATTACTTTCCACTGGAAACGTTTGATCCATGAAATAAGATTCCCTAAAGATTTAAGAACCTTGTTTCGGCACAGATTATGACACCAGGACTCTTCAGTTCAATTCACAAATAAGGATTATTAATGTTCTCACACGCATTTCTTCGGCAACCCACACACTGTCTAGCAATGCAATTTCATGCGCCTGCCAGCGTCATCATGTCATCCGCTAGCTCCTCTGCCTTTGTTATCATTGGCCAATGACCTGCCTCGATGATCTTGTAGGACCCTTCCAATTTTCCTGACTTTCCATCCAAGATTTCTTCGACTGAGTCCCCACCCTCAGTGCAAAAGATGTAAGCCTGCTCAACCTTATCAAAAGCTCCTGAAAGTGTGATGGGATCTACTGCGTGTTTCAGTGGCCACGGAGTGGCCTTCGCAAGCATCCACTCGCGATCAGCTCCCTTCACGTCCTTGCCTATCATTTCGAGGATCTCCTCACTGAAAGGGATCGACCACGTGCCAGGCGGCACGGAACCAAATTCGGTGGGAGTAAAGCTTGCCTGCGGAGTTCTCGCCTTCTCTGGCCGGAAGGCGTCCAAGAAAAGGAGCAGTTTTACCTTTTCCGGTATCTGATCTGCGACCGCGGCAACAACTTTACCAGCGAAGCTGTGCCCCACGAGCACAAGATTGTCAAGATCATTGTATCCGATAACATTCAAGACATCCTGGATGGCTGTTTCCATTCCGACCTCTCTGGTGGACAGGTGAATTCTATCACCCATTCCAGTGAGAGTGACTGGATAGACCGTGTGTCCCTTCTCTTCAAGTAAAGGAGTGATCTTTCTCCACGCCCAGCCACCAAGCCATCCACCTGGAACCAGCACAAAAGTCGTCATACTTGATATAAACAGGTCGGGATAAAAGGATTCGTTGTATCCGTTCCAATTTTCATTCTATGCACCGGATAGGCTCCGGAGTAGAATACAGAGGCTTCGCGCAATGAAGACTGACTGTCTCTTGTCCCATGCCTGTTAATTACACAAGAAAGGAATCTTGCCAATACCGCAACTTGTCAGGTGGATTTCCAAGAGTCGAAGTAGGTCTCTTTCTGATTTCTGACGTGAAGATGGAATTTTCTTGAAACTTGAGTTCAGTAGGAAAAAACGGCAGAAATTCACACCAAAGCCGACAAATTTGTGATTCCAACCGATTCTTTGTCTGGATCAGGTAGTGCAAAAACCAGTATCCACCTATACATTTTATTAGAAATTCATTGAATGATCTAGCAGTTTCATGCCGTCGAGACTGGCATTCAAACATTAACGAATTCAATTTCAACGTGTACTGTTTCTGCAGCTGTCAGGAAATCCCTGTCACTTGTGATGAGAACCTCATTATTTTCTATACATATTCCCAGAATCAGAATGTCCAACTCGTTAACTAGGCTTCCCCGGCCCTTAAGTTTACAGTAAACTTCTGCACAATGATAAGCCGTCCTGGACGTAAATTCATAGACCTTGAATCGATCCAGAAGTTCCAATAATTTTTCCCTCTTTGCTGGATTCAACCGTGAACCAAGAACTCCACGGAGAAATTCGTACCTGTTGATAACTGTGATTGAAGCCTTCTCCCCAGAATGCTTATCAAGGACTCTCTTAGCAGAAGAATTACCCTTCACTGCATTTATCAACACGTTAGTATCAATGATCGGAGACATAAGTTAGACTTCCCTTATATTTCGTGGTTTAGTCCTATTCCTACCTTCGGTTACCTCATCTTCTAATATTCCAGCCTCCTCATGGGAAAGAATCCCCCAGTAAGCAGACAAGTCGCCCACAGTCGTTTCCTTCCTTGAACCTGCTAGCAATTCTCTTATCACCTGGGAGAAGGATTTCTTATCTTTGTCTTTCGAAAGCGCTTCGTATACGTCATCTTGTATTGAGATTACTTTGACCATATATGTATGCATATATGCGTCAATGTAAATAAAGTCTTACTTCATTCGGGAATGTCCTATTTCCTTTGATGATCTTTCCGGGTGCCAGTCCTAAAACACCAAGAAACCTTTTCCTGCGGCATTGGTTCGCGACAACACTGCTCAAAAGAGTGGTGCGCTGGCATGTGATGGATACCCGCAAGATACAGGTGCTCCACGGACACAAGAGCCTGAGTTCCACGCAGGTATACATCCATGTGACCCAAATCTTCAGTGTGTCTGAGGAACCTGATCAGGGAGAGGGCAGCGGACGCGGGATGCCCGAAGGTGAATTCGCATTCACTGCGCCGCTTCGCTGCCACCGAGCTCTTCAGGAGAGGGGCGGAATTCAGGAGGGTGCAGTTTCACCTCGGACATGCCGATCCGAAGAGCACCATGGTGTACGTGAAAATGGTCGATGAAATTGAGGCCAGGAGGAACGCCGAACTGCTTCGGCCGTTTTTTCAGAAGCACATTAAAAAGGAGGTGAAGTGGGTGCGAATGGTGACAGTATCCGAACCGCATTTGACGCGGGGAGAGGCACTCGCGCCCATTTTTCGTTTTTCCGTGCTTGAAATAATATGTTAGATCTTAAAGTTGGAAAAACGGGAATAAAACAGGCTGAAATGATCAGTTCCAATGCGCTTGAGGTGCTCCTCAGGGAATGGTACCTTACGCATGTCCGGGAGCCGGCATCGCTCGGTGATCTCCTCAGGGAGGTAGTGGAATGACGACGATCGTGGAACAGATCGCGAGGATCCCGGATCCAATGGCCCGACTGGACAGGTACATGGAACTCCAGGGAGGGAGGATCGTGTCTGCAGCTGATCCAGATATAATGCTCCTCTTCGGGTACGATCTACCTGAAGCAGACAAGTACCTTTTGCAGTGGACGCAGAGGCACGCAAATGACTGTGACGTCCTGAGCCTGAATCCCATCCATGTCAAGGTCTACGGCACTGTCATGCCAGATAAAGAGAACAGGACCCTGTTTGACAAGAAGATCCAGGCTAGGAATTACGCAAAGAAGAAGGCCTCGGAAAGGAGGGAATGGGATGGACTCTAACGCCAGGATACTTGATCTCGTGACGAAGAACCAGGACGGCTACAAGTTGACCGGCCGCATCTCGAAGGAGAAGTTCGCACAACTCTGCGCTGTGCTGGGGAAGCATGGATACCGGTACGCCGGAGATGGGATCTTCAAGGAGGAAATCTCAGGAGTGAACGTCTACCAGGATCCGAAGTGGTGGAAACAGAATGTACAGATCGGTGATTGGGTGAAAGTTAAGGTTCTGGCTTTTCCTGGAGATTACATTCACGAGGTACTGCACTTAGATAAGAATGGATTCGCTGTTACTGCGAATATAGAGCCCGAGCTGCTGATATTATATAAAGAGGTCGAGAAAGTTTTCGAAGTTAGAAGTTCTGCTCAGGAGTTTATAGGTCCTTTGAGGAAAATACCAGAAAGACCAAGGAGGCTCTGAAATGATATCTCTTAACAATCTTGTTGTTGGATATTACGAGAATGGGAGTGTTTCAGGAAAGGCTATAGTAGTGCTCCGCCAGAATTTCTTATTAAGACGTCGATGGAGTGCATTGTCCGCGGAACTTGAATTATACTATCTTTCTTTATTGGTATTAATACATAATATATTAATTTCTTTTTCTCATTTTACTTTCTCTCATTCTTTTTCAGGAGGTCAAATCTCTTGAAACCGGGAAGGAAGCCTATTGAGGACAGGAAAATATCACAGTCTGTATCTATCAGGCAGTCACTCCTCAAAAGAGCCAGGATAGAGGGTATTGATATTAGCGCAGTTGTCGAGGATGCTCTAGAAAGGGCTCTCAGGAAAAGGAGGCAGTCTCCATGAAGAAAGGCCCTCACTACATTGAGGATCGCAAGATTCCCACATCACTCTCTATCAGGCAGTCCTTGGTAAAGAAGATCAGGGCCAGCAACATTGACGTGAGCGCCGTATGCTCGTCCGCCCTTGAGATGGCTCTTGGAAAGGATCCCGAGGAAATCGAGCTGGAGAAGCTTGGCACTGCGATCCTGAGGAAGAAGGAGGAACTCGCGCCGATGGAGGCAAGGTTCGCGCAGCTGAAGGATTCTGTCGAGAGGAAGAGGAAGCTTGATCTTGACAGGCATCTGGAGGAGGACTGCGGCCCCTGGTATCTCCGATTCCTGATCCAGGAAGGCAGAATCCATGCAAAGATGCCCAAGCCCAAGGATCTTGAAGTAGTATTCAGGGCCCTTGTGGAGGATCATGAGGAGATGCTGTCAGCTGAGATCAGCTCGGGCAGGATCATATTCCAGAGGGCGCCGTCGATGCCTCTTTACAGGAGAATGATCCGCATCGGCTTCGTCTTCTCGTCTAACGGATTGAAGTGCCAGCTGAAGGATGAAAGGCCGTTCCTGAATCCTCCCGATCATGAATGCCTGTCGAAGCTGCGAATAGATTTTGACAGGGGAATGCTGCTGGGAGATCTCTCATCGGGATCTGTCTCCGGGTCTCTGCCGGTCAGCGCTTTCCGCGTTTACTCTCCGCGGATTACGGACGAGAACACGAAGAGGGAGATCAAGTCCCGAATGCTGCCTGAATATGCGCAGGCGTCAGTTGAAGTGGAGGCTTTGAAATGATGCAGACTGCACTCACTGGAGAGGAGAAAAAAATAACCGCCGAGGATGTGAGAAAAGCCCTCCATTCTAAATTCAGGACAGATCAATACCTGAAGATTGAGGAATTTAGCGAATATGACACAGGGCGAAGAATCGATTTCATGGCAGTCAGTCTCGTACGTTCACGTCCTGGGATCCATGGTATTGAAATCAAAGTCTCCCGTTCAGACTGGCTGAAGGAAATGCAGATCGCTAAAAAGGCAGATGCATTCTATTTCTGTGACTACTACTATCTTGCATCTCCACCAGGAATATGGCAGAATGGAGAAGTGCCCGAAGGATGGGGGATATATGAATTCCAGGGAAACAAGATAAAACTAATCCGTAACCCGGCGGCTCTCCCATCGAAGTACGATTTTGTTTTCCTGAAGACGCTTTTGGGGAGAGTGCTGAGGCCGGAATCCTCAGCGATTTCAAAGGCGAGGGGCGAAGGGTATAATGAGGGATACAAGGACGGAGAGAAATCCAAATCGCCTGAGTACGAACTCAGCAGTCTGAAACGTGAATTGGACGCGTACAAAAAGAATTTTGAGGAATTCAGGACCAGAAGCGGGATCGAAATTGATTCTATCTGGCACCTCGGCGAGATAGGAAGAATCGTCAGGATGATCCAGATGGGAATAAACGCAGATGAAGAATACAGACATGCAAAGGAGCGCATCGAACTCACGTACGAGAGGCTAAGTCGTTTAAAAGAAGATCTCGAAAAGGAGGCCCTGAAATGAAATCCAAAAGAGAAAAGGGAGATGAGGGTGAAAAGTTCGTTGCCGATTACCTGCGAAACATTGGCTTTGTGGTCCAGATACATCCAAGAACATTTCGTATTATATACATAAAAGGAAAGCCAATCCAGATATCCGCAGACAACGATTACCACAGCTGCTTTGACCTGTTGGCTGAGGGACTGGAAAAGATGATATATATCCAGGTCAAGGCAACCCAGGATAGGAAAATCACAAGGGACATCGCAAGGGCAAAGGCGAATATCGAGAAGAATTACATCTATACCTTCCCGTACGTAAGGGTGCAGGGTCCTATGAGGAAAAGCCCAGTAAGACCGGGGAGGCGTTAAAATCTGATGTGTGATTGGAAGAAATCAGGATGGAAGAGAATAGACCCCCGTATAAGGGACAAGCTCGATGAATTACAGGCAAATGGAATCAGGACCCTCGGTTCCTGTTGTGGTCATGGAAAATACCCGAGGACTATTGGGGTAAAGCATGACAGACAGAATATAGATCTCCAGTCAGGAACATTGATCCCAAGGATAAGGCGTTTTTACCGGAAAGATCCAGAAGGCATGTATTACATTCCAGAGGTAATGAGATGAAAAAACAAGAGTTGGAGAATCTAAGAGAATCGATAAGGCAGGAAGCAGAGACCGTGAGAAAAAAGGCATATGAAAGCGGATTGTGCGCAGTGTGTGAATCTTCAATCCCATCTCAAAGAAGATCACGTGGATCCTATACCTGTTCACAGGTACATGCTTTCCAGTTCTTTGCGGAACACGATTATTCGCAGAATTCCCCCATCTTGAGAGAAAAAAAGAGAGAATTAAGGGAACAACAACCTAAAAAAGAGAGAAATCCTTGGACAAAACAAAAGGCGGCTAAAGAATATCTTTGCACCTTCTGCAGTCTCTCTATTCAGGCAGGAGAGGAATACGACAAATATACAAGACTTCCTAGTTTGGATGAGTTTTTTGAGGACAGCCCATACGAGTCGCTTCCTTATCATGTCTCTTGCATGGAATTCTACTCTGCCGTTTTTCAAAGCGCGGGTTTTGACGAGGGACTGGATGATAAAGAAATAACTCTCCTGTTCAGAGCTGTCTCACAAATGGAGGGAATCGGTGTGTCCGAGACAAGGGAAAAAGCCAGAAAGGGGGAACTCGGACATCTATACACGAACGGGACCGAGATCGCGGGTTTGATGGACGAGATAGAGAAACAGGATACTCTTGAATTCGGAGAATCACTGGGGAGGCCCTGAAATGAACCGCATAAAATTCACCCTCGAATGGGACAAGCTCAAGGATCCTCAATTCACGACAATAAGAAGCTGGAACACTGAAAAAGAAGTGTACTACCGCTCCTGCATAGGGCAGGAGTTTTCCATACTGCTCGCTAAAAACTATTGGGACAGGTATGCGAGAAAGATTGGTAGAGCAATCCTGAAAGGCGTTACGGTAGTCGAGCCTCCCAGACTCACCGCAGAGTCGCTATCCAGAGACGTTACCTTTAATGGTAAGATCCAGCAGGAGTGGTATGATAAACTCATAGCAATGCCGAAGGCCTTGCTGCTGGAATTTGAGAACTGCACGGGCTTATTGGAGGCTCTGAAATGACCTCTTCAAAAAGCAAAGAGAAACCGTATTCTCTCTTCATCGAGCGAGTTCAGGACTGGAGCCACTATGAGGTAAGGTTGTTGGTGCTTACCAGGGACGGAGCCGGGTTCTATGAGGTATCCCCTCCTGTCAGGGTGAACCACTGGGCCGGTATGGCGGATGGCTTCCTGAGAGTCATGACCAAGGCCGAATCGCATCTTAGGAGCAGAAAACTGCCGGATATCACAGCGGAGAATCTTGAGGAAATCAATCAAAACACCTGGAAAGATTTCACCCTCGAGGAAAAGTTTCTGAATGATTCGTTGAAGGCAGCCATGCAAGCCTGGGAAAAATTACAGGCGAGAAAACAGGAGATCCCGGAGGCTGGCTTCATGCGAAAGGACGGAACCGGCCAGTTCCACTTCGTGGAGGCGATAGCATGAAGATCTCCAGGAACCGTGCCAACGGAAAGAGATACGAAGGGGAGCTTGTCAAGACCCTGCGCAGCCTCAAGATATACGCCAGGCTCGGCAGGTCAAACGAGGAGGTTGATGTGATAATTCCTTCCGCCAACATAGGGATTGAGCTCAAGAGCACGAACAGGAATGATTCATGGACCTTCGGCTGTACCAACCCCCGGAAGACCAAGGACCAGTATCGCCGCCTCCTTCTCTCTCCAATGATCATCTATTACGCTATCCGGTTCAAGGGTCAGGGGATCGCTGGCCTTAGGCTCTATTCAATTCCGCCGGAAATGTGTTCCCTGAAGAAGAATGAAGGCCTGACGCTGGAGGAATTTGTTATCCTGGTCCAGAAGAACACCCAAGAGGTCTCTCATGCCATATAAGGACCCTGAGAAGCAAAAAGAATACCAGAAAGACCTGATGAGAAAGAGGCGGAAGTCTAACAGAAAGTCTAACGAAATAGTTAGACCACAGGTTAGACCGAAAGAGAAAAAGGCAGTCAACATCCAGAGAGAAAAGACAGTGAGGTTCGGTATTCCTCCGGGGATAATGTATAGAAAAAAACACAGGGATTTCACATTAATGGCTTACGACTCGAAACATGATAGATGGAGGCCGGTGAGATCCATAGTCCAGAACGAGGGAATTCCAGAACTCGGAGGTCTCAAAGTGTGGACAATGGAGGGGGAACCGTAATGTCTGAAGGACGTGTTGGTAAACTTGCTTATGCTATGCAAGATTCTTTCGGGTATACATTGGATATCCCAATATGCCCCACATATTCCCTTAAGCTGAAACTCGTACCCGAAAAATCATTTTCCTATTCCTGTAAGAATAGGAACGAAAAGGAGGTCGACAACAAGTGAGAGTCGCTCTCTATGCCAGGGTATCAACCAAGGACAAGGGGCAGGACCCTGAGAACCAGCTCAGGAGACTGAGGCAATACTGCGAATCTCAAGGATGGGAATACGAGCCATTCGCAGATCAGAAATCAGGGAAAGATTCTGCAAGGCCCCAGCTGATGAAAATGATGTCGGATCTTGACAATTTTGATGGAATCCTGGTGTTGAGGCTCGACAGGTTCGGCCGATCTCTTCAGCATGTCCTTCAGCTCCTCGGGGAGATCAGGGCAAAGGGAAAGTTCTTCAGCGCGCTGGATCAGGCCCTGACAGTCAAGCCGGAAAGGGACCCTATGTCGGAATTCATGCTTCACATCCTTGGAGCAGCTGCAGAGTTCGAACGGGATCTAATATCTGAGAGAGTGCGGGATGGGATCAACAGGGCAAAAGGCGGCAATCCCGGGCAGAAGGTCAATGGCAGGAAATCCCTGGAGGAGAAGTTCTCCGACCGCATCCCTCGAATTCACGCTCTCAGGCTCGAAGGGAAATCCATCCGGGAGATCTCCCAGCTGGTAGGGGTGAAAAGATCTTCGGTACAGAAAATCTTGTCCACAAAATACCCTCCCGAAAATGACCCTTTTGAGGATATAAACCCCCTATCGCAGGATCAGCAGTCCAGTAAAGAGATATTTCTCGGACAGGAAAAAAGGGAGGTGGACCAGTGAACCGTCTCATGGAAATCAAGGCCCTGATCTCCATCCTCACCATAGCCGACTCCGGCATGGACGCAATCCTCAGGATCTTCCCGGTCACTGCAATTCTGCTCTTTTATCTCCTTGCAATGGTCGAGATTGCTGCAGCAGGATCGATCTCCAGGTTCCTGAGGAGGTCAAGATGGACCAGGTAGACCGATTGATCCTGAAATCCCTGGAGGATGCCAGGGCTCCGGTCCGGGTCCAGTACATTTGCCGGAAGACCGACTATGAGTATTCGCCCAACCTGATTGCAGCTCACATCTTCAGTCACCTCTCTTCAGAGATTCAGATCATCATGATAGGAGGCCGTGCCCGCTACCTGCTGGATAAACATATATATAAAGGTCCACGTCCTGAACATGATAACGGTTTGCAGGAGGCGGAAGCTCTATCGACTGCAAACCGTTGAGTTTCTGCCACCTGCAGGCCCTATTCAAAGAGGGAACAGGATGGACAAAAGCAAGAAGATGCGCGTCGCCGTAACGGTGATTGCGACCCTGATGATAATAGCAGGCCTCGGGATTTCATTTGCTATCTCGGAGCCCGGACACGGAATGTATGTCGGTATGCCCGCAGTTTCGAGCATTTCGAGCAGCATTGGCCAGAGCATAAACGTAACGTTTTCGCGGGTATCATATATCAATGAGCCCACGCAGTGGATAGTCTCCCCGGGTACTCCACAGACAGGAGCATACCAGGCAGCCGGAGCATGGGTCCTGAACAACTCGGGATACTTCATCATGCAGCAGAACGCCAGCAGCCCGGCCAAACCAACGTATGTTGACTACAACTACTCAGCTGACACCGGATCCCTTGCGTACTACTACATGAATTCTCGAATCGCATTGAACGGATCCGCGAATGCTTACATAGTAATCGCTGAAAAGAACATCACCGCTCTTCCTGGCACAACCGGAGCTATTAAGGCATCAGCAGGAAAGGCACAGAACCAGCTGAACGTGAACTTCACCCACGTTACCGGAGGATACAATATCACGGTCGGGTACTTCGCCCTCAACTCCAAGGGATACGAGAACTACACTGCAGTGACAATGACTCACGCAAAAACGCTGCTCCCCTTAGTATTTTATGAGGTAACAGTTTACGCCACTGCCACGAAAACATCCGTCTATCTTGAGAACACCATGACGGGATCTGTCCTGAGCAACGTGAGCTTCAATGCGACTGTCAACGGAAATCTCTCGAAGCTGAACAACACGGCATATGAGGTTGATTCCTCTGGGGCTATGATCTTGAGCTTCGCTGACTACCTGAACCACAACACCTATGCGTCCTCGACGTCTCCGGCAATCTTAGGGAACATGCCCTTCGTTGCACAGACAAACCCGAGCATGACTCTCCCGTTCGATCCTTCATCGACAAACACCTCGTACACACAGGGTCCAACAGCAACGTCGGATTACAGGGGAGCAACAGGGAACCTGAATTCGTTCAGCAATGTGATCGGAGCGCAGACCTCACAGGCTGCGGAGTCGAGTTTGATCAACACTTCCAGGTCGGTCCAGTCGACAATTCCTCTTGCGACATACGGCGCCGATAACGTCACGAACACATTGAGGACCACGAACACTTCAGGCCTCTCTTTCAGTGCATCGGTCCATGTTGACAGCTGGAACACCAGTGCAATCCATGATGCCCTGGTGAATTACCTGCAGGGATATATCTACCAGGCTGATCCTAATGCATTCCCTGACGGAGTCCAGCAGGTCGACGTCACGTACTATATCATCACCTCGATCTCTGTGAACCTGCAGTTCGGTTCCAGGACAGCGACCTCAATCCAGAACAGCATTGACAACGCTCTCCCGGGAGTCCTCACGAACCATCACCTGAGCATCGTCGATTCCGCGACGGCAGCAATAGCAGCCGGGGAATATGCGGGAGAATTCCAGGGAGCCGGGGTCATGTCCTCTGACTCCTCGTACGGGAACGTTCCGGTGGCAATGCCCGCCATTGTGCACGGATCAACCATCGTGAATCCGTTCACCATGGTCTCGTATCCGTCCTTGCAGGCAGCGGGATTCCCTACGGGATCGTATATCAGCAACGGCCAGGTCGTCGTTCCGCAGGTAACATTCTACGGCTTCTCCTCAACGGGACAGCCCGAATTCAGCGCTGCGATCACGACGAGCACACCTACGGGAGCAGCCCTCGCGGTCCAGGGATACCTCCACTCAGCCATAGGGACGGTCTACAATGCGCAGGGAGTCTCCAGCGTTCCTAGCACTCCATACACCATGCAGGCTCAGATAGGCGCTTCCTCGCACGCGATAACAGGATTCGCGCAGGATACCCTGAAGACCGCGCAGAACTACCTGCCCTTCATAGGTGCAACAGTGGCTAACATCGGTGCAAGCGTATCATCGAGCCTTGGATCCACAACCCTGGGCAACACCGGCCATGCTCTCCTGAGCACAACCTCGCAGACTGTCGGAGCTCTCCTTGCAGGTGCGGACTCTTCGAGCACATACGTGTATCGTATTGGGGCAGCGATGAGCCAGCAGCCGAAGGCCTTCTACTCTAATGCGAGCGCATACACCGCAGCGATCCCGGGAGCAACCCCGGACTTCAACCTGTTCGGTGCGATCAACAATGCGATTTCGAACACGGCGAACTCCGTTTACACAACCGCTACGAACGCGGGATCGACCTTCGTCAATGACGCGCAGGCTGTCGTCAGTCCAGTCTACACGACAGTGCAGAATCTCGGGACAACTGCAGTGAACGATGTCAAGGCCACGGCTAACACCACCCTTTCGACAACCGAGGCATACGCGAAGCCTCTCTGGCACACGATCTCCGGGTCACTCGCCGCAGGACAGAGCGCATTGAACACCATCGGCAATGTAGTAACCGTCAGTGCGTCCAAGGTCCTCTCACTGGCCCAGAGCACTGCAGGGAAGATCAGCAGCTACATCTCCGGTGCAGCCGGATACCTTTCCAACGGAATCCATGGAATCTTCTCATGGGTCACTGGTATCTATGGTTCCGTCGTGTCATTCCTCAGCAAGTATATCTTGTACATTGTCGGAGGGATAATCGGAATCATTGCATTGGTTGGAATAGTCCTCTGGAAGACGAGGAGCAGTTCAGCGGGGATGTTCACCAAGATCTCAGCCTCTGAGATCTCCCGCAGCTCACGCGTTCCGGCCAGGGCAATCCTGGCCAGGCCTTACGTCGGGTGATTTTAATGCCTGAAGACAGCTACTATAAGGACCTGAAGGTCAACCAGGGGGGAACGGAGATGTCCGGGACCCTCGTCTCAGGCGGAGATGAGTACTCAGTCCATGTCAAGAGGAAGGGCAAACCCGAGAAGAAGGAAGAGAGATCTTCCTCCCGGAAGTGCCCTTCCGGTCAGCACTGGGTCAAGGGACACTGGCAGATCAAGCCCAACGGTCACGGCAGGATGTGGGTCAAGGGACACTGCGCCGAGGATCCTTAAGGGTGATCTGACTGGCCGAAGAGAAGTTCGACAAGCTCGAGGGAAAGGTCGAGAGGGAATACGAGAAAGAGGGCTACTCCAAATCGCGGTCGGAATACATAGGACAGGCGACCGCAGCGAAGGTCTACCGGGAGAAGGAAGTCAGGAAATGTCCTCCTGGTAAACACCGGGTCTCCGGCCACTGGACCCATGTACAAGGAAAGAGGGTCTACGTGAAAGGCCATTGCGCGGAGAATCCCTCATGATGCTCCGAAGACCGGAAAGGGACGTCCTTGGCAGGGTCGTTCAGACCCATGTCGAGATCTCATGTCCGGATCGGAATATTTTCTACTACGGGAAGCTCGAGCGGCTGACTGCGGAGATGGTGAAGAACGACGAGAACCTGAAGCAGAACTACGTCGAGAAGATCCCCATGTACAAGGGAGGACCTGAGCACCAGGTCTCTTATTTCAGGGAGAAGAAGAGGCCTCACCGCACCTACGCATCGATTGACCAGGATCTCATAACAGACTCACCGACAATCAAGGCCAGAAACACGACCAGAGGAAACAACATCGTCAAGTTCATGGCAATGGCCGTGGTCCTGATGGCCGCCCTGTTCGATCTGTGGATCGTGATGAGCCTCTCGAATCCGCAGGTATCGAGCCAGGAAGTTTACAACCAGTTCAACTTCATCACCATGGCCGCCCTCGTACTCGCAGCATTGATATTCTCGATCTGGTACCTCCTCGGGTTCATCGACGTCCACAAGATCTCGCTCGAGTCCCTGGACGACGTTCCCTTCTCGACGGTGATCCCGGTCTACCTTTCGCACCCGGACAAATCGAAGGCATGGAAACACGTCCTCAGGCTTCATGGGCTGCCCAGGGAAACCGTCGACGCCCTGGCACGGAGTGTCCATCTCCTGAACGTGGAGAAGCAGGAGGAGAAATCCCTAAGGATCGAAAGGCTGGAGCTGGAGAACGATTCCCTGAAGATGAGCCTGCAGACCCAGAGAAGGAGAGGGGACGACGCAAGGCACTACGCTTCCAGGGGAGCCTTTGCACAGCGCGGCGGAAGCATATTCCTGTACACGACGATCATCCTGGTTGTGGCTCTTGTTATCCTGATCGTCTCGGTAGGGTGATCAGGATTCGCCGGATCCTCGCGATTGTCGTTCTTTCGATGCTCCTGGTCACAGGTCTGGTGATTCTTCCTTCCGTTTCCCAGGCTGCTTCTCCGGTGAAATATGTGACCATAACCCTCACAAATTCCCAGACAACCGCGACCGTCAAGAACTTCTCACAATTGATCAAGGTGGATTGGAACACCTATGCCGCGGACCTCAATGCCAATGTGTCCAACGTGAGATTCTATAATTCAACAAAATTCTCCTCCTCTACGGAGCTCTCCGGATGGATCGAGGACAACAACACCACAACAGCAACCTCGTCAAATGTCTGGGTCAATCTCTCCGGCACGATTGTACCCGCATCCGGTTCTGTTTCGATTTACATGGGATTCCTTGCCACAACTGCATCATGGTCATCTCATTGGGGCCTTGCTCCTCAACTTTCCACGACATATGGGCAATTTGATAATGGAGCAAAGGTATTCGAATTCTATCAAAATTTTTCGGGAACGGCGTTAGGCGCATCATGGACAAATTTGGGAGATGCCGGTACAACTACGGTAAATAATGGTGTTACGATTGCCTCAAAAGGTAATCAAGCCAATCAAGGCTATTATTATAGTGGTTACACGGTTCCTTTGCCATCTGTTATAGATGCTTGTATGGAAGACACTGGGAGTGGTACAACCCGAGGCTCAGAAATAGGATTGGGAACCAGTATATTCGGGGGTGCAGGAACCAGAGTAGAAGATTATGAGATAACTCCTGCAGGGCCTACATGGTATTTGGAAGGATATGCACCAGCAGATGTAGCAACTCCTTCTTACGCAAGCGGGACTAAGATTGTATTGTCCGGCGCTTATAACAATACAAATGCAGTCGAGTATGAAAATTACAACCCAGTACTTACAGGGACTGGCACAGCCACTACGGCATCCGTTTATCCCAATTTTGGAGTTTATCAGGACACAATATTTGTCCAATGGATGCGTGTTCGCAGTTATCCCCCCAATGGCGTGATGCCCTCAGTCTCATTTGGTTCTCTCACAAAATTCACTAAAGCAGGATATCAGATATCCTTCCAGCAAACTTCTCTACCGTCAGGCACAAAATGGGGCATCAGGTTGAACAACACAACTGCAGTCATATGGCAGAATAGCACAGTACAATACAATAATCTCTCAGGCCTCGGTGCAGGCACATACACCTATCAGGTCATAAATGCCACTGGATATGCATCCAATCCATATTCAGGCCTCCTTACAATAGTGAGCACGAATCTCACTCAATCCATAATCTTCACAGGCTACTCCATAGCATTCGTTGAATCGGGCCTCCCATCGGGATATAAATGGTATGTCAACCTGACAGATCAATCCGGATTATCGGAATCTACTGCAGGACAGAAAATATCGGGCACCGCAGCGACATTATATGCCTATGAACCAAACGGCTCATATACATTCACTTATCAGTCTTTATCCAAAAAATACTCAGGAGGCCTTTCATCCTTCATTGTCAACGGCGGCTCTGTCACAAATACCTTAACTTTCTCGCCGGTTCTTTTCTATCTTAATTTCACAGCCACGGGCAAGCCCAACAGTGTTGAATGGGGCATAAATGTATCAGGAACAGTGAAAACAAGCACCTCCAATCTGATCTCTTTCCAGCTCCAGAATGGCACATATTTCTGGAATGCATCAGCAATAAACGGG
>JAJZLK010000015.1 GCA_021803655.1 Thermoplasmata archaeon
AATCGAAGCGGTGGACGTTGACTGCGATGTGGGCAGGGTGAATCCTGCAGGTCCTGAAGTGAAGTTCACATACCATTCTGTTCCTGACGGGAGGCCTGATTCAGTAAATGTTTCTCCAAATAGTTTAGAGAATGTTATCGCAATGGTCTTTGGCGACGTGCCGCTAACTGTGAAGCTACCTGTGTATGAAGGCGAATAACCCTTGTTTGCTGTGGACACTTTGTAAGAATATGTTCCGTTTGGAGTTACAAACGATAAGGCATTCGTGGAAGACGAGTAGTCCTGGCCAGTTGTCATATTCACGTACCAGTTGGTTCCAGCCGGAAGGCCTGATTCTATTAGATTGACACCACTGGCGAGAATTGGGGTGTTTATCGCCGTTTCGTTGCCACTTCCAATGTTAGCGACGTAGATATATCCATTCGCCTGATCACAAACTGCACCATATGGAGTTGATCCCACAATTATGCTTGGAACTACGACCTTGTTTGTTGCACCGTTGATCACTGATACGTTGGCATCAAACTGGTTGGTCACGTAAATGTACCCGTTCGCCTGATCATATGCAACGGCATTGGGTTCCGTTCCCACGGTTATGTTCTGAACGGCTACCATGTCCGTTGCCCCGCTGATAACGGTTAAGTTGTTGCTTAAATGATTGACCGCATAGATGAACCCGTTTGCCTGGTCATATGCAACCGCGATCGGACTGTTTCCAACAATTATTCCTGGCACTACTACTTTGTCTGTTGCACCGTTGATGACTGTTACGTTATTGTTTCCAAAATTGGTAACGTAGACATATCCGTTCGCGGCGTCACACGCAAGACCGAATGGCTCCGACCCGACACCTATGCTTGGGACCACGACCTTGTTAGTTGCACCGTTGATTACAGTCACGTTGTTGTTTCCGTAGTTAGAGACGTAGATATATCCGTTCGCCTGGTCGTACGTAACACCGTATGGAGACGTTCCGACGGTTATGCTTGGAACTACGACCTTGTTAGTTGCACCGTTGATTACTGTTACGTTGTCGCTTACAAAGTTAGAAACGTAGATATATCCGTTTGCCGCGTCATACGCACAGTCATACGGGGTCGTTCCCACGGTTATGCTTGGAACCGCGACCTTGTTCGTTGAGCCGTTTATGACGGTTACATTATTACTCCCGGCGTTAGTGATATAAATGTTTCCAGTCATCTGGTCATACGCACCGTTATATGGGCTTGTTCCCACCGCTATGCTTGGAACAGTGACCTGATCAGCTGCCCCACTGATTACGGTTATGTTACCGCTAAGTTCGTTAGAGACGTATATCTTTCCGTTAATCGAATCATATGTCGCTCCAATGGGGTAATTTCCGGTATTGACGGACGTTTCAATCTTCTGGGAAGCACCATTGATAATAGTTGCATTGTTTATTCCCACATTGCTTACAGTTGTGTTCACCGTTATGTAGACAGAGCCGTTGCGGGAATCAAACGCGCCTGCAATTGGGTAATTTCCAACATTTATGCTTCCCACTGCGGAGTCAGTTGCGCCATTGACTATTGTGACGTTATCTCCCCCGGAGTTTGGGACATAAATGTATCCATTGAAAGAATCGAAGACAGGGTAGTCAGGCTGAAGACCCACATTGATTGTTGCTACGATGGTATCAGATGCACTGCTGATCACCGACACATTATTATTTCCCATATTGGCAACGTACACATTCCCGTTGTACTGATCAACAACTGCCCCCCGTGGCTCTGAACCTACATTAATAGTCTTGACAAAGGTGTTGGTGGTTCCATTGATCACTGTCACGTTACCATTTCCACCATTTGTGACATAAATGTAACCATTGGCAGGATCGAATGCTATACCCCGTGGCTGTGATCCAGCATTGATTGAAGCTGCCAGCGTGTTGTTTGCGCCGTTGATCACCGAAACGTTATTGCCATAAAGATTCGCAACGTAGATGTTCTGGTTGGCGGAATCATAAGTGACTGCGTCTGCAGAGACCCCGGTTGTAACCTTCGTTAATACGCTGTTGGTAGCTGGATCTATCACAGAGACTGATGGAGCACCAAAATCTGAGAGATAGATGTATCCGTTGGAAGGATCAAAGACTAGCCCAGCAGGAGTGGTTCCGGCGGTAATTGACGTAGGCGGGACGAGAAGAGGAACAATTGCCTGCGGTGACGCATGCATTTTTTCCGAGTCTCCATTGCTTTCACCAGAGTTCACAGAAGACAGACTGGGGCCGACGTTCGCAAAAGAGAAGGAGATCACTGCCAACGATACGACGAAGATCACAGCGAGTAACCTAGCTCCTCTGCTGAACGAATTACATTCGTTTTCGCAAAGTTTATTAAAGATCATTGCAAACGGGACAGTGCCCTTGTATTTAAATAATCCTTAGAGAATTCACACTAATTATTGATACTTTTTACAAGTGACTATTGTCTCTGTTGTACGTTTACCTGAACTTATGGCAAATGTCACGGTAAGATAGGGATGAGAGGGCAATTCGTGCGCCACTATAAGGCTGCGTCCTTCTCCCCGATAGATAGAGGCATAGAGCATTTGTGTTGTTGTCTTTCGACACTTTCATGGCTCATCGCATTACCTAGGATCATATGATCAACTCTACCGGGACATCTTTCTCCGAATATATGCCAGAATGCCGATCACTGACAATTCTCCAATGATTGCTGCTAGAAGTGCGTAAGTTATCCACATTGCATTCTGGAGGTCCGTTGCAACCACATATTTCTGAAACTCGACGTGTATGGAAGTGGAGTTATTTAGAGATATATCTGCGGTATAATTGGAAAAATAATCATTGTTATCGCTGATCGCCATTATCTTATACTCTCCAACCGGAAGTAATACAACCGCATCAGGATGGTTAAAACTGTAGATTTTGCCCCCAATTCCAATTTCCCAGTTGTAACCTGGAGGTAGTCCTGTTTCATTGATAGACAGGTTATACGATCTCAACGAGAAGTTTAGATAAACTGTGAAAACTGGAAAATAGTAACTCCATCCCATATTATTGAGACCCACTTGTAGAGAAATATTAAAGGCCCCGTTTACCACAACCTTTCCGCCTATCGGCTGAATCTGTCTGCTAGCATTAAACGAGTGCCCATCCAGAGACAGGCTACCGGCCGCTGAAGATGCATAATTGTAAGTTCCATTGTACACAAACAACATCGTGTTGTTGTGTGCCTTGTTAAATTCTTGAGTAAAATTCTGATTGGCATATCTTCCGGTCACGTTAATGCCCAAATTTACGCCCGGAGGAAGGCCACTCTCCCTGAATACCACTTCGTTGTAACACGCGATCACTGCAACCTGGGAGAAAATATACCCGGGACCTGTAACAACAAGAGAACCGGGGGGAGATAGAAATTGCGCGAAGAAGAACGTCCCATTAAAATAATAGGCACCCCATAAGACTCCGAAGTAAATACCAGATTCAGCCCTGATGTTATAACTGTATGTCCCATTAGTAAGGTTCAGATATAGATATGGGACTGTACTATTGTTAAAGTCACCGTTCCATGTGACGTGTTCACCACCGGAAAAGTTGACGTAGAGCGGTACACCGTACGTTAAGCCAAATGTTGGGAAAATAGATAGGGCAATGTGCTGCTTGAACTCCGTAAAATTGATTGTTGTAACATAGCCACTTCCATTCACGCTAATGTTACCCACAACTGTTCTCCATATCCTACCCGGTCCATTAGCGGTAAAATTGATCAGCATGCTTGGTTCACTCAAGTTGATAGTGTTGCCTATTACTGGGTAAGACTGCCCAAGCGATGTGTTGACCCACCATCTTGTCCTCATGGGGAGTCCGGTCTCGTTTATTGTCACGGTGTGAAGCGAAACTCCATTGAATGTAACTGGCACAGACATCCCAGTACCGTTGATACTGAAAGACCCGTTCAGTTCCACAGGTTTGTATCCGATTCCGCTGGTCTCCACGAATGATATCAGATACGAATAGTTGCCGTTTGAAAGGTTGAAAGCAATGTCAGAACTGGCAGAGCTGTTCTCGATCCCGTAAACCGTGACTGCCCATTGCGTTCCTGCCGGGAGCCCGGATTCAACAAACGAAGCAATATAGTGGTGAGGGGGAGTGGAATTGACGAGGGAAACTATTCCCGACCCCGCACTTGCCACATAAAACGTTGAATCGGACTTGTCGTATTCCCATGATGCGGGACTGGGACAGAGAAACTTGGGATCTAAGACGGAATACCCGTTAATCAGGTCTGCAGTTCCGTTGGAAAAAATTACGTACATTTTTCCGCCGCCACTGTCATATGCTACCGTGGATGGAATCCCGCCAAGAGAAATAGTACCAGAAATTACACGGTTCGATATGACAGTCAGATCCTGTGAGTATGATGTGGTCGCATAAACCATTCCGTTCTGGGGGTCGAATGCCATGGTGTTTAAGGGTTCTAGATAAGTTAAATTATCGATTATGGAAAGATTTGAAATTATAGATACTGTCCATCGGTTGTGAATTGCTGCATAAAGGAAACCGTTGAAACTGTCGAATGTCATGGATTTTGGAGCGCCTCCAACAGAAATGCTCCCGACGACATGCCTTCCGGAGATCACGCTGATATTCCACGATGCCTGATTGCCAACATATATCTCACCATTGTTTGCGTTCAGTGCCATAACTGTTGGTCTCGACCCCACAGATATCGTGCCAATAAACCCAAATTGGCCCAGAACCGACACGGTGTTGGAAGCCGTGTTTGAAATATATACATAGCTGTTAAATGTGTCATAAATGATACAATTTGGCTGGTTCCCCGGGTCGAGTATGTATGATGCAACGCTGTTGTTTATGACCTCCACAATGGTGTTATTAACATCGTTTGCCAGGTACAGAACGTGATCAACTGGGTCATAGGCCGATCCAGATAGGCTCACTCCAAGATAAACTGTTGAAGTGCTATTATCCCCGGAAACTGAAAACAGGTAAGCAGGGTGTCCACTCATGGGTGCAACCACGCTCTGGCTTGAAGGCAAATAGCTCATACCACCAGCAGGTTCACCCAATGGTATATTGCCGATGATCTGGCTACCGTTAATGACCAGCAGATCGTTTGGATCCGGAGGCCAGGTATTATAGTAATACCAAGATCTGGAGACGTAAACATATCCGTTCTGTGGATCAATACATATTCCGTAAAGGTCCGTAGCCCAGTTCCCTTTCACATAGACAGGAATGGAACTGTTCAACATGGTTCCGTTGATGAGCCAGATTATCCCGTTATACGAGAGATATCCGGTCACATACACTTGGTGATTCGCCGGGTTGTATACCATTTGATTTGGAGCGTTGATCCCTCTAACAAAATTCAGAATCTTGCTTCCACAGTAGACCGCAACACCGTCTGACGCAGAGATGTACATATACCCATTGTATGGATTAAAGACTTCAAATGACCCCGGAGAAAAATTAGAGGAAAAGTTAGAAATTATGGTGTTGTTGTTAATAAGATAAATCATGTTTTGCGCTGCCGCATACACAGTATTATTCAGTGGGTTATACCCGACCGCAGTCGCGTTCATCGGCAGATTGATAATAGACCGAAGAGTCGTACCGTCTATTACGGCTACTTCATGCTGGTTCGAGCTTGTTGCATAAAGGAGACCATTGTGCGAGTTGTAAGTCATGCTAACTATTCCGTTGAAAACCTCAATACCTGTAACGACAGTTCTTTCCCTCAACGCAAGAATAAAGTTGGAGCTTGGGTCTGAAACATACAGGTAATTACTAACGTTATCGTATAACGTATCGGTTGGCTGATTAAAGTTCCAGCCTGAGAAATTTCCGGGAAGCAACTTGTTGTCGATAATGTTCAGCACATTATGCCCGTACGAACCGCCGCCAAGTGCCAGGCTGTTAGCGAAAGAATCCTGTGGCGCAACATACGCCGTGCGGTTAGTTGTGTAATTGTACTCTCTGCTGAAATAGGAAGGAGAAGTTGATGAGTTTCCTGTGCTAACATTGCCGCTGTCATTCAGCAAGACATGTAGATCAGGATGACCAACCGCAATACCTGATGGCCCAGAATCATTAACCAGGACCATTGAGGTTGGAACTATAAGGGCTGCCAGTAGAAGTAATGAAATTACCTGGACCTTCATTCCTATGATAATTGTGTTAATATCATATTTAGTTTGTTCTAATTCATTAAGAAACCCTCTGGCTCGGTTTCCCCTGTGATCCATATTCTTACGACTTCTGTGCCTGACCAGAATGATTGATCGGATCCATCCGTGAGGGTGCGAAAAACGATAAGACCTGCACACATTACGATCTTGGAATCACTATAATGATAAACAGTGTTGGAGTCATTGGGGCTGGAACGATGGGCCATGGGATAGCAGAAGCTTGTGCGATCGCCGGTCTTGAAGTCTGTCTTGTGGATGTTAGCGATGATTTTCTTGCGACAGCAAGGCAAAAGATAAACTGGAGCTTGGAGAGCCTTCTCAAGAAGAACATCATAAAGGAGAGTGTGGAGAGTATAACCTCACGAATTACCACCAGCACCAACTTGAGCGATCTTTCCGGTGTTGACTACGTAATTGAGGCGGTTAAGGAGGATTCTGAGGTGAAGTCCAGGCTCCTCAAGGATCTTTCCGGAGTCCTCAAACCGGGATGTATCCTATCTACAAACACATCCACAATTCCGATATCTGAACTTGCGTCTGAGAGTGACCGCCCTGAATTGTTCATAGGACTTCATTTCTCAAATCCGCCAGTCATGATGCCCCTGGTGGAGATTATCATGGGCAGCAGCACGCGTGAATCGGCCCTCAACGAGACAAAGAACCTTGTCAAAAGGCTCAGAAAGGATTTTGTTGTGGTCATGAAGGACGTGGAAGGTTTCCTGATCAACAGGATAAATGACAGGGTCATAACAGAGGCTCTTGCAATGCATGAAGAGGGAGCCACGATAGAATCCCTTGACTCCATGGCAAGGTTCAGGCTGAATTTCCCCATGGGAATCTTTGAACTTCTCGATTTTGTCGGCATTGATGTAGTATTCAACGCCAATAGTGAACTGAAGAAGCGGGGCTTTGATACATCTTCATCCAAGCTCCTTGGAAAGATGGTGAAGTCAGGAAAACTTGGTACGAAGACTGGTAATGGGTTCTACAGTTATCCCGGCGGAAGCAGTTATTCAAGACATATGATTATTCCCGGGGCGGAAATGTATTCTGTTAGTCCGCTCAGACTGGTGTCGACTGCCATCAATGAGGCCGCATGGATCCTGGAGAATGAGGTGGCTTCCCTTGAAGACATTGAGAAGTCCATGGTAATGGCGATGAACTGGCCGGAGGGTCCCCTGACCATGGCTGACAGATTTGGAATCCGGAACGTAGTTGAAATGCTAAGGCAGAGACAATCTGCAACCGGTCTCTCCAGATACGAACCGAATCATTTGCTGTTGGAAATGGTTGAGGGTGAGAAACTCGGGCTGGAGAGCGGAACCGGGTTCAAATATTGGAAAGTAGAGAGGACAAGATTCGGATCTGTGATTTACCGGAAACAGCACACTCACGCTTTGGTGACCCTTGACAGACCGGAAAAACTAAATGCACTCGATGAGGACGAATGGGAGGGCCTCAGACTGGCTCTGGAGCATGCCATGGCGGACTCCTCGGTAAGATGCGTCATCATAAATGGAAACGGCAGGGCGTTCTGCGCAGGGGACGATATTGAGATGATGAAGGGGTGGAGGAGCAAACGTGATGTCGACCAGTGGATCAAGAACTATTCCACCCCTCTTCTTGACCTGCTGGCAAAATATCAGAAGCCTATTATTTCCGCCGTGAACGGTTTTGCCTTTGGCGGGGGATGCGAACTCAACATGATGTTCGACATCGTAGTCGCGGCGGAAGATGCCATCTTCTCGCTTCCAGAAGGTCTTATCGGAGCACTGCCCCCAATTGGGACCACACTGGGAACGGCGTTAGTCAGCAGGAAACTCACCAGGTATGCGCTGACCGGGGAGTGGATTCCCGCCAGGGACGCTATGGAAATCGGGATTGTTGATGTGGTGGTCCCTGGAGATCAGCTTCTCACTGTCGCATCGGAATTCGCGGAGAAGATATCGAAAATGGCCCCGCTTTCAATAAAGGAGATAAAATCTGCCGTCAATTCGGTGCGATCCGTATTTTCATCGCAGGTTGCCCTCGGTACGGATAAACTGGCAGGATTAGCTTCAACAAGAGACTTTGCAGAGGGACAGGATGCATTTGTTCATAAGAGGAAACCGACATGGACAGGAAATTGAGGAGGATGGAACAATGAAAATTGATGGAGAGTTGAGCGACGAACAGAAAATTATCACAGGTATGCTGGAGGATTACTGCAGGAAGAACGTTGCACCCGCATATGACGGGTGGATAAGGGACCGGGTGTTTCCAAGGAAACTCATGAAAGACCTGTCAGAACTTGTTCTTGGCACCGTGCTACCGTCCACGGATCATTCTGCTGACGAGGTGACGCTAGGGCTTATTTCGGAACTGATGGGAAAGTATGAGATTCCTGTCCCTGCGTTTCTCACAATGCACTTTGCCAAGCTCCTTCCCCTGATCACTGATCGGGATACTAGGGAGAAGTACCTCGAAAAATATCGGAAAGGAGAACTTGTGATCTGCGGCGGATTTACCGAACCCGGACAGGGATCAGATTCTGCCTCAATCAGCACAACTGCCATGCGCAACGGGGACCGATACGAAGTCAATGGAGAAAAGTCGTTTGTAAGCAGTCCGGGAATAGCGGATGTCCACATACTTTCCGTCAGGACATCACAGCAGGACTGGTCTCATAGACACAGAGGGATCAGCCTGCTGACCGTGGATGCCGGGGAGAAAGGCGTGGAACCATACGAGATGGAAAGCATGGCATCAGTATTCAGGGGTGACTTCGGCGGAATAAGGCTGAATAACGTGTCTGTCCCGCGGGAAAATATCATCGGTACAGAGAACGGCGGTTTCCAGACGTTGATGAAGATACTCAACACACAGAGGGTGCATGTGGGTCTCTATACTATAGGTCTGGCAGAAATCAGTCTTTCAGAGGCGATAGAGTATGCAAAGACCAGAAAGACGTTCGGGCAGCCGATCTCGAAACACCAGGCGGTTGCCTTCAGGCTCGCCGAGGACTGGTCAAGGCTGGAGGCTGTTAAGCTGCTTGCTTACAAAGCCCTTGCACTGCAGGATAATGGAATGGACAATAGCGCCGAGTGCGCAGCAGTAAAGTGGCATGGATGCGAAGTGGCCTTTGAAGCGGTAAGCCATGCAATGCAAACTTTTGGTGCCGCAGGTTATGTGAGAACCTCGGCCATAGAGCGGAGATTCAGGGGAGCGAGAGGGTTCCTCATTGGAGATGGGACTCCGGACATCCAGAAGCTGATCATATCAAGGAAACTGTTCGGACGGGAATACTCGCCCTAGAGTTTCCATCGGTACTAGAGCGATGAATCTCCGGCCAGCTTATTCTCAAGGTGGACAGTCTCAAACTCCATCACGGTCTCATTTCTGTGGTTTATGGTCCGGCCACGGATCGTCGTTTCGATCCTGTTGCCCCCCTTTTCAACCCTCTCTATGGTGAAGTCCACGTGCAGAGTATCTCCTATCCTTACGGGAAGGTAGAAGTTAACATTCCTTATGCTTCGCAGGGCAATGAATCTCTCAGGATCTATACCGGTTTTCCTCACAACAAGGCCCAGTGACACGGAGAGGGTCAGGTATCCATGCGTTATCCTGGACTTGAACGGGCTTTTCGCTGCAAGAACTGCATCAGTATGCAGATATGCCCAGTCTCCACTGAAATATGAGAAAAATACCAGGTCAGTTTCCGTAATAGTCCGGCCATCAGTGCTGATTACCTCTTCGCTCATTCCTCATCACCATACAATCCCGCAAATTCCTTCTTGAGTTCCTTCTTCAATATCTTGCCGCTCGGGTTATGCGGAAGGGAATCCAGTACAATGACCTTCTTGGGAACCTTGTATCCGGCCAACCTCCCCTTCAACTCAGCGATTATTTTCTCCGGAACAAGGGTTTCTCCCTTTCTCGCAGTGGCAAATACCGTAACAGCCTCTCCCCAGTAACGGTGCGGCAACCCAACCGCCGCAGCTTCTGCTATTCCGCCGATCTTGAGTGTTTCTCCCTCAACCTCCACGGAGGAGACGTTTTCCCCGCCAGTTCTTATAATGTCCTTCTTCCTGTCAACGAAATAGAGGAATCCGTCCTCATCCCTTCTTGCAAGGTCTCCGGTACGCAGCCATCCTTCGCCAAAAGTCCTGGCAGTCTGCTCAATCCTGTGGTAATATCCCCTTGCGACCGACGGACCCCTTATCCATATTTCTCCGGTCTCACCGGTTGGTGCATCCTTTCCGCCATCCTTCACAAGCCTCAATGAGACGTTGATGTGCGGCTTGCCTATGGAACCAGGGTGAAGGGAGAAGTCCTCCGGAGAGAGTGAGGTTCCCAGCGGAGTGGCTTCCGTCAGCCCGTAGTAGTTTCTCCAACCCACACCCGGCAGTATCCGCTGGATCATCTCAATCTGCTTCGGAGCCAGAAACGCGCCAAAGCTTATGCATTTCCTTACCGATTCCAGTGGTTCATTCACCATCTGGCTGAGTCCCACGTATACGGTAGGAGGGAATATCAGGTAAGTGATGCCGTGTTTCCTTATCAGCAGTTCAATTTCCTTGATGTCTGGCTTCGCCTGTAGCACCACCGAACCTCCGGCGTTCAGGAACCCGAGCATGGTGTAGAGACCTGCAACGTGGTACAGCGGTATGGACAGAAGGAACGTATCGTGACTTGTCCAGTCCAGATCGTAGATTCCGCTCATCATTGTGGAGAACCAGTTCAGGTGAGTATTCATCACTCCTTTCGGCAGGTCCTCGGTTCCAGATGTGTACAGGAGAGTGCACATGTCATCTGGAGAGGTTTCGCATACATTCTGGGATTCACCTGAGAGCACAACGTCCTGGAACCTGACAACACGGGTATTTACTGAAGATAACAGATCCAGATCAGTGTCCGTGAAAATGATTTTAGGGTTGGAATCCCCTGCAAGAGCTGAGACTTCGGTAGGCTTGAGGTTGAAGTTATATGGGGAGAGGACAGCCCCGATGAAACTCAGCGCAAACCAGAGATAGGCAACTTCAGGATTGTTTCTGGAAAAGCACGCAACGATGTCTCCCCTGCAGGTATTCTGTGACTCAAGATAGTATTGCCATTTCCTGACGTTATGCAGGAAATCGGAGAAGGTTATCTCCTTTCCCTCAAATATGAGGAACTTCCTGTCTCCCCATTTCTCTGCAGATCTCACAGAAACTTCAGCTATGTTGAGCATGAGTATATCACGTCATCAGTTCATATGAATGTTTAGTACTGCTGCAGGAAGTACCTATCTTGCCTATTTGGGAGATACACGCACATTGATCATAATGCCTCAGCGCGAATACCGTCCTGAGATTGCATGGAATGGAAATGGTGTTACATGAGCTTGGTACCACAAGTTCCGCAAAACTTGCTTCCTGAAGTGACAGGGTTCCCGCATTTCTGGCACGATTTTGACGCGATCGGTTTCCCGCATTTTCCGCAGAATTTACCTGTCGAGGGGTTAGGGGAGCCACAAGAGGGACATGACACGGTTGAGGGATTGGAACCATGAGAAGCAGCGGTGTTTCCTGCTGACGGATTTCTTTCACGGATCGACTTCGCCATCTCCACAAGCTTCATCATCTGCTCACGGCTAGTTCCTATTCCCTGGATCTGTCCCATTGCAGAGAACATGTCCTCGGGTCTGGGATCACCCGCATACTCTATATCCACCTTCACAAGTTTGAGTCCCAGTTCGGTGAACGAGTTGGAAATTGCCTTCTCTATGCCAGTTCCGCCACTCTTCAGATTGGCTGCTTCAACCTGTTGCAGTCCAGACTTGAGAAGCGAGTTAAGAGACTCGGAAATGAACCTGTCAAACGCGGTTGTGTCCTTCTGCTCTCCCGGAGACTTTACGTGTTTAACCAGTTCTTTGGGCGATGAGACCGCACAAGTAGCTTTTCCCCTAACAGAAGTCATCTTCCCGGATCTGGTGGGTCCAGTTATCGCGAAGGGCAGAGAAACGCCACTGGTGGAGAAATAGAAAAGAGACCCGCTGACTACAGTCATGTTGAATCCCTGTGCAGGCAATCTGCAGTCTTTTTTCAGCGATGTGCAATTTTCCATTGAGATTACATGGTTTCCAGGGCCGAATGAGTCCCCGGATTCTCCGCTCCTACCGACGAGCAGTGCTGCCTGGCCGTCCTTCACGTTAACGCTCATTCCCACTGAAAAAGCACCGACTTTGGTTTTCCACAACAATGCCGGCGCGCCGCCGGTTTCCCACTCAAACGGAGGAGTGAGGCTGACGATTATATCCCCAATGTCCCTGAACCTTCCTCCCGCAAGAATCTTCTTTGCCCGGTCAAGAATGGCCGGGTCTACACCCGCTGACTGGGAATTCTGGAGTTCGGCTGCGACGGCGCTGCCATCAGCCGGGTAACTCATGGTCTCAGCAGTGTCCATAAGAGAATCGGTGAGGGCTCTCTGCCCTGGAATCTCAAGTCCCGTGTACCATGGTTCGCACGAGTCTCCACAACCATCGCACGATTCGGGTCCGCTGAATGAGCACGCACATGGGTTTCCTTGCTTATCATTCTCCGACTGATGGATACAGGCACCATCAACCTGACAGTAATCACACATGCCTGAAATTATAGGGGGAGAGTATATTATTGTATGCGAATCACCTGCGCTGGAACGAACTGAGGCAAAATGCTCAAGGAACATCTCAGGCATCAACATCCCGGTTCGTCTCCTCATCACATCGGCTGGAATGGTTTTGATCGTACAAATGCAGATATTGTTTCCAAGCGGTTCCTGAGAATTTCTTAACATTACAAAAGACGGACAAATTGGAAAGGAGTCAAGAAATTATCGAAAATCTAAATAAGCACGCTTCTGGTATATCGGAACGGAGTGCAGGTAAATGGGAAGAGTTGCAGTGGTCGGAACTGGTCAGACGAAGTTTGAAGCCAGGGTACCTGAGAAAACTTACTACGAACTGGCTTTTGATGTGGCGAAGGAAGCTCTAAACGAGGCAGGAATCACCCACCGGGATGTGGATTCGGCGGTTTACGGGATATATAATGATCTGTTCGAGAGGCAGGTAATGCCTGACACGTTTGTTCATGATTATCTCGGGTTCTATGGAAAGTCAGGTACCAGGGTTACAACTGGAGGAGCCACAGGTGCTTATGCGTTTCGTGCCGGGTATGCGGAGGTGGCTTCGGGACTCAGTGATACCACAATAGTTATCGGAGTGGAGAAGGCTCAGGACGTATTCGACTGGGCACAATACAAGTCCACTCCGGAGGTTCTCAAGTCCATCGCATACAGTTCAGACATGACATGGGAATATCCTCTCGGCGTTCAGGCAGCCTCATCCTATGCGCTTCTTGCAACCGCGCACATGAGGAAATATGGCACAACCGAGGAGCAGGCAGCCCTGGTCAGCGTGAAGAATCACGGAAATGCCAAGAACAACCCGTATGCGCAGAGTCCCATGGATATCACTGTTGAGGATGTAATGAAATCACGGATGATCTCCTATCCTTTCAAGATGCTTGACTGCAGCCTGTACACGGAAGGGGCATCTGCAGTGATACTCATGAGCGAGAAAAAGGTCAGGGAAATGGGAATTAGCGACCCGGTGTGGGTCGCAGGGATCGGGTCCTCCAATGATCGGTCATTTCCGGGATTCCGCAGCGTGAACGACTTTCTTGGAAATTATGGAGACATAGCTGATCTCAGGGGTCATTACGAGGCAGCGAGAATAGCCTACCGGGCTGCAGGGATACAGAATCCACTGAAGGAACTCGATCTGGCTGAAATACATGATGCATTCAGCTTCACCGAGATTCAGGGATACGAGGCGATGGGCCTTGCCCATCCTGGAAAGGGTGGAAAATTCATCGAAGACGGGATACCACAGATTCACGGCGACCTTCCAGTATCACCATCCGGAGGGCTGATTGGCGCAGGGCATGCTGTCGGAGCTACAGGAGTAATGCAGATTGTCGAGATAACCAAACAGCTTACTGGAGAAGCCGGAAAGAGGCAGGTCGAGATAAGGAATGGAAAGGGGCTGGCTCATTCGATAGGGGGTCCTGGATCTTCTTACTGCACGGTAACTATCCTGGAGGCCTGAACATGGACGAATCTATTAAGAGAGCAAAGGAAACATCACGGAAGGAGTTCAGATCAGAACCACTTGAGAAGATCATTGACGATCTTATTGCAAAGCAGGTTGCTTCATCACCATCGCCTCTAATGACCTCCCCGTATCTCGAAGTTCCCGACAAGATGGTCATGACTTACAAATACAGCCTTGGAGGCATCTCAAGGTTCTTTGTCGATCTACGTGACAAGGGTGTGCTGTCCGGTACCATATGTACCAGCTGCGGCTTCCGGTTCTTCCCCCCAAGAGTATCCTGCAGTGAGTGTTACGGTGATACTGAATGGTATGAGGTAAACCCGGATGGCGTGGTCATAACCAGTTCAACCTCGTGGTACGCCACTTCTGAGTTCTTTGACAAGGTGCCATACGCGGTTGCATATGTGAAGCCGTCCAATGCAGATACTGGAATGCTGCAGAGGATTGATCTCGCAGGAAGAACGGTGGTTGAACCGGGAACCAGGGTCAGGGTAGTGTTTAGGGAAAAGAGGAATGGCTCTGTATCCGACTTCTGGTACGTGATCGAAGGCTGATTCAGCGAGGCACCCTGTTCCGGGATAGCTTCACATATTCCTCCAGGGTCTGAGGGTTCGCTACTGAATCGATGCTCACCGCCCCCTCAACCTTCCCGGATATCAGTATCTTCTTTACCGGAATTTCAAGTTTCTTCCCATTGAGAGTCCTCGGGATTCCCCCCACCTGAATTATTTCATCAGGCACGTGTCTTGGTGAGAGTTCCTTCCTTATTGCACCCTTTATCTTCATGCGGATAGTATCGTCAAGCGTGATCCCCTCCCTGAGGACTACAAAGATTGGCATGTAGTACCCGCCACCTTCTGTTTCTATCCCAACCACAAGACTATCCTGGACCTCTTCCACCTTTTCAACCGCCGAATATATCTCCCCGGTTCCCATCCTCACTCCGTGCCTGTTCAGGGTGGAGTCTGATCTGCCTGAGATGATTATTCCTCCCGATGGAAGGGTCCTGATCCAGTCCCCCTGTCTCCAGACTCCAGGATATGTAGAAAAGTAACTGTCAGAGTATCTCCTTGAATCCGGGTCGTTCCAGAAGTACAGCGGCATTGATGGCATCGGACGCGTGACAACCATCTCCCCGACGTGATCCATAACGGCCCTTCCCTCCTCATCAAAAGCGAATACTGATGCCCCAAGCATCCTGCACTGCATCTCCCCTTCCCGTACCGGCAGAAGCGGATTTCCTCCAACAAAACCACTGCAGATGTCTGTTCCTCCGCTTGTACCTGCAAACCACAGGTCGCTTTTCACGCTTTCGTAAACCCACCTGAAGCCTTCCGGTGGAAGCGGGCTTGCAGTATATCCCATGGCTTTGAGGCTCCTGAAGTGGAACCTTGTCCTGGGAACGAGTCCGTTCTTCATTGACGACATTATGTACGAAGCACTGGTTCCGAAAATCGTTATCTCTTGATCATCAATCATCTTCCACATGGCCCACAGATCCGGAAAGACCGGGCTTCCGTCATAGAGTATTATCATGGCACCCGTCAGGAGTCCTGAAACCTGTATGTTCCACATCATCCAGCTTGTTGTGGTATACCAGAAGAACCGATCACTGCTCTCAAGATTGAAGTGGAGAGCCAGGGTTTTGAGGTGTTCCAGCAGTATTCCTCCATGGCCATGAACGATTGCCTTCGGGAGACCAGTGGTTCCTGACGAATAGAGTATCCAGAGAGGATGATCAAAATTCACCTTGACAAACTGGAGATCACCCTTGACCTTCATCGTCTCTTCCCATGGAATGAACCCTTCTCCGATCCCTCCAGGGTTCCCGGAGACAACCACACTCCTGATCGACGGTATGCTTCTTACGACTTCATCAACAACCTGGGACTTATCATAGAACTTCCCGTTGAACCTGTACCCGGATACCGTGATCAGGACAACCGGATCGATCTGCCTGAACCTGTCCCTGATCCCGGCAGGTCCAAGATCTGGAGAACAGCTTGACCAGATCGCCCCTATGCTTACAGTGGCCAGGAATGCTACCACGGTTTCAGGTACATTCGGCATCAGGGCCGCAACCCTGTCCCCTTTCGTTACACCGCGTGATATGAGGAAGCTGGAAAAAGAGGCAACGTCCCTGGCAAGCTGGTCCCATCCAATCTGTCTGTCCTCTCCTTCTTCGTTGAGTGAAACCATGGCTGGAGTAGTTTTAGTCCTGTTCCTGAATACATATTCGGCGTAGTTCACTGTAGATCCGGGAAACCATTTTGCACCGGGCATCGTGATCTTCGGGATGACCATGCCCGTTTCGGCCGTTCCAATGTCAAAGAACTCCATGATAGATTTCCAGAATTCCGCCGTATTTTCAACGGACCATTTCCATAATGACTCGTAATTAGTGGCATTAGTGTATTTCCTGTCATTCAGCCACATGATGTACCTGCGCATCCTTGAATTCCCGGAAAACTCCGGTGAAGGTGACCAGAGGATTCGCGATCTGCTTCCTGAATCTTCTCCCATGATAGATGATCACCCCTGTGAGGTTAAAATTTCCATGTGCTTTGGTTCGTCCATCCTGGATCTGATCACATGATCAATCATGGAGGCGGGGGTGTCGTTCTTGCCTTTCTCCATTTCATGAAAGATCTTGCCTGCGTGTATACGGAAAGACCGATAATCAGTGCCAGCAGAGCAATCGTGAGTATTTCTGCCTCAAGCTGGCTTATTGCCACGAACCTGGACAGGGAGGAATAGACTATGAACGTAAAGAATCCTGTGGCCGCCGTGTAAATTGGCGGTGGTGCAACCGTGACGGAGGCGGTAGTGTAAGGAACAGAGTAGGTGGAGTTCCCATCCGTAAACGTGAGAATCGGAGCTGAAAGCACGTACGTTCCGGGATTCAGGACCGGGAAGGTGAATGTTACAGAGACAGACGACCCTGGAGCAAGTGACCCTGTCCTGCTGGTGGACGAAGCATAATGGATGAGCCGAGAATCATTTCCTGCGGCCGTTATACCGGGCTGCGTCAGGTTAACGTTGCTGACAGTCGTATTGCCTGCATTTGTCGCCTTAACTGTCACGCTGTACACATTGCCGGAACTGGTTATAGTCCTGTGGAACTGTATAAGGGGAGGGAGAGTTGCATTGTACTGCAATGTCGCGGAACTCGAAAAGATGTGGCTGCTGTTCGTCTGGATTCCATCCCAGTACTTACCGGAGGTGACTGCATGCATCGCGGTAACGTTCGAGGCATAAATCGTCGCGTTGTAAGTTGATCCCACGCTTCCGGTTGTATATCCTGACGTATTTCCAGGATAGATGATCCCTGCAAGCGACAGTGCAGATCTGGACGAGAAGTTGAATCCCTGGTTGTATCCCGTCAGGCTGGACCATGAGACTGAATGTGATTTTGAACCATACTGGTCGATAGATTTCGAAAAGAGACCAAGGACAAACGCCATCTTTCCGGAAAAGAAGGCAGTGGAGATAGGAGAGGAACTGTTGCCTCCGGCGGAAGGAAGACTGAACAGCGAACTTATATTGGAATAGCCGGCAATAACAACCCCTGAAGATGAACCGTATCCGCTTCCGCCAAGGAGACTTCCGCTGGAAAGTCCGGATTCAAGAATGTTGATCAGACCACCATTATGAAGGCTGGCAAGGTATCCCTTCGAGAAGGAGTGCCCTATAGTCTGGATCTCCTGTGCCCCGACATAGATGAAGATGTCCAGTCCAAGTGAAGAAAGACCCAGGAATCCGGATGGGAGTGAGTTTGTGTTGAAAAGGGGAATCAGTTGCGTTCCCGTTACCGATGAGTAATATGATGCCTGCGCATTAGCCACCACGGAGGTATTGACAGGGCCTTTTGATACTTCCACGACAAGAATTTCTGGCGGGATAAGGTTGAGCAGGGAACCGAGGGAAGACCCGTTTCCGGAGTTGGTTGAAGTTGGCACCAGCCTTTCTGCCATGTATGACAGGTTGGTTGACATGATGAAGAATGAAAAGCCGATCTGGCCGAATCCCTGTGTTCCGCCCTGCGGAATAGTCTTGTTGCTGGCCATGAAATACATCGAATAGAGGTTTCCGTACGGGGACACAAGGCTCAGCGCGGATTCCATGTAACCTGAGCTAAGGGAACTGTTTGAACTGTTCAGTACATTTGTTGTAAATAACCCACCGGGAAGGCTTAATGACCCGGAAACCGCGGAAGATATCAGTTCGCTCTGCGCAGTACGGCTCAGTTCGGAGAAAGGTGTTGCAAACATACCAGGTGAAGCACCCGTATAAGAATCATGTGTTATGGCAAGTGCTCCTGCACCTCCCAGAATCAGGGCCGCAATAACAATAAAGACAGACAGTGATGCAGGGGATTTCGGCAGTGCCTTTCCTGTGCCGTGCCCTGCGAGCCTCCTCATCGCGTAAGCTACCAGGGAAGCAGTTACACCACATATGATTACGGAGATGATGGTTCCTTCGAGTATTGGAAGGATCATTGGGATGAGGCTGGTTGGAGATGCTGCAGATGCGGGTGATGTAGCAAACGTCGAAATCAGTTTCAGGACCGTCGGAAATATAGCAAGAAACACCGGTTCGGAAATGATCGTAGCAAGATTTGTTCCATGTGGAATCTGTCCATTGGTGAGGAAAGCGGGAGTCCC
>JAJZLK010000075.1 GCA_021803655.1 Thermoplasmata archaeon
ATGGAAACGCCTCCGTTGGTCTCGATCATCTTCTTGGTACTGCCGCCCCTCCCGACAAGCACGGGAACTCTTTCCATGGGAATCCTCACAACCGCAATCGGATCATTCATTTTTTATCACGAAATTGAGCAGTTCATCCTCGCTCGCACTGACTCCCATCCTCATGAAATATGACGTAATATTCTTTACGTCCCTCTTGAGAAACTCAAGGGAACCTGGATGCTTGAGACTCACGCTCTGGCCCACGTCTATGACAAACACCTTCTTCCGGTGGTAGAGAAGGTTGTATTCACTGAAGTCAGCGTGAACAAGCTTGGCCTTGGCATACATGTCCCGCAGAATGGTCCTGACCTGCCTGTATGTATCCTCCGGATCAGGGTTGTACTGCTTGAGGAGCGGGGCAGGACTCGGGCCCGTGCCTATGTATTTCATGACTAGCACGTTTCCCTTGAGGGCTATTGGCGCCGGTGCGCTGATCCCGGCAGAATGGAGGTCCGTCAGGTTTGCAAACTCCTTTTTTGCCCAGAGGTAGACGATCCTGGATCGGTCTCTCCTCTCCTTCTCGAACCGTGGGTCTCCGGAAATATACTGTTCCACCCTGTTGAACTTGAGGGTGCTCATCTTGTATATCTTGATGGCTATGTTGGTCTTACCCATCCTTGCCCTGAAAACCACGGACTCCTTGCCGCTTGCGATTGGGAAATCAATAGTGCTTATCTCAAGGCTCTTCATCAGGTGATAAATGTGAAGCAGGGTCCTCTTGTCAAAGACGCGTCCCTCCGTCTTCTTTCCCAGTTCCTGCGAATTTCTGAATTCGCCTGACCGGATCAGTTCCTGGAGGGCAGAGAGGTTATTGTCTTCGTCGCGCACAGAGGATCATAGCATGGAGACTATTAGCGTTGAGCCTCCATGAAAACAGGTGCGATCTTACTTGAAAATGTTGATTACTTCCGGCAAAAGCTTGTTCCTGCTCAGGTAACTTGCCTGTGTCTGGGTATAACGGTAGACCACGTCCCCTTTCTCGTTCTGGAATTCCCATGGTTTAACGACCACAAGATCGTTCTCCCGGATCCACATTCTCTTCCTCATTTTCCCCGGGATCCTGGATGACCTGGTGAATCCGTCTTCACACATGACCATGAGCCTGGAGGCACCGGATAGTTTTTCCACTATGCCAAACATTTCGCCCTTCTTCCTGTTTGGAAGTATTACCCTGAAATTTGCCTCTGTCTCATCCTGATTTCTTTGCCACGCCATAGTGAATGCGCCTTATTTCAGGGTAGCATATAAATATAGCCGAGAAGTCGGCCGCCTCCTGAATTGCGATGGTGACGGGAGTGGAAGCAGTTAAAATTACTGCTTCACAGATACGTTCTTAACGTTGAACAGTCTTTGAACAGCATCCCTGAAGAGCTTGATATTCCTTCCCTCTTTTCCAATGACCTTCCCGATATCTTCCTGCTCCACCACCACCTGGACTTCAGTCTGTCCGCCTCTCCAGATTACGTAAATTTCCTTGATCCCGAACCTGAGCAGGATGTTCCTTACGAAGGTGAGAAGGTCTCTTGACTGTTCCGCCATAAGTATGTGCTTGCTGGTCTTTTCCCTTAGTCTCGAAACAATATCTGGGTTCTGCTTGAAGATATCCCCGATCCTCTTCTCCCCGACAATGTAAAGGATCATGTCCTCATTCTCAAGGTACTCCTTGACTTCTGTCCTTGCAAGTTTCTCAAAAAGGACGATGTTCTCCATCATCCTGTTGTCTATGGTCACTTCCTTCATTTATGAAACCTGCCTTAGTTCTTCTGGAGGCCACGGTAAACAAGGTTTACCGATCCTGTGCCCAGAGTTATTGGCTGTCCCACTATAATGTTCTCTGCTACGCCTGACAGCATGTCCACTTCTCCAAGAAGTCCTGCCCTGAGGAGGTGTTTGGTCGTGATTTCAAAAGCGGCCCTTGCAAGCACACTGCTCTTCCTTCCAGATATACCCTGACGGCCAACGGCCCTGACGGATCCGGTGAAGCTCATCATGTCGGCCACAAGCATGAGATGCCTCTTGTCGACCTCAAGTCCCTGTTCCTGCAGCGTTCTCTCCGCTTCCATGAAAACAGCGTCTCTCGCTGCCTCTATTCCAAGGACATTTGCGATCTCAATGATGTCGTTTGTGTAGGTACGGTATGGATCGATATCCTCGATCTGCAGCACGTCCTTCAGGTTGGAACCCTGCGTATAAAGGATGTACTCTCCAGTCTCCTTGTCAGCCCTCGCGATTGCTCTCTTTATTCCAGGGACGCCCTTTATTGTAAGGATCTTGAGCTGTTCCTGCACCTGGTAAAGCTTCTTGAACGATTCCTGCTGCGGCTTGACAACCACAATCTGCTTGGCAGGATCAGCTTTGAGCGTGACCTGCTTCACAGTATCCAGCCCCGAGAGAATGTCCTCGAAATTGACCAGCCTGTCTTTCATCCTCTCTGCCACCGGTTCAACAGTGAGCGTCTGGGCCTCAACGTCGGTTACTATTTCAGCAACATCCAGCAGGGTCGTGTTCTCCAGTTCCTTGATCACCTTGGTAACAACGCTCTGGTCTTTCTCCATGCCCTTCCTGAGGTGAATAGTCATGGACGGCGTGCTTGGTATCCTTCTCGCATCCACAATCTCAATCAGGCGTGGAAGTCCCAGGGTAACGTTCATTTCCCTGACTCCCGCAAAGTGGAAAGTCCTCATTGTCATCTGCGTTCCAGGTTCACCGATGCTCTGGGCAGCGATGATTCCCACCGCTTCGTAGGGATCGATTCCTTTCACGGCAATATCTTCCTTGATCCTTTGGAGCAGCTGTTTCAGCTGCGCATCATTAATCTGGTCCCGCATTGAGTGGATTTTCTGTGCGACGGACAGCGTAAGACTGAATCCCATCTTTGACGCCATGTCCATGATTGCCTTCACCGGCTCAGGGATGTTAAGGACGAGATTCTTCAGGTGTTCTCCCTCAATCTGCAGTACTTCAGCAAGGACGTGCTCCTTGATCTCCTTCGGAGCCCTGCCTGCTATTTTAAAGTCAGAGACTGGCTTGGGGTTGATATCTATTGCAGATTCTATGGTAATAATCCCCTTCAGGTCCGACTTCTTCTTGGAGACCAGGTCCTTTGACGCCGAGTATTTTGATATTCCTCCTATCTTGACCTTAAGGACGAAATTCTTCCCGTCAGCGGTAACGTAACCTTCGGTGAGTTCCTGGCCTGTTGTGTAGAAGTCTACCGCATACCGCAGGGAACCCTTTTCGAGAAGGATCCCGATGTTCTTCTTCGTGTCCTTCCAGAGAAGCACCTTCATTTAGATGCCTCCTTTTCCATGTCCATCAGGATATAATCCACGTCAACCGTTTCTCCCTTTTCACTCCTGGTCGGGTCGATTCCATCCTCGCCATAAGTAAACTGGATAATGGAACCTATCGTGTCCCTGACCTTCTTGGATTCGTCAACCTTCAGATCCTCAAAGGCATTGATTAGTCTCCTCTGCATGTAACCGCTCCTTGACGTCCTCACCGCAATATCCACGAGACCCTCTCTTCCTCCAATACTGTGGAAGAAATATTCCAGCGGAGTGAGTCCAGACTTGTATGAAGACTTCACGAAACCTCTTGCCGAGGCGCCGATATCATCCATCAGGAAGTGAGGAAGGGTTCTCCGGTAATATCCTCTGTTGATTCTGCCTCCCCTGACTGACTGTTGGCCCACCATTCCCGCCACCTCGGATATATTCAGCATTTTTGCCCTTGCTCCGGATCTTGCCATTATGACTGACGGGATGTTAAGACCGAGGAACGAACTTGCAATCTTACCCGACTCATCCCTGACCTCACCGGTTATTCCCAGGATCATGATCTCCAGAGTCTCTTCAACGGATCTGCCTGGCATCGACTCAAGGAGGTCCTGTCTGTAGTTTTCAATGAGTTTGTCTATCTTAGCAACAGCCTCGACCGATATCTCCTCGATCCTCTTCACGGCGTTATCCGGTATGTCATAGTCCCTGATGCCTGTCGTGAAGCCAAGCGCTGAAATAACACCAACGGCAAGTCTTGTCATGCGGTCAATGAACTGTGCAGCTTCACTGGATCCGAATTTCCTGAATATCTTGTCTATTATCTGCCCGGAGAATGGTCCAATTGCCTCCTCGTCTACAGTTCCTGTTTCAAGTACGCCATTAACGATGGTGACATCCGTATCCTTCGGATCGTCTTCATAATCACAGACGCCGTTCTTTGCTGCCTTGCATAGTTTGCTCCTGAACTTCATGTTGAGGCCCGCAGGGAGAATGCTGGAAAAGATATCCCTTCCTCTGTAGAACTTGACGCCATCAACCATCTCAGGATCCGGGAACTGGTCAAGATCGACATAGCTCAATATGTGAACGGCCTGCTCTTCACTGAAGAGCGGGTTGTTGTGTGTCAGGAGGAACATTGCAGTTATGTGGTCGTGGATACCTCCAATAATGGGTCCGCCGAACCTGGGTGACATTATCTGCTCCCTGACCTTCATTATGATCCTGGCTTCAGCCCTGCCCTCTTCCTTCTGGATGACGTGGAGGTTCATCTCATCGCCATCAAAATCTGCGTTGTACGGGGTACATACTGCAAGGTTAAACCTGAAGGTCTGCCCGCCAAGAATCCTCACGGTGTGTGCCATCATGGACATCCTGTGAAGGGACGGCTGCCTGTTGAAGAGCACGATGTCGCCCTCGGAAAGCTGCCTTTCCACAATCCATCCCGGCTCTACCTTCTTGCTGTTCTCTTCCGCGTTCTGCTTGGTGATCTTGATTCTTCTGCCGTCCGGCCTTATTATGTAGTTGACCCCGGCAATATACTTCCCGAATTCATCCCTTGGCTCCTGGCCCCTTGCAACGACTTCCCTGACGTAATCAAGGTTGTACGGTGTTACAGAGACAGGAAGAGTAAGTTCTCTGGCAGCCTTCTCCGGCACTCCCACTTCATTGATTGAGAGGAACGGTTCCGGAGATATCACGGTTCTAGCGGAGAAATTGACCCTCTTTCCGGAAAGATTGGACCTGAATCTGCCATCTTTTCCTTTCAGTCTCTGGACAAGCGTTTTCAGTGCCCTTCCGGATCTGTGTCTTGCCGGAGGGATGCCGGCAGTCTGGTTGTCAAAGTAAGTCGTGACATGGAACTGCAGCAGATCCCAGAGATCTTCTATGATGAGCTGCGGTGAACCGTTGTCCCTGCTCTCCCTGAGTCTCTGGCTGATCCTTATTATGTCCACCAGTTTGTGTGTGAGGTCATCCTCACTCCTCTCACCGGTGTCGAGCGTTATGGAAGGTCTCACGTTTATGGGCGGCACAGGCAGGACGGTAAGTACCATCCACTCTGGTCGAGCCACTTCCCGGTTCATCCCGAAGAACATGAGGTCGTCGTCCGGTATCTTCTCGAGTCTTTCCCTGATCTCCTTCGGCGTGACCTTGATACCCTCCTCCCTGAAAGTGGTCGGCTTGTCAAGTATGATCTTCTTCTGCTGCATTCCACAGTGCGGGCATACCATTCTCTGTGTCGCTTCGTCCGTCATCCTCTTGCTCATCAGGCCGATGATTTCCGGATCCGCTGAAGCGAAATCCATGCTGCTGAGTCTTTCCTTGTACTGGACTATCTGTTCCTCGGTAAGCTTGATTCTTCCACAAGATCTGCAGGATGCATCCAGGAAAGTCTTTATCTCCTTTATGAAACCGACGTGGACCACCGGCATTGCAAGCTCAATGTTTCCGAAATGCCCGGGGCATTCGTCCACTTTTCCTCCGCAGGTCGCACATTTAAGTCCCGGCTCTATGACTCCCATGTGGAGATCCATCAGTCCTCTCTCTATGGGATAACCGTCATCGTTGTATGTATCGGCAGTTATTACCTTGACCTGTGCCATCTTCCTGATCTCTTCAGGAGAAAGCAGGGAAAATTGTATTCTCTGAATCCTCTTGGAAATTCCAGTCGTCATTTCAAATCACCCAGAACCAGTCTCATCATAACACCCATTGTTGTCAGCTCATCCCTCATCAACTTGAACGCATAGCTGGTTTCAACCGGATGTATGTTCCCGGTATTGCCGCAGACGGGGCACTTAAGCGCCGCCCTCTTCCTGTCAAATATGGCAAGATGTCCGCAGGTAGGATTGCCGCAGACGTAAAGGATCGTTCCATCACTCTGGTCGAGCAGCCTGTCCTTGATAACCATCGCAGCTCCGTGTGCAATAAGGGTATCTCTCTCCATTTCTCCAAACCTGAGACCTCCCTGTCTTGATCTTCCCTCGGTCGGCTGCCTTGTGAGGATCTGTACTGGCCCCCTAGATCTTGCGTGGAACTTTCCTGCAACCATGTGGTGGAGTTTCTGGTAGTAGATAACGCCGGTAAATATCTCCATCTGGAACTTGTTGCCGGTGATTCCGTCATACATTATCTCGGTGGAAGTGTGGCTGAATCCGCGCTGTGAAAGGGCCTCCCTGAGGCTTTTCTCAGGTTCTCCGCTGAAAATTGTTCCGTCAACCGGCTCTCCCTTCAGCGAGGCAACCTTGCCGCCAATCATTTCAAGTATGTGCCCTACAGTCATTCTCGAAGGGATGGCGTGAGGGTTGATGATGATGTCCGGGATGATCCCATCCTCGGTGAATGGCATGTCCTCCTGGTTTACAACTGCCCCGATGACACCTTTCTGTCCATGTCTTGAAGCAAACTTGTCTCCCAGTTCGGGAGTCCTGTCACTTCTAACCCTGATTTTCACGACCCTGCTGTTGCTCTCAGAAACGGTGAGGATAACGTTATCCACAAACCCCTTCTCGTTTGGCCTCATCGTTATGGATGATTCCTTCCTTCTCTGTGGGCCCAGTTTGTCTCCTCCTTCCTCGAGGAATCTCGGGGGTGAAGTTTTTCCGACGAGAACGTCCGAACCTTCCACATATGATTCAGGGAAAATTATGCCGTTCTCATCAAGACTCTTGTAGTACTCCTCTGCCCTTGCGCCAAGAACGTCATGCGTTGGTATCTCAAACCTGTCTTCCTGACCGCCCGGATACCTCTTCTCCTCTGCCGTGTAAGTTCTGAAGAATGAACTTCTCCCAAGACCCCGCTCGATGGATGCCTTGTTGAATACAATTGAGTCCTGGATGTTGTATCCCTGGTATGAAAGAATAGCAACCACGAAATTCTGTCCCGCAGGCTTCTTGTCGTACTTGATATAATCCATTACCCTTGTCTTTACAAGTGGAATCTGGGGGTAATGAAGCACGTGCCCTCTTGTATCACTCCTGATCCTGAAGTTCGTCGATGAAAGCCCTATCGACTGCTTTGTCATGGCCGCTGCCATGGTGATTCTCGGTGACGAGTTGTGCTCAGGATACGGTATCACAGACGCAACAACACCAAGGATTAGTGACGGATCGATCTCAAGGTGAGTGTGTTTCTCGTCAAGCTTGTTGACAACTTCAAACTGCTCATTGCACTTGAGGCACTCAATCGTGAGCATCTCAGGTGCCTGTTTCTTGTCTGATCCGTGGTCCGCCCATCTGGTGGAATCCCTGGATATATATCCAGAACATCTGGGGCATCTTTCCGGAAGATCATAGGCATAAACTGCCACGTAGAGATCCTCCTCTTCTTCTGCGTCAATCCACTCCAGCATGCCGTTCTTCAGAAGATCCTGAAGCTGCAGTTCCCCGTTCTCGAGCCGGTGTAGGGTCTTTGGATCCAGAACCGTATTGCGGTTCTTCAGGGTAAGGAGTGGTCTCCTTATCCTTCCCCTGTCGCAGTTTATTATGACCTCGTTTGTTTCAAGGTCGAACCTTACATTCACTTCATCTGAAATCTTGCCCTTCCTTCTGTTCTCACGGACAAGAACGGCAAGTCCGGCAGGATCGTTGTGATACCCGACCAGGTCTCCGTTGATATAAACTCTTCCGGCATCAGCCTTTTCCTCAAGAACCGCCTTGACACCGGCCTCTGTTACAAGATCAAGAACCGGAGTCGAGTCCACTCCTTCAGTCACGTTGATGACGAGCGCAGCGTTCTTGACCAGTCCGCAATTCTGTCCCTCTGGGGTTTCGTTGGGACATATCCTTCCCCATTGGGTCGGATGCAGGTCTCTCGCTTCAAAGTGGGGCTGAGATCTGGTAAGGGGAGAGATAACACGTCTGAGATGTGACAGGGTACTTACGTTGGAAACTCTGTCCAGCAACTGGGATATTCCGGTCCTTCCGCCAGTCCAGTTTCCAGTGGCCATGGCATGGAGCATTTTCTGGGTAAGAAGGTCCTGTCTCACTGCCGGCCTGATCTTTACCCCTTTCTTCTTGCTGTAAGTCCTTTCAAGCTGGTACTTGAGATCTTTCATCACACTGAGGAAAGCACTCCTGAAAAGCTCATCCATCAAGTCTCCGGTGAGCTTTATTCTCTTGTTCGCAAGATGGTCTTTGTCATCCTCTTTTCTCATTCCGAGATTAAGTTCCAGAAGTGACCTGGCCATTCTGCCGAGATAAATTGCTTTCTTAATCCTGTCCTCGGGCCCATCACCAAGATGAGGCAGGAGAGACTTGTCAAGCATCTGTGATATCTTCTTTTCTCTGTACTCCTTTGCCTGTCCCGAAGCAAACTTCTTCTCCAGATACGATATTGCATCTTCGGTTGTGTGGACGCCGTTCTGGAAGGTCTTGTTGGTGCTGGATTCTTCCAGGTTTGCGTATATGATAGGTTCCATTTCCCTGGCTGAGCTTATGGAATCGTGGATTTCCTTATCCTTGTCCAGCCCGAGCGCCTTCATAAGTATCGCAAGCGGAATCGCACCTGCTACTGATGGAATTGATACGTTGATTATTCCGTCGCTCCCCTTTTCCATGGACGTTAAAGCCCTGAATCCCCCCTTCTGGGAGAATACCTTTGCAACCTCAACCTTTGATTCGTATTTCTCATCAGATTCAACAAGAATTCTGTTCGGGGCAAGATCTTCAAGTGAAACTATAACTCTTTCCGAACCGCCGATAATGAAATATCCTCCCGGATCGTTGGGGTCTTCTCCAACATACTGCAGTTTCTCCTGGCGACTGGCATTTACCGGACCGTTGTTCTTCTCTATGTACTGATCAAGGTTGTTCTCATGGAGGGTGCATACCTTTGATCTTACCATCACTGGTATTTCTCCGATCTTTACGGTCTCGGATTCCTTCTCCTGTCCATCAATGACAACCCTGACCTTCATGTGTACAGGAGCCATATAGTTGAGGTCCCTGAGCCTAGCCTCATTAGGTGTTATCTGGTTTGCGGCACCAGATGCCTCCTTTATCTCTGGTTTCTCCACCCATATGGTGCCTTCCTTCGAAACCTTTCCGTTAATGACTCTTCTCCCAAAATATATCCGCACATCGGAACTTCCCGTCTTCAGCTTATCGAGGACTATCACCCCATATTCCTCGTCATCGGAAATCTTGCTTTCGTCGACGATTTGCTGCATAATGCTGTTTGGATTGTCCTGTGTTGCTACGAAATAATTCATGGATTCAATCTGGTGATTTACCGCCCCTTCCTTCCTAAAAAATGCATCTATAAGTTCCTTCATTTAAAAACCCCGCTCTCAATCACCCGATAATATACCGAGACCCCCGCGGTTTTACTCTGCCGGATGATTCTGATAATAGTTCCATTCTTAAGTGGGCCATGAATGTCTTCCAGTGCCTTGACCGCAGGATCGTTCCTGCTAATCTTAGGCAACAAGTCTCTCGATATTCCCATTTCCTTTAAAATCGTTTCCTCTTCTTTTTCATTAACGATCTGGTGCTCTGGCACCAAATCGTGTTTCAGGACGTTGAATCTTGCCATGTTTTCACCATCACCGCGGGCCCGGGGGGGTTCGAACCCCCGACAACCTGGTTAAAAGCCAGATGCTCTACCTAGCTGAGCTACGGGCCCTAAGGTCAAAGGGTAAGCGGTATATCCTGTCCACATATAAACGTTGCCGGTAGAGTCAAACACGATATTTTTAAAATGGTCTCTGGTAGAATTTCAGGGTGAATAACCGCGTAAGATCACCTGAACGGTTCATAACTTTTCACGCTCTAGTACAACAGAAGATGCGGGGATTTGCAAGGAAATGAGGATCGCCTGTGAACTCCTCAGTTTCACTGAACCTCGTTAACCGGGCTTATGTCTGTCACCGCAATTTTCCAGACCTTGAATTTTTCGCTGCATTCATACAGCAGTTTAAGGAAATCCGTGCGGAATATGTCAGGAATGATGACCTGGACTGTAAACCGGCTCCTTTCGAAACTGTGCGCCTGCAGCAGGGTCATGATTCTCTCCTGGCTCATTCGTTCGTTCAGAAAAGCAAGGAGGGGATTCTCCGTGTCAGCTTCGAATATCTCCGGATTTTGATTCCCGTTCTTGAAATAGACTGCTCTCACCCGGTCAGATCCATACGAAACCTTCACTATCCTCTGCCATGAGTTTCCCGCCGGATTTCTTGACGGGCCAGTCTCATCATCAGGGGGAGAAGACTCAAACGTGAGACACGTGAGTGGTGTCCGGCCATTGGCTTCGCGTATTATTGACGAAGACTCGGAACGTCCTTTCCTGATTACATCGATACCTTCGATTCCTGACAGCTTGTTGAGGATCACTGCTGAAATTTCCTTCCCGTATGAAGAGTGATAAAGCATGTCAAAGGTGTATCGCCCATCGTTAAGGTTAACTCCCGCAAGAACTACGGACGGGATCCCCAGCAATTCTTCGACAACTGAAATCGTTGATGTGATATTGTCCACCTTCCGCCTTATCACAAAGTAATTCCCTTTGCGAGTGGCCTCAAATTCACGAAGGAAGACTCCCAGATCTCTTTCCCTTTCAGCTTCAGCAGGAAAAAACATTGTAAGTGCATATTCACTGTCAATAACGAGCCCTACTTCGGTCCTGATTCCGAATTTTCTTGACAGACCAGCAGCCTTTGTATCAGGGGAAAGGGAAAAAGTAAGCCTTGAATCAAGGTTGGTCATAAGGTCTCTGATTAACATTTGAGCATAATGTTCTATTTGATATTTATCTCATCGCCTTTGTTGTAAATTTGCTTTTCGATAAACCAGAGAATGATCCTTCCGGACCCTTCTCATTATTATGGACTGGTTTGTGCCTGTCAACTGAACTGCATAGGATATTCCCGTCAAACTGATGGATCACGCGTGTTCTCTGAATCCATGGAATGTATAATAAGTGACCATCAAAACTGCATATAAGTTGCTTCCGCATCTCCTTCGCCTGGTCCTTCTTTTCCTTCTTCTTCGGTCTTCTTCACATATTCGTTCCTGTTTATGCGCCTGAACAGGATGATCAGCATCCACAGTGCAGGAATCCCCGGTATCCAGAGTGCCAGTGGATATAGTACATTGTCTGGAGAAGGGTACGATCCCAGCATGACTATCTCAGTAGACTCAAAGGCGCCGGCAATGCCCAGTTCCAGCACCACAAAAAGGTACATGTAAAGGATTTTTCTTATGTTCCCTCTCAGTACGTCTCCTCTCTTTATGATCAGGTAAAGAAGGTAAACTCCACTTGCGGAGGCGATGGCATATGCAGGAAGTTCAAGCCAAGTGTGGGGATAGAGGGAAAGACTTGCAAAGATCGCTAGCCCAGAAACATGGTATGCAGAACCTTCCAGCGAAATAACGATTGAGGTCTCAACAGAAGAGATAACAAAGAATAGAAGACCAAGAATCGGGATGAATTCAATGGTTGCCACAAGCAAGTTATGAAGAAATATAGAGAGAAACATTGCAAATTGATCCTGGGAGGTAATTGCCTGCTGGCTCTTTGTGAACGAGGCCAGAAGGGCGGGGTTATTGAGGTTCAGCGACGACACGATTAAGTATATTCCAATCTCCATGAGAAATAACGCGAGAAAGATCCTCCTCAGCCGCATTACCCGATCACCTGTCTCTTTTTGCATATTTCCCACAGCAGTTCAATGATGTGAATCTAAATAAAATACTCTGGTACCGACAGTTTTCTTATATTTAGCAACTACCGGTGCCAGTACCGACGCTAAACGAAATGTCACTCAATTCATCCGTCCAGATGAAAGGGGTGGGGACATTCCTGCCAGGAATATGCCATGACGAATTACGACATCGCTATTCTGACCCCATCCTTTCGGAGTTCGTTAAAGATATACGACAGTATCCCGGTATCAACCGCAAGTTCTTCTGGTGGGGTAAACCCTTTTGCCTCAAGGTCTTCAGAGACCTTTACTGCTACGATTGCCGCAGTGTGACCGGTTAGCAATGCCATTGAAGATAGACTTTCAGTTCCATTGCTTCTCAACTCTATCTTGTGTTTTCCTCTTCCAGTGGATAATACGTCGAGAATACAAAGATCTCTTGAGTCTGCAAATCTTGAAAAAACAGACTGGCTTACGCCTCTCGGATTGCACGTACCTTCGCCGCTGAAGAAACCCATGTCTCTAAGAAACTTCATTCTGTCAAGATGTCCGCTGTACCTGAGTGTTATCTCCTTCAGGTTGTTGATTTCCATGGTCCTCAGGAGCGTTCTCAGACCGTCAGTGTAAAATCCTTCCAGTTCGGCAAGGCCATTAACAGCGTATTTAACCGTGATGGAAAGAGGATCAATTTCCTGCACCTTTCCATCTCTTATGATCTTTGCAGGCCTGAGGTACTCATCAACAAGTCCCTCAACACTCCAAGTGATGCTGTGCCTAAAGGGTTCTAGTGGCTCCTGAGGCAATCCTGCAACGTATATCTCTACATTGTCTGCCCCGGTGTTCTTCACAAGATGGCCGGTGATTATGTTCGAGAGACCGGGGGCAAAACCGCAATCCGGTACATAAAGTGCATTCCCATCTACAAATTGAGCGAAGTAAAATGGATCCTCTTCGTAGAAGGAGACATCTATGACTTTCTTTCCATTCTTAAGCAGTATTTTTACCGACTCCTTTGCAACACTGCCCGGGAGTGCAACCACAAACACGTCACTTTTCGAGAGAATCTCTGGATTAGTCTCTAAGGTTCCTACGAATTTCTCATTCGCTGACGATCTATCAAGGGACTCCCGGTTAGGGTCAACCAGAACGCACGTCCCTCTCCGGGACAGATAACCGGCTATTTCGCTGCCTATGTGTCCAGCCCCGATTACTGCGAAGTCATTCATTCCATGGTTGATTCATTAAATGCACAAATAGGATTGTTTCAACAGCATATCCGTAGCTGGGCTCATAAATTACCATCAGCAACAATCCAAGAAATGTCCTTTAAAGGACGGGCAGGAATCATCAATAGTGACCGCTCGAAGTTCACAAGCCACCTTTGGACAACGTTTTAAGTAGAAGTCCAATTGGAGCAAGAGGAATGGCTTGTCAAGTTCACCATCGGTATTTCTCCTTTAATCTCTTAATCAGGGTGTCTGCCTCAATCATTAATTTCCTGGAAAAGGGGGTATCACCCAGTATTGATAGGAACTCTCTGCCGTCTATCTTTCCTCTTATATAATCCCTGATAACGCCCTCATCCCAATTTGAGAGACTCTCCTCTGTTTCAGTCTCCATGCCACCGTCCGCCTTGAACTTTATTCTTATGCTTCCAATGGGGTTCACACCAACAAACTTCCGGTTCCAGCGCCAGCTGGCCGAAACAAGAAAATACACTGCAAATACAGAAATGAGAATGACCGGGGAATATTCGATGCTGAACACGAATGAATATCCGGCTGAATAAAGAATGTACAGCACCGTGAAAAGTGGGAGAAATATCACAAAAAACAGAACCAGATCACACGCAATTTTCTTCAGGCCCATGGACCTTGCAATGCGCGTGGGAGAGTAATTTGCAATTATTATTGCAATGACGAATACAAAGATGGAAAAATCTATCGGTATTTCGGCCGGGTTGAACGGTATGAAACCGAGTACGTCAAAAAGTATGTTTGATACCACAAGAATGGCGAGAGTTGCTAGAATCCAGATTCTCACTTTCAAGCGATTTTTCGGTTCTATCATCCGCGTTTCGTACGTTGTGGCGACTATCAGATTTGTCCCATTCCTATCCATATCTCCTGCCAAATGAATCACTCCTCAGTATCCCCTTCAGACCTGGCTTTACAACTAAACGAGCAAGAAAGCCACTGAGCCTGCGATGTGGATGAATTGCGATAGGTGTATTAATTACCTAACTTTTTAGGTCTTTTTGATCACTACGTCCATGATTTCCTTCTGTACTGCCGACAAAGCAACAATTGATTCCCATCTGAACTTATTCTTCTGATCCTCCAGATATACCCTGTAACCTGTTCTCAACGAATCAAGGGCCTCTGATCCGGATATTTCCTTCTTCTCCAGTATGTAAGAGAGATAGCTCAGTATGGAATACGCAAGGTAGCATATCTTCACATGACCCTCGATATGAGACGTTAACCATACCCTCACCGGCCTGAGATCAAGAACGCCCTTCATCTGCTTGAATGCCCTCTCCACGGAATCCTTGTCGTAGTATTTCCTGACAACTTCATCCATGCCGAGATCAGTGTTGTGGAATATGAGGGAATAACCGAGGTATTTTGCTATATCCTCATTTGACGAATGCTCGTAATAGTGATCCTTCTTCAGTGATTCCAGCGCTGGATTATATACGACAATGAGCCTGCCTGAAAGGAAAGCGACATCGGTGCAGTACACCTTCGTATTTTTAAGGGATACCAGGTGTTTCTTTGTGTAGATATCGTTCCTGTCAATATTATCAATGATCTTCTTCAGGTCCTGCGTTTTCTTGAGGCCGCAGATCATGGTGAATTTCATTTCGATCATGGATTTTATCCTTCCCGGATCGGACATTCCCCGATCCATGATAATCACGGTGTATCCCTTCATCCAGAGATCCTTCACAAGGTCGTCCATGATAGATCTGTTGGATATGTTTCCCCCGTAAACACGATGGAATAACGGGAATCCTCTTTTTTCCGTTACAACAAGGGCGATCTGTATGAGCTTCTTTATCCTGCCATCCTTTCCCTTTCGCGGCCTGGAATCGAGGGAATCGCCGGTGAAGTACGTATCTGTTACGTCGATTATCACGGACCGCCTGTCCTTTTCTGTATCGAGAAAGAATGATGCAAGTTTCTCCTCAATGGCTGAGAAATCCATGTCGTTTATTTCCTGCAGGGATTCATAAAGATCCTGGGTACCGATGTTTTCCATATCAAGGTATCTCAGTATCTCTGTCTCCTGCAGGTACTCTTCCATCCTGTCTATCGCAGGCCGGTCAAGAAGCTGGGAATATACCATGACCAGTGCATTCCTGGAAGCGATGGTATTGATGCCAAGCTTCGTGGATATCCTGTGGACAACCTCAACGTCCAGTGATCTGCGAACTTCCACTGCTCTTACATCACTGGACGATATTCTCCGCACAACGGAGCTGTTCATCTCCTTGCCTATGTATCTGATGAACTCCTGTTTCACCTTTCCGTCTACCCTCTTATTGCGTACCTCGGCAAGATATGTCCCAGATTTTGTCTTGATCTTCCTTATGAATGTCGTAGTGTATAACTAAACACTACAAAGTATTTACATGTTTCGGTGAATCGTTGATAATTACCGTCTTGTGAGCGTAGTGAGTAAAATTGGTTAAAAAGTTAGGTAATTAAGTGGAAACTTAAGTTAGGAGGGCGATTCTCATAAAAATCCAGGGCAAACACTGAATCTCCCCGTTCCTTCTGCAGAATTGTCAATCTATCACTTCATTGTTTCAGAAATTATATGGTGAACTTGATTTCCAAAACTAACCCATTCTTTATTGCTTCTGTCTGTCCTCTTGGTTTCTAACCTTGACATTGAATCCTCATAGAGTTTCTTAGACCCTGTCTTTGCCAGGGTTCTTGTTAATTTGTCGGTTAACGTATCTGATCTTAAGCCACGGAATAGAGCAGCAACTTTGTCAGTATCCACTCTAACATTAGAAATTGAAAACAAATCAGTGATATCCTGATCTCGGCCAGATTGTAGCTTCAATGCCCAAAGTGCTTCAGGTCTGGCAATTGGAATTCTATTCACTGTACGACCAGTCATAGTAACGAGTCGGAGATCTCTATGGGCCTCGCTAATCCACCTTTCAGGAATATCCACACCTGCCTCTCTGTCTCTCACATAACCCACAAGCAAATCTAGCGTTAGTTCTTCTGATCTGTACCTTGACACTTTGCCCTCATAGTTCTGCGGATTTGGAACTGAAGATTTCTCCAATACAAGTCCTTGTCTAGCGATGAAAATCTCAAGCTTCCTTTGGGCTGTATTTGGGATAACGATGTCAACATCATCAGAGTACCTTGGTCTTCCGTATGCAGCTATCGCATATCCGCCGATTAAGACACCACCAAGTTTCCAGGGCCATGCATCTAAAAGACTGAGAACTTTCCTTTCCCTGTTAGCAGGATCAATATTCAATGAGTCCGCCAGCTTCACCGTATAGCCCTGGGTGATTCCTGATTATCCTGAGAACTTCGTCTTTTGGAATGACCGGTTCACCTGCAACTATGGTCGAACTAATCTTGGAAGTAACTTTCAGGTCAACGAAGCTACCTACCCTCTTTTTCCCAGAGTACGAGACCCCTGATCTTCTAAGATACTTTTTCCACTCCTCTATTTCGGACTTGTGAATCAGAAGATGGAACACGCGCAGATATGGATTCGGAGAAATATTATATCTCCCGTTTGTCCATATTTCCACAGCTGTACTTCCTGTCCATGCCTTATCCCACGGGGCTTTCATAATTATATTCTTGACCCTTTCCCATTCAACTATTCTTGTATCTGGTCTCTCAGGCAGTGATAATACCCTGTACTTGCCTCGTCCCGTCCTTTCCACAACTCCTCTCATTTTTAACTCTGATAGTAACTTTGCTGATCTGGAGTTTCCGGTGATAGCTGCAAATTCGGCGGTCGTGAATTCTTCTTCACCGAATAATGAAATTATAACATCCGAGTAAGTTAGTCCCATGTTCCTATAAATTCGGAACTAGTATTTAAAATCAACACATAGATAATATTTGCCAACTATCATTAAAGAAAAATAGTGTGATATCCAGTGAAGATTTCCTATATATGCCCGGGATTAATTCTAACACGGCCGATCCCGGAGGGTTGAAGCTCAAACAGAAGAAGTTCCCCGGGATCATTAGGCAGAAGGGGGGACGACATATGGTTGAAAGCGTGAAGAAAACAAAGAGGTCTGGTGTCATAGTGGCTCAGCCCGGAGGTATCAAGAGTTCGGTTGCGATCGTTGTCTCAACTTTCCTAGGTCTGTCCGCGTCTATGGCATACGAGAGGGGCCATTTCTTATCATCTCTTCCGCAAATCTGGGGAATTTATGTCAACGTTCTGTTTTTTCAGATCGTAATTGCTGCAATGTGCATTTACCCTGCGATCGAGATCTCATTTGCTAGGAGGTACTTTTTCCCTGCGTCCCTAGTCACCTTTATTGTTGCTGTGTATTTCATTATGGGAACTGCAGACGTGAGCTTCCTTCTATTTTTTTCGCTTCTGGTCAATAAAGGAATTCAGGCAAAGCACTTCGACCGCCTGCTGATCTGAAATCCCATGAAAGTTTCGTGGCCAAGCCGTTTTGAACAATAAAACTATAGTTGAAATTGATACATGATGGAACGAAGGAACCGAGTTTATCATTTAGCAATAAGGAAAATGTACTATCCTCCCAGACAAATCAAAAACAACATGCAAATGGTAACATAGAGGTGCCAAAGAAGCCATATCAGATTACAATTGTAAGAGGATAGGCAATTATCCGGTTAAATAATTAAGTGGATGCGTGATGATCTAAGCAATAGGTCACTATAATAACCTTTAACTATCAATGTAACATTACAGCAATATGGAAACCACTATACAGATCAAGAAAGATTTGAAGGATAGGCTGAATTCTCTGCGTTTATATCCCAATGAATCCTATGATTCTGTCATTAGACGACTTTCTGAACTTGCAGAAGATGAGGAGCCTCTATCAAGAGAAGCA
>JAJZLK010000044.1 GCA_021803655.1 Thermoplasmata archaeon
CGGCTCCCTTCTCCTGAACGTATTCATCTTCCCGTGGGGTCTCCAGCCGGGGTTGATCGGGTCACTGATGGATATCCCCATAATGCTCCTGAAATGGGTCATGCTCATTGTACTGCTTGTCCTGCTTGAGCAGAGCATTGCAAGGATAAGGATATTCAAGATAACCGATTTCCTGGCCCTCTCCTTCATCCTCTCAGTTCTTTCGGTGATCCTGTTCGTTGCGGGGGGATTCCTGTGAACACGCAGCAGATCCTGGACCTGATCATCGCGGCAATAATCCTGAGTGCAATCTGGGCACAGCTCGGAACGTTTATCTCACACAAGATCAGGATAGTATCAATCCAGTCAGTTCTTCTCTCGGTTTACATAATTCTTCTGGGATACTGGGGAAATGAGTTTGAACTTATCATCCTGGGCATCCTCATCATAATCCTGAGAGCATTCCTCACGAGCAGGATTCTCAGTTCAAAGATTAGCAGCACGCCTTTCATATTCAGGGAGAGGTTCGGGGATGCTTCGTGGATCGGCATAATCAGCATTCTCATGCTCATATTCTCATTCATAACGTACAGGATCCTGTTCTCGCCCCTCGGATATGAAACGATAGGCGACGGCGGATTTGCGCTCCTTTTCCAGGGTATATTCCTGATCGGCTCCAGGAAGAGCAAGTTCTCGCAGTTCCTGGGCTACGTTGAGGAGGAGAACGCCATAGTCATGCTGAGCCTGGGAATCATATCACTTCCCCTGATGATAGAGGTCAGCGTGCTGCTGGACGTCCTTGCGCTCCTCATAGTCTCAACAGTCCTGATAAGCGACAAACCTGACAGCCAGGTATTCGAGGAGATGACAGGTTGACGGTTTCGGGATACATCTGGATTCTATTTCTCCTCCTTGTTCCCGCACTATCCGGTGTGATGTACTTTTCAAGGCATTTCAGGATTATATCCATTATCACATCCACGATCACGAGCCTTCTCTCCATCGTTGTTTTCCTCCTCCCTTCAGGGACTTATTCTTATTTCTACCTGAACGGAATCAACAGGTATATCCTGCTCTGCGTCGCCTCGATAAGTCTATTCTCTGTCATATATGCAACAGGCTATCACAGAAAACTGGGAGAATCCAGGAACGTAAGGCTGCACATGTCAATGATGAGCATGTTCACCTTCACCATGATCTTTTCCCTCGTCATTAACAATCTTGGTCTTCTGTGGATCGGGATAGAAGGGACAACGGCATCCAGTGCGATACTGATAATAATAGAAGGGGATCCGGCCGACATAGAGGCAGCATGGCGTTACGTTGTGATCGTGTCAGCGGGTCTCTCCATAGCCCTCGTCTCAGTAATACTTGTTTACAGGATATTTGGCACGCTTGAAATAACTGCTCTCCTGGCATCAAGGGCATATCCGTCCCAAATCCTGGTACTCGCTGCCCTCTTCGGGATGATCGGGTTCGGCACAAAGGCGGGAATATTCCCCATGCACACATGGCTTCCGGATGCCCATGGAAGGGCGCCATCGGAGATCAGCGCCATATTTTCCGCAGTCCTGCTTCCCATAGCCGTCTATGCGATTTACATAATCATACACACGATAAACATGCAGATTATCTACGGGGCAGCCATCTTTTTCATACTGATCACGCTCTTTTTCGTTGCACTGGTCATGGCGTCCCAGAGGGACATAAAGAGGATGTATGCCTACTCCACCATGGAGAACATGTCCCTGATTCTCCTCGGATTTGTGATTGGAAATGTGGCACTGCTCGGATCGATAATAATCATACTCACGCACGCCTTTGGAAAGGCAGGTGCGTTCTATTCCAGCGGGAACATAATCGAAGCCTACGGAACCAGGAACTTGTCCCGCATAACCAATCTCTGGACAAACCAGCGGTTCACCTCCTACACGCTGATACTCTCCACGCTCTCCGTTTCCGGTGCCCCTCCATTCGGGACCTTCCTGGGAGAATTTTTCATCGTATCAGCACTTTATTCTGAGGGACTGGGCGGCGTCGCAATTGCCGTGATCATCCTGATAGCAATCATCTTTCTTTCCATCAATTACAGGGTCTTCGGCATGGTATTCAGCCTCTCCCCGATCCGGAACCCGACCAGGATATCCATTCAGCAGATCGCCATAACCGGAGCCGCAGTAGCCGTTTCAGGAGTGTTTACGTTTCTCTTCCTTGGAGGGTTGCTATGAGCCAGCCTGCGAGGATATTTCTTGATGACGGGGAGGGGACAACACTGTCCAGGTTCTCCGAAACGCCTGTACACGGCCCAGTGGAAAGCAATCCCGCAGGAAACGTGGAATCATCTATCCATCCGGTGGGTACAAAACTGACCCTGTTCCCATACGGGCCCTCAACCGGAGGACTGGTAGAAAGCGTCTACTTTGACATCCTCACATACGGCGAGAAGATAGAGAATGTAAGCTACGACCATACCTTCAAGAACAGGTCGATCAGGGTGACGGGTCTCACTCCCAGGGAAGGACTGCTGAGGCTGGAAAGACTGAACGGGGTGCATTCCGCCTCATACTCAACGCTATTCTGCGATGCCGCAGAAAGGGCAGCCGGTCTTGATATTCCGGAAGAGGTGAAACTTGCGAGAGTCGCCATGATGGAACTTGAGAGGATCAGTTCCCATCTGTTCGTAGCTTCCAGGCTGACCGGCGGGGCTTCACAGAACATAGCTCACATGAACATTCTCCTGATCAGGGAGAATCTCCTGAGGATTATTGCCGCGCGATTCGGGCATCGTTACTTCTTTGGGACGAACAAGCCGGGAGGACTTGCAAGGAGCGTTGATCTGGATGGGATCGATTCAGATATTGAGAAAATCTCGGAAGAATATGGGGAGATCCTGAACACGCTCCTGGACTCAAGGATCTTCATAGACAGGCTGGACAGGACTGCCATCATCGCCGGGGAGGAGAGCGCAGGACCTGCCATGAGGGCTTGCGGAATCTCAGTGGACGGAAGGCAGTTCCATCCTTACTATAAGGATCTCAGTTTCAGGTGCGTGACATGGGGCGGCGGCGACTCCCTGTCAAGATTCATAGTCAGGTCACATGAAATTGCTGAATCTGCAAGACTGATCAGGCAGGTTACCTCAAAGGTTCTCAGGATTCGTGAGAGCAGCGAGGACTTTCCGCCCGTTAACGACAGCCAGGCAGGAGGTTTCATGGAAACCCCGTCGGGAGACGCGTCGATCATACTCAGGTTCAAGGAAAACAGAATATCGCGCTTCAGCCTGGCAAGTCCGTCACAGTACAACATGAGGGCATTTTCCAGGTCAATGAAGGGTAACACCTTTGCGGATTTCCTCTTCGGGTTTGAAAGTCTCGGGATATGGATCTCGGAGATGGGGGATATCGCATGAAAGCGTGGATTCTCAGATCACTGAGGAAGGGAATAGTGACAACAAAGTTCCCCGCAGGGAAGAATGAGGCAGTTTCACCGTGGTCCACTATCCCCGTTTACAGAAGCGGTGACAGGAATCCGTACTGTCCTTCTAGTGCGATAAAGGACGGTTCTGTAACCCACGGTTCGTGTATCTCCTGCGGAATGTGCTTCCCGAATTTTGAGCCGTCCATGGACGTGCACACGTCGCAAAGCGGGAAAGTGATACGGGAACTTGGCAAATCCATAAAGATATATGCAATCGATTCCGGCTCATGCGGCGCATGCAACCTGGAGATCATGTCACTTTCCAGTCCACAGTATGACGGGACAAGACTTGGGATAACGTTCACGAACACCCCGAGGCAGGCAGATGCCCTGATGATCTCCGGAGTTCTGACGGAGGGAATGAGGGAAGCTCTCCTGAGGGCATATGACTCAATGGCTGAACCGAGGGCCGTCTTCGCAACAGGGGCATGCGCAATTTCCGGAGGAATACTCGGCAAATCGGTATCCACGATCCTGAATACGGACGTCATCGTGCCGGGATGCCCGCCTGACCCGTTCGTGATAATCGATTCGATACAAAAGTTGAGGGGAAGGCAATGAACGTAGTTTATATCCTCATCCTTGCAGGACTTGCTTCCTTTGGTTCGTTCTACAGCAGGAAGACAGAGCGTGCGTCTGCGGTTGCCATCTCATCCGTCCTAATTGCGATAAGCCTTCTCTACCTGACAGGGATTATCAGCATCCAGCCGTTCACGCTGGGGCATTTCAGGCTATCGCTGGATTACCTGTCCGCATCGTTCCTGCTGATCCTGTCGACGGTCCTGATGATCTCAGGGTTCAACACGATACTGGCAAACTGGACCAGGACAAGGTCGTTCTTCGGGGCATTTCTCTTCTTTGGAATAGTCGGGACTCTTTTTTCTGGCAACTCCGTAACACTGATCATTTTCTGGGAACTGTTCACGATTTCGGCAACCTTTATCCTTGGGCTTTACAACCAGAGGGGACTCCTGTCTTCGTACGTTTTCCTCAGTACGGGGGAAATCAGTACGCTCCTTCTGATTGCAGGGGCTGCAGTCTCTTACTCCGGCAGCGGTTCGTTTTCGCTGGCATATGTACTGGACAACCCTCTTTCCCTTTCACTCTGGGTGGCGGGCTTTGCCATAAAGAGCGGGGTTATTCCTCTCCAGGTATCGGAATGGTATTCGCTTGGAATGAGCGGCATCGATTCCTCGCGGGCAATGATTATTGGCGTGATGATCCCGACAATCTCCCTGTACGGGATAGATTCATCGCTCATGCAGTCGGTGAACTTCCAGATACTGCCCATAACGCTGATCATCGCAGGTTCCATTTCCGTCTTCGTCGGGGCAGTGTACGCGAGCTCTTCCGAGAATCCCAGGATACTCGCAGCCTACAGCACAGTGGAGAATATCGGTGCCATGATAGTCCTGATCGGGGTCTCCTCTCTTTCAGCAATGACCGGAGATTTGCAGCTTGCGCAATTTGCAACAATCGGGGTCCTGATATTCGCATTGATGCATGGCATAGGGAAGTCCATAGTCCTGAGCTCAACGCCATTCAGCACGGACTCCTTCAACAGCCCGGAATGGCGGAGCATTTCAAAGAAGGGACTGATCATGGCATCCATTTCCATGATGGGGCTTGTCCCTTTTGGGGGCGGGATTGGGGAATGGATGCTGCTGGAAAGCCTCTTCATAATGTCCATCTCCAGCATTCAGTATTATTCCATAGTCGCGGTGATCGCAGGATCCCTGGCGGCTCTCGGAGCAGGAATCTCGGTGGTTGTGTTCACAAAATTCGTGGCATTCACGGGAACGTCTACGGAGAAGAACAGTTCTACTCCTGAATCAAGGAAGAACTATGCTGCCGGATATCTTCTGCTGTTGCTGCCCCTGTTGTCTCCGGCATTGTTTTATCTATTCGGCATGTCTGCCCACGGCGGGATAAACTTCCTGACCGGAGGAGAAATTGTACCGTACGGGTTCATGATATTCTCCCCCTACAGGAACGGAGTTTTCGGCGTCCTGTCCCCGACTTTTATTGTTCTGGCCCTGACGGCAATACTGGCTCTTGTCTATGTCCTCAAACCACGGAGCTACCGGGAAGTCGATCCCTGGTCCGGAGGGGTCGAGAGGAAGAAGACCTACAATTCATTCAATTACTCGAATCCCACGAGACTGACTTTCTACAGGCTGTTTCCCAGGATAGAGGACCTGATCGACAATGACTATCTGTCCCACCGGTTCGACATGGTTTACCTGATACTTACCTCGTTCTTCGGGAAGTATGAGAGGATATCCAGGAAAATAGCGCTGAAGATAATGAACGGGAACGTAAGCAGGTATGTAATGTACATAATAGTCACGCTGATTGCGTCAATCACCGTGGCCCTCCTGGTATAAGGAATGTGGTCGGATTTCTCCGGACGGATACTGGAGGCGGGCGTAAACACGCGCAATCTGATCGACAATCTCATCAACGGGGAATTGGGCGGGCTTATATGTGCTGCAGGTGATCTTGCGGTCTATCACGAATCAAAGGTGATAGCCAGGATCACGTGAAGGAGGCCATGAAGACACATCTTCCCGTCGAGGAGAAGATTAAAGATCGTCATGGGAACCGTGGTGCTGCCGTCATGTCGGAGGCAACGTCCTTGTAGAAGGGGGACGAGTACTATTTCAGCTTCCATCCCGCGAGGAAAGATCCTCGCAGTGAAGATGCGCGATTACTTATTCCGCCACACACATTCTATAATTGTGTGTTGTTTCGCGGATTACTTGCTTTCTCGTTCAGAATCGCCGGAATCAGCCCCGCGGTGAGAAATACAATAATAATGAAGAAAAAGAAGCGGAAAAGGATGTAATCTGCAATAATGACCAATATTGACATCAGACCCCAAAGGACGCTCCTTTTATAATCTAGATATACCAGCAAACCCATAACTGAAGCGAGTACCGTAACAAGGATGAACGGGACAAAGAAAAATAGAAATGAGGGGGCGGAGTATCCAGTCAGAGACGAAGACTCTACATTGTAAACGTAAACCTGCAGATAATTTAAGTAAATTACAAGAAGGCCAGCCACAACGTCAAGTGCGGCCAGAAGAAGATAAAACTGTCTTAACGCGATCTTACCATTCCCAAACTGGAAGTTTCTCATTCCTGATCCGCTCCATAAAGGTAAGCTTGCACTTCTCGTGCTCGTGTCACGACTTCCACAAAGCACACGTTTCCCAAACCAAATCCCTCATCCCTCAGACAAATCTCCATCCATTCACCAACTCAGCAGGTTACAGATGTTTTCACGTCCAATAGAATGCCATTTGCAATATAAGTGCTCCTCATATACCCGTTGTCCAGGAACAATTTAGAACCGCTGATCTCATACACCATGTAATTTCCGTTATCAACTGCAATAGATGTTACTGGCATCCAGGTTCTGTCAATTGGATCATAAATGTAATCTGAGGGCTATCCGACTGTACGAAGGTCTGGGATTCGTAAGATACGGAACCTTTCCACATTCCGTGAAAAGAGGCCAAATATACAACACCGAGGTACTGATGTACCTGAACTTGAAGTGATTATCCGGAGACGATCTAGACAAGGTTCTCCCTGATCAGGCATTCGACGATAACAGCGTCTCTCCATTTCCCGTCCAGTCTTGCATGTTTTTCGTATATCCCGACTTCACGGAAACCCAGCGATCCCAGCAGCGAGCGGCTTGGGCTGTTTTCAGTGAATACTCTGGAAACAAGCTTGTGGAAGCCTGAACAGCCGCTCTCTTCAATCAGCAGCTTCATTACGGCCTTACCGGCTCCAATTCCCCTCATTTCCCGCTTCACGTAGACAGAAAATTCCGCTATGCCGGAATAACACTCCCGGTTACTGTAAGGAAATGTTGCAGCAAATGACACTATACTCCCGGCAGATTCCGCGACTACGATCGGATGAACGCCGTCGAACCACTTCCTGATATCGTTCCCGGTTCTTGAAACGGTCTCGAACGTCGCGATCCGATCTTCGATTCCCTGGTTATATATCTCGGCGATGGAATCGGAATCGGCTGGCGTGGCTCTTCTGGTGAAGAATACGGGTACTTTTCCATTTCCCGGCAATGACATCGATCATGCCAATTCCGGCAACACTAAAAATCTACACTCTACGAGAATCGGTGCAGAGTACCTGGCTTCCAGTCCATAATGCTGGAGATAGAAATAACTTACCACTGTCTGTGAGTGAAACTACTCTCTCCACAGACAGGGGTGATCTGTTAATTATGATGCAGGATCTCTGCCTCAGGCCTGCCTGGGCTTGCCCCTGACCTTCTTTCTTCCGACATGGCCGGGTTTATGATATTCAAGTCCAAGGACGAAATCGACGACGCCAAGGGTGAAAAGGGCATACCCGGCGTAACGAATTCCATCGTAATTGGATATGTAGGCAAAGTACGTTATGGTGAATACCAGGGCAGTACCCAGAAGTGAGAGGATAAACGCCTCATATTCCCTGTCCCTGAAATAATGTTCCTCAATGAATGCAATGACGATTGCCGCTATAGCTAAGACCCACAAAGGCTCCTGCTCGCCAAAGGTCGTAGTGGAAATATGGATCGAACCGGGCAGGAAGTAGCCCAAGGCTCCGAGCAGGATGAGCGGTGAAGCAAGGAGCAGTCCCCTGAGAAGGTAGAATATCCCTCCGAGAAGCATCGATACTTTCATATGAAATCGGCAGAATATTCAGATTTTAAAATTATCGCATGAGGGTGAGGTCAGAGGAGACCCTCTAGTTCTTCCGCTCTTCCCTGACTTCTTCCTTCTCATTCCTGAGGTCCTTTCTCAGTCTTTTCTTGCGCCTCTTCTCCCATTCCTGGACCGCAACGCCAACAACATACGCGAGCGCAGCTGCAGACTCGGCGTAAAGCGGCGCTACTCCGAGCTTTATCAGGGCGTAATAGACAGCAAAGGCTCCCACTATTCCTGCCACAACGTGCACGAAGTCCTTGTAGAGGATGTATGCGATACCAAACCCTATTACGGCTCCGCCAAGGGCATAGTAGAATTGAATATGGAAGACATCAATGGCCACAATGTAGACCAGGTAACCGAATCCGGCTGAAAGTCCCAGCCTGACCACGAAGGTGAGGATCACGGCACCGATTACCGCGCCAATTGCGACAGCAACAATGACCGGAACCTGCGTCAGTCCAAGCGTGTGGACGATATTGTAGGCAAAATAGCCTCCAAGATACAACCCCGCAACGGTAAATATGATCTTCCACGTCATGTTTCCCCTGAAAATCAGGGCAAGTCCTATCACAAGCAGTCCGGCCAGTATCAGGGTCAGCTCCAGCGGAGTGAACCCGGTCGGTACTGCGATGGCCTTTTCAAAAAGGCTCTTTAGGTACTGGATATTTATACTCGACACTGTAAATTAACATTACTTCTATATATTAATTTTTGGTACAATTTCGAGAGGAAGCAGGCAGCTTGCATTCAAACCCGTAGTTTCACGCGTTCCCTACTTTCTCACACGTGAACCGTACCTGATTATTATTGATGGAATTGCAATCGCAGCGATAAGCAATGCAGAGAGGAAATAAGTCGTATTGTAGAATGGAACGATATCCGTACTGTTTCCTGCGAAGTAATCTGTGACATTGCTCATATTGTCTGAACTGCTGCCGGTTTCCTGATACGGAAGCGTTGAAAGGTTGAACTGCGGCTGAAGCGGGAACGCAGATGCTATGCTCCCGTTTGGCCCGATCTGCGGGAAAGCAAGCTCGTCGGGAATGAACTGTCCGATCGCGCTCATGTTCAATGGGGGTCTCGCTACCGCTCCGGACTGGTACTTCGCCGTAAAGTCAAACATGTCCAGCGGTATGTTCGAGAAGGCAACAAGCCTGTTCAGCGGCGGGATGTTCCAGTTGTAGTCAACAAAGGAGATAAGCGAGGTGTGCGAGAGAACCGTCGTAGAAACGTAGTTTTCCTTTGCATATGGCGATACCACAATGAAGGGAACCCTGAATCCGAGCTGGTTTCCGGCAACAACCGGCGGGGGTACCGAGTCGTAGAACCCCCCTCCCTCGTCATAGGTGATGAATATCGCAGTTGAATTCCATTCCGGACTGTGCATTATTGCGTTTATGATGTACAGCAGCCACTGTTCTCCGTAAAACACGTTGTCGGGAGGATGCTGGCTGTATCCTGAAGCCCCACCAGAAATAGGGGAAACCCATGAGACGGAAGGTAAGGTATTGCTGGATACTTCAGAGGCGAAAGTGGACCAGCTTCTTATGTTTGAGGAATGGCTGCCCAGTCCCTGAATAAAGGGGAGCACGTACGTTCCGTCAGCAGGATTCTTCACATAATATCCCCATGAAACGTTGTAGCTGTTCAGTTCGCCGAAGATCGTACTGCTAAGGGGGATATACGGGGGAGGACCGTAATCATTGATTACTGGAGAGTAACCGGCAAGGCTGTAGAGCCTGTTTGGAATAGTTTCCGAAAGGGTGGAGGAAAAGTACATTGCACCCATGGAAAATTCACGTGCTATGTCCCATTCAAGCGACATCTGTGACACGTTGAAGTAGTAAAGCGAGGCGGGGCCGGAATTATTCAGGAACCCGTTCATCTTCCCGTTGTTCCAGTCCATATGGTAGGCGGAATAACCTTCAAGCGGATCAGGGGTCGAATAGGTTCCGTTTGGAACCGCATGAAGTTTTGAAAGTTGCGTGCTGCTGGGAAACATGTTATATTTCTCCCCGGACACGGTTGCAGTCAGGTTTCTGTGGAACGGATATGTCCCGAAGAGGCTGTCAAAGCTATGATTTTCCATCATGATAAAGACTGCGTGCTTGATGGGGGTCTTGGTCGTGCCGGCAGAACTTGCGGTATTTGCAAACGCCACTCCGGACAGTGCGGTGAGCAACAAACCGATCACCAGCATAAGAACCAGCAGTTTCTTCCAGGTCATGATGGCAACTCCTTCACATTCCGTGATTGCCTGTGGAATACGGAATAGGAGAGAAAAGCAAGGAAAAATGCGACTTCCGACAGAAGAACCACATCCGGGTAGTAACCGAAGTACATCAGGGAATATATAAACAGGAACAGCCCAGAGAGAATCAGCGTGAGGACGGAAAGGAGGATCGGATGCCATGCCTTGACCTGCGATCGCATGACCTTGCTGACGACGACCGAGGGGGCGATAATGGAGGATGAGGCGGTAACTGCAAGCAGAAACAGTCCTGTGGCGAGAAGCGGGATCTGGCTGATCCCGTAATACGCAGGAATTATCATGACAACCAGGCCTGCAGCAAATACCGGATAAAGCGCCTTACGGTAACGGAATGCCAGCGTAATGATGAAATTGCAGGAAAATGTGCCCAGACAAATTCCCAGCATGGAATAGACAATCTCCAGGTTGGAACCTACCAGGAAAATAACTTCAGAAACGTACAGGTATAGCAGGAGAACCGAAGACTGAAGAAGAGACAGTATGATCGGCGGGAGAATCCGTTTCAATGATTCTTCTAATAGTGTGATAGACATTAATGTTGCGTTCTCCACCAGAATCCCGAAAAAAGGTTTTAATCCTATGTTGCCTATGCTGAAACGTAACATAAGATTCGAGTTGTGCATTTGTATGTCTGAAAGTGCTTTAGGGGAGTGTGGAGACTGGTAAATATAAGGCGCATCATTCTTGACGTGGACAAGTCCATGAACAGGCCCACGCTGGTAGAGCTTTCCGAAGCTATCTCAAGGGTCCAGGGTGTGGAAGCAGTGAACATCTCCGTTACTGAAATGGACGTTGCGACAATGGGGATGAACATAACTGTGGAAGGCCAGGGGATAGATTACGACGAACTTGTTTCAAGAATAGAAGAGACAGGCGCTGCGCTTCACTCCGTTGATGAGATAGCGGTCGGCAAGAGACTCATAGAAAACATAAGAAGATAATCTGCTTACATGAAGAATCTATTTCCCATTGTCCTGGGTTTCACCGATGGAATCATCACATCCCTTGTCTTTACGGCAGGTCTCATAACAAGTTCCGGGACGATTTATCTCCAAATTCTCCTGAAGATCTCCATCGGGTCAAGTATAATCGGGGCATTCAGCTACTTCATCGCAAAGTACTCCGAACTCAGGGGGGAACTGATCCAGAGTGCAATGATGATTAACCCGTCGTCACCACTTCATCTACTGAAAAGCAAGCAGGGTCTCATAATAGTGGGGGAAGCTGTTATCGAGGCTGTCCAGGCACTGGTGAGCGGTTTTTTCGGTGCTTTCATCACGATGTTCCCTGCTTACGAATTTCCCGGTTCCGGGCTGGAGTCCATATCTATTGCAGTTGTCTCCCTGGGAATCATGGGTGCCCTGATTTCCAGGTATCTCTACGGAGGTGCGATAAGGTGGGCTCTTACTTTTGTAAGCATGGGGCTTATCACGGTAGTGATCGGCATCTACCTGAACATAGTGTGACCTGGTATGCAGGACTGAATTTAGCCGGTGAGGCTACAGATCATTGAATTATGGAAACTGTCTCCAACGGTGAATGATTCCATGGATCCAGATAGAATCAGGCTTGTAATATCCGGAATCTGTTCAGTGTTCGGCTCTTCCATGCTTGGACTCGCGGCGGTCTGGCTGGTGTTTGTCAACACGCACTCCGCATTGGACCTGGCATATCTTGGTCTCCTGGAACTCATTGCTGGCATCGTGTTCCCGATTCCACTGGGCACTGTTATCGACCGGGTGAGGAGCAAGATGTTCCTCGGGCTCATGCTTGTAGCGGCTGCCGTTTCTGCCTCGGCAATATTCCTGGCTCTTGCTGTAACAGGGTTCAGCCTTCTCCTATTCCTGTTAATGGTTTTCCCGTTCCGTGTTTTCAGGGTCATTTCACGTACCGCGGCGAATGTCATAACACCGGAAATTGTCGGCGAATCTGAGATAGCACGGTTCAATGGAATATTGAGGGGGTTCAGTACATCCTTCTCCTTTGTGGCATATGCCGTTTCCGGGATCATGATCTACATCTCTGGTCCCGACATGATCTTCCTGATCACGTCCGCCCTGATGGCGGTATCCGGGTTATCCATTCTCACCCTGAAAAAAGGGGACAAGAAGACAGGAAGAGGCAGGGAAAACAGGAGAAAATTCCTTTCGGACTCACGGGAGGGATTCAGGTGGCTGTTCAGCAACCGTGGAATCATGTGGATATCAATTTCCGCAGTGTTCTTCAACATGTATTTCTCGGCGACAGCATCTTATCTTGTATTATTCAACGCCAACCTTCCGGAAGGAACTGCGCTGACTTTCGGACTGCTTTCTGCGTTCTACGTGATGGGGTTTTCCATCGGTGGAATGGCAGTTCACAGGCTTGGCACAGAGCGCTATGGAGGAATTGCATGGATTGTTTTCCAGGGATTGATTTCCGGAATCGTTCTTGTCATTATGTCCGTCGAGAACTCGGTTCTTCTCTCATGGCTACTCATCGGGATATGGGGAACAACAACTGGAATAGGCGGGAACACGTGGCTTTCAAGCGCCCAGAAGTACGTGCCTCATGATATGAGAGGAAGGTACTTTTCCATAGATACAGCGATATCATACGCCGGAACTCCAGTGGGAATAGTGGCTGGAGCCATAATCATAAACAGCTATGGAATAACAGGGGATTATATGCTGATAGGGGTTGCAATAATACTCACATCCCTGGTATTCCTGATACCCAGAACGCTGAGGAAATTCGGGGTGGAACGATGACATTTACTTCAGGAATAAGTCTTTGCAACGGAAAATCCCTCACAACCCTGTTGTGGATATGAGTGGGGTTGACCGGATTTGAACCGGTGACCTCCCGGTTATCAGCCGGGTGCTCAAACCATGCTAAGCTACAACCCCTTTCCAAGGAGAAGACAGAGGCACTGATTTTCCAACCTGTAATGAATCTTTCTGTGGACACGAAGCGAGGAGCAAGTTGCCATTCCGGAACGTCCCGATGAGCACGCTTTTGATGAAGTGTCGGGACCTGATGTTCTAGACGTAGGCAAGCCAGTCTTTGTCAACGGGCTTCTTCCCGCGCACGGTGTTGAAATACTCTTCCCTTATCTTCAGCGAGACGCTTCCTTTCTCAGCGGAAGACAACCTGTAGCCGCTTATTTCCGTGATCGGGGTAATCTCTGCCGCAGTTCCCGCGAAGAAAGCCTCGTCAGATGTCAGGAGTTCACTTAGCCCTATTCTCTTCTCAATGACAGGATTCGTTTTTTCCATCAGCTTTATGACTGTGTCTCGCGTAATTCCAGCGAGTATCGGGCTTTCAAGAGACGGGGTATATATCCTTCCATCCTTGACCGTAAATACATTCTCTCCCGGGCCTTCCGCCACGAATCCCGATTTGTCAAGAAGAAGCGCCTCATCGTATCCATCCATCTTTGCATCGTGAGACGACAGGTATGAGCTGAGGTACTGGCCGGTTCCCTTCGCCATGGACGGTATCGATGAATTGTCTATCTTCCTCCATGGAGATATCTTCACCCTTGCACCTCCTCCTTCCTTTCCAAGATAGAGGTTCAGCTTCGTGGTGATAATTGCCACGCTTATCTTCGGCTCCCGGGGATGTATCCCCAGTGCAGTATTGGCATAGAACGCGAGTGGGCGGATGTAGCATTCTCCCGCGTTGTTCTTCCGGACAGTTTCCAGGATGGATTCCGTGATCTCTTTCTCTGTGTATTTCAGTTCCATCCGGTAAATCCGGGCAGACTGGAAGAACCTCCTGACATGATCGGCAAGCCTGAACACTGATAGTCCGTTTCCCGTATTGTACGCCCTGATCCCCTCAAATATTCCTGTGCCATAATGAAGGGCATGGGTCATCAGGCTTACTTTTGCTTCATCAAACTTCACAAATTTTCCATCAAACCATATGAACTCAGGTTCAGATGCCATTGATTCGTATTTTGGCGATGGATAAAACGATTCCTCCCGATCCGGCAAAAAGAGCCAGGAAGCCACTCAGCGGGTATTCAGTCGAGGTCCCATCATCCTGCAGACGGAACAGACGTCTCCGGAAGTTGGTCTCCCGCAGTGCCTGCATTCTCCCAGTATCTCTGATGCGCTGGACTTCTCAAGATAAGGCTTTACATGGTCAAGGAAGTTCACCATTGCGAAGCGCGAACCGGGAAAATGTTCCTCAAGGTCGTTGACAAGGTTCCTGAAATAATTTCTCTGAGCCCGCTCGGAATACGGGCACCAGCTCTGATCGTGTTCGATCCCGTGCAGTATGCAGTAAAGCAGGACTTCCTTCTCCGGGATCATCCTCAGCGGGAGAACTCTCCGGACCATCCCTTCCCTTGCATCGCTGTGAGGAGCCATTCTTCCCATTCTCCCTGCATCTCCCTTGACCACGTTCATGAGGACAGACTGTGCATAGTCGTCGAGGTTTATTCCCAAGGCCACGTAGTCAGCATCAACGCTGACTGAACTCCAGTTGATCAGGTTCCTCCGCATCGGTCCGCATCTTGAGCATGGAATCTCCGACGGATGCTCAGCAACCTCCCTGTCCATCGTCGTTCTGAAGGCATCAATGAACGATACCGTGGAGTGCGGGATACCGAGTGACTCGCAAAGCTTCCTGGCAGACTGAAGCCCGCTCTCCCTGTATCCCATGATGCCCTCGTCCACCGTGAAAGCGGATATCCTTATTCCTTTCCATTTCGAATAGAACCTGTGGATCATGTGGAGCGTGAGGGAAGAATCCTTTCCTCCGGAAATCGCCACCGCAATGCTCCCTTTCCTGTCGGGAAACGATATCTGCCGGCGCAATTCCTTTTTTACCCTCTTCTCTACGGATTCAGAAAAATGGGCCGAGCAGAGGGAACTGCCGCTGTACTTCTGCTCATACACCGCATCCCTCCCGCAAATGCTGCATTCCATCCTGCCATCTCTTTATTCCAGGGAGACCTCGATCTTTTTCCCGGACTTGAATGCATTGTATATGGCCGCACCGGTTTCGCTTTCCATTCTCAGGCGTATGGTCCCCTTCGAGGAACTCTTCGCCTGGAGAACAAGGATTCCGTCGGCGTATATCCTTGCATTGGAGTTGTTCTTTCCTATGTCGAGGTAAACTATCCTGTTCTTCACCTCCAGCGCAACAGGCATCCTTGAATCGGAAGACTCCACGGTCTCTCCGAGAGGCTCAATCTCAATCCTGATTCCCAGCCTGGTTTCCAGTTCTGTCACGGTAGCCCCCTTCCTTCCTATGAGCCTGGACACCTTGTCCTCCGGCACTTTTACAAGGACCTTTCCTGAATTCACGAAGGAAACGCTCAACTTGCCGGATCCCACAATCTTCCGTACCTCATCCTCTATCCGTGACCTGGCTAGGGTGTGAAGTGAATCCGAGGATTCCCTGACCGGGATCGCCACTACCTGCTCCCCGAAGGTATATATCTCGAACAGCGGCAATTCCGAGAAGAAATCCTTCACCAGGATAACCGGTCTTGCAAGGTCCTCCTGATTCATTCCGGCAGGAACCTTTACGACGCTCTCTGTCACGAGTACCTGCGATACCTTCCCTGCATCAATGAACAGTATGGTATCCACCACCTGGGGAATCAGGCCAAGCTCGATCCTTCCAATGAACCTGTGCAATGCGTCTATGGGCCTTGTGGCATGAACCACTCCAATCATCCCTACGCCTGAAAGCCTCAGGTCGGAATACACCTTGAAATCTGACGTGATTCGCATCTCATCGAACACTGTATAATCCGTTCTTACGAGCAGCAGGATGTCTCCGGTTTTCTCCATTGAGTTTTCGAGCGCGGTGTACTGGGTGATGTCCCTGGAAACCTGCAGGTCCCGCGGGTTCTCCATGGTCTTCACAATTTTTCCGCTGCTGCTTATGTGTTCTGCCAATGCCTGGACAAAAGTGCTCTTTCCCGCTCCCGGTGATCCGGCAACAAGGACTCCCGCGCTCCTGCTTTCTATGCTGGTTATGAGCTTCTCAGCAAGTTTGTACTCTTCCAGTTTCAGCTTCCTGATCGGCCTCACTGCAGTGATCTCTATATCGTCGGAAAACGGGGGCCTGGTGATCACCACACGCATGTCCTTGATCTGCAGGACCGTTGCACCGAACATGTCCATCTCAAGGAACGATTCCTCCTCCAGCTTCCCTCTCTTCACCATGGTTGACGATATGGATTCGACGTCCGCAAGCGAGAGTTCCTGATCAAGATGCACCGTTTCCACGGACCCGGGAAAGCCCCGCTTTATCATCGGACGCATGCCCGGTTTCAGGTGGACCGAGGTGGTCAGTTCGTCAAAGAACTCCTCAATGTTCCTCGGGCTCTTCTTCAGCGGTTCCAGAAAGAGGACTTGTATCCCCTTGATCATGGCTATGTCGCGCTGGATGTTGTCTCCTGTCACAAGCGTTGCGTTGTTCTCGGCGGCTGCAGCCCTGATCATCTCGTCAACTTCCCCGGTCCTGGCTCCCTTTATCTGCCACTCGCTTGGCCTTCTTCCATAGAAGTCTATGGAAATCTTTCCTCTCCTGTCCAGGTCTCTCAGGGTTTTCAGTTCCTCAAGGGCGGCAAACCCAATGGATCTGCCCTCATTTGACTGATGCTCAACTTCAGCGATCATTGCCTCGGAGAGTATCACCTTTGCTTCATCCTGCTTCTCTATGAATGCAGTAAATCTTCCGTCCACAATGACGGAAGTATCTGGCACGTAGTCCACGTTTTATGTAAGTTTTGGACTGTATTTAAATAATGTTAAGGATTTTGCTATGGCGGCAAAAGGATGTTAGATCATCTTCTTTTCATGTTCCCGAAGCCAGCTCTGCTTTCCTTTCCGCATAGGCCATTTCCATCATCTCATCCGAGAATGGATCGCTCCTCAGCGTTCCGGATATCAGCCTTTTCTTTCCCATATCCACAAGCTCAAGTACCCTCTTCCTCGGCATTGCATTCTTCCGCAATCCCTTCCTGTAACTGGCGAACCTGGAAGCGATACTGGCAGATCCGAATACCAGTTTCTTGTAATCCGGTATTCCAAGGTTCTGGAAGATTGCAAGCCTGTCTCCATTCAGCGAGAGAATTCTTCCGGTTGCTATGTTCCCGCATCTCTTCCTGACGTTTCTCCTGATCCGCCGGAAGAACTGTTCCATTGAATTGTTTGTCCTTGGTATTGTCCCTTCCTTATTCTGTGCAAAGAGGTATTCCT
>JAJZLK010000006.1 GCA_021803655.1 Thermoplasmata archaeon
GAAGCAACACCAAGTGGGCAGTGTTTACAGCTAGGACTACCCGGGTATCTAATCCGGTTTGCTCCCCTAGCCATCGTTCCTCACCGTCGGATCCGTTCTAGTTGAACGCCTTCGCCACCGGTCGTCCTTCCAGGATTACAGGATTTTACCCCTACCCCAGAAGTACCTTCAACCTCACCCGGTCCCTAGCTCTGCAGTCTCTTCAGAGGGTCTTCTGTTAAGCAGAAGAATTTGTCCAAAGATTTACAGAGCCGGCTACGAACGCTTTAGGCTCAATAAAAGTGACCACCACTTGAGCTGCGGGTGTTACCGCGGCGGCTGGCACCCGTCTTACCCAGCTCTTATTCCTCAAGCTTTTTAGGCTTAAGAAAAGCCTTGACTAAGTCAAGGCACTCAGGTTTCCCGTGTCGCGCTTTCGCGCATTGCACAGTTTTCGCGCCTGCTGCGCCCCGTAGGGCCTGGACTAGTGTCTCAGAGTCCATCTCCGGGCTCCCCCTTTCAGGGCCCGTACCCGTCCTAGGCTATGTGGTCCATTACACCACATACTACCTGATAGGCCGCAGACTCATCCTCAGGCACCGGAGCTTTTATCACCGAAGCCTTCCAGCATACGGTAACTATGAGGGATTAGCCTCAGTTTCCCGAGGTTATACCTCACCTGAGGGTAGATTATCCGCGTGTTACTGAGCGGTTCGCCGGTGTCTTACGACCCCATGACTCGCATGGCTTAGTCGAAACCTGATAGCAGTGGCCGCCGGCAGGATCAACCGGAGTTAATCCACGCACACTAAATTGGTAAGTAATAATTAGAATTGGCAAGCCACAGTTTGCACCATTTCACTTGTCGGAAGTAAGACTACATGCTTACTACCCCATTTTTGCCAGTCCTGGAATGAAAGGGATCACAGTTGACCGAATGGTCTATCACCCAATTGCCGTTAGACTGGTATGTTGTCACTCTGCACAAGGCAGAGTGCGTAAGTCCGCCAATACTTCGGCCGTATTTAACGATTTCGTGGTAGGCTATGGCGGTAATCTAACGTCATAGAAACGCCTCTTTTTTGTATCATTTCTTATTGAAAATACAGGGTGCCGAAAGGTTTATTAGTGTATGACCCATATGGGGTATACGGAGTAAGATGAAATGTCAATATCGGTGAGAAAGGAGAGGAGGGGCAACGGCAAGGAGTATTACAAGCTGTACGAGGTGAAGCGTGTCAATGGAAAGGTCAGGACAAAATATGTCGGCTATCTGGGAAAGAATCCCAACTCAAAGAAGGAGATCACGGGAATGGAGATATTGCCGTATGTGGAGAGACTCCTTGACATAGAGATATCCGATTCTGAGATCAGGGATATCCTGAAAAAGATCGGGATAGACTGTGACATATCTCCCATAACAAAGATCGTCCTGGAGAATGACAGGAATCTAAGGAAGACATTCCTGAGGCTGAAATGAGGATAGTATTCCGGACTGAGAAGAAGGAATGCCCTGACTGCAACAAGACACTGAAGTCACACAGGACTGAGACAAGGCACATAATATCCCTGGAGAATGGGATATTCACCGCCATTCACAGGATAAGGAAGTGCAGGAAATGCGGGAAACTGTTCCGGTCTGAATCCCTCGACAGGATGATAGAGCCTTACTGCACTTACGCGAACGACATAATGATCGACGTTGCCATGAAGAGGTTCATCGACGGCCGGTCATGCGGTGAGATATCCCGGGAATCATCATACGGTATATCGGAGAGGCAGGCAAGAAATCTCAGCAATGATCCGAACGTCAATACTCGTTCCTTGATTTTAATTCCGTTAGCATATTTCTCAGGAAATCACGTCATGGGGCGATACAGGTCACGTACGTCTCCTTCTTGTGATCGCGATACCAACGATTACTGCAATAAGCACACCGGCGACGATATACATCTCCGTTGCAGAACCTGAGGTTGAATTTGAGGGCGGTTTTGAAATGGCCTTGACCCCGGCAAATTGCCAAAACGCATGGTTGGGGCCAGTGTAATACGGCAATCCTTCATATTGTGCCAGGAACAGGTAATAGCTTGCGTTTCCTATCTGCATCGAGTAAGATGAACCAAGTGCCCCCGGAAGCCCTGCTGTTACCGTTGCTGTGCCATTCGAATACACTTGGATCGTCAGGATGTAAATCTGGTTAAGTGCAGGAGAGGTAAGAAGTGGGTTGGGTTGCCAACTCCAGAAACCCGTCGATGAGCCGACAGGACTGCTTACCCAAATACCGTAGTAGCCACCGTTGCTGGAATTCATGTTTCCCACAATAGCTATTCCCTGACTCCCATTCATGGACGTGATTCCAAAAATGAAAGGATTAGCATGCGCCTCAGATGCGTACACGCTCGCTCGTGCAACAAACGCACCAGAAAAGGTACGATTGCTCTGAATTCCCGTAGCTTCGTATGACCCGGTAACTCCAGACATCTCCATGCCGCTATCCGGAGAGAAGGACAGGCTTGGTTGTACAACGGTGTTAGACGGAGACGAGAAGTTTGTTTCTGCAATCGTTTGAGCTGGTCCGTTAACCTCCCACATCTGAGTGTTTAGGTTAGTATCGTTGGTGAAATTGTCAAAAAAAACTGAGGATGCCATATCGGGAGAAGGAGACGAATTCGCAACATTAGGCGAGATAGGAGATCCTGTCGCTTCCGTGTGACTAATTACCCCCACACCATAAAGAGAAGACAGGATCATTAGAGACACAGCGATTATGGCCCCAGCCAACTTGAAATCAAATGCAGAATTTTGATCTTTTGACCTGCAGTTCCTGACTCTCTTGCTACACCCCATATTCGGGGACATTTTGGGAGCCATAGTGAGTTTAGCCCCGTTGACAATAAAAATATTTGCTTGCAGTGCTTTACACATTTCATGCTCTCAATCTATGGTGACAATCTAACGTCGTGAAGAACTCTTGGGATATCCGTGAGGCAGGCAAGAAACCTCAGCAACATGGTTCTTGAGATAATGGGAAAGATTCATGATGAGAGCTTTGCCGTCCTGAAGAAGGCCCTGTCCTCATACATCCTGCAGATCGACGGGACGGTGGACGGGGATTTCGCCATGATTGTCGTGGTAAGGGATTCAGTCTCCGGTTTTGTGCTGCATTCAGAGAAATGCTTCTCTGAATCCGAGCAGAGCATAACGGGCATACTGAATCGCATAAAGGAGAGGTTCGGAATTCCTTCCGGTACCATAAGCGACATGCACACCGATCTGGGAATAATGATCAACCGCATGGGGATAAAGTCACGGATAAAGGCGATCCTCAGGAGCATTCCGGAATACGACAGGAAATCTCTTTACGAACTGGAATCAGGGTTCTGCTCCGATCGCGGGAGGATGGAGATGATGTGCATGCGCAGGGTACTGGAACCGCTCATGGTCGCAGGCAGTTCAGGCTACGGCTTTCCCTTCTCGCTCAGGCATTTCAATTTCTACAATGCAATGCGTGCATGCAAAGAAAGAGCTTGACGGCCTCCATACTGTTGTGAAGGATAGCGATTCACAGGGTATATTGGAGGAGCTGTCCGATCTCATATCGAAAGTCGCTGGAAACAGTGCAATCCTTGACCTGGCTTCACGCATCGGGAACGTGAATGCCACGTTTCAGGGACTCAGGAAGGCGTTCCATCTTCCAGAAAAGGGAAAGCTGTCCGGAGATAATGGCGGCGATGAGATCAGCCATGAGAGCTGCGGCATATTCATGGGGCAGCTGAAGGCACTCCTCAGGAGCGGTGCATCCATCCATGAGACGGATGCAGCAATGCAGATCATAGAAGCATATGAGAAATGGGAGGAATACCTGTTCGCACAGAATAAGGAGGGGACGATACCAAGGACAAACAATTCAATGGAACAGTTCTTCCGGAGGATCAGGCGTAATGTGCGGAAGAGGACCGGAAATATTGCAACCGGAAGACTTCTTTCCCTCAACGGAGACAGGCTTGCCATCTTCCAGAACCTTGGAATACCAGATTACAAGAAACTGGTGTTCGGATCCGCCAGTGTGGCTTCAAAATTCGCCAGTTACAGGAAGGGGTTGCAGAAGAATGCAATGCCAAGGAAGAGGATGCTTGAGCTTGTGGATATGGGAAAGAAGAGACTGATATCCGGAACGCTGAGGAACGATCCATTCTCGGACGAGATGATGGAAGAGGCCAGTGCTGAAAGGAAAGCAGAGCTGGCATCGGGGACATGAAAAGAAGATGATCTAACATCCTTTTGATTGCCATAGGTGGTAGGAAGCTTTGGGACAAAATTAATCGTGGAACTGCCTCAGCTTCTCCTCGTCGTCCGGGGTCAGCTTCACTTCCCTCACATGGAGCGTGAGGGAATATTCACCAAGGAAATCCAGCACTCTTTCGCGATCCTCTTTCCTCAGGATGATCACGCCTCTCTGCAACTTTCTATGTGGAATATCCTCCATAAAACCATGCCTGTGGAACCTGTATTTACCATTCCACGAGGAGCTGTCCTGGCCATAGAACCTCTGCATGAACTTGTTTATCACTCCATGTTCAGTCTTCTCCGGAAACTGGAACAGTATCATGGTCCCGTTCATTATGTGGAGTAATACACATAGTTGTTTAAACCTGATCGGGATCAAAGATCACGAAGAGAACAGTGGAAGACCTGAGATCGATTGTGAAGTCCGTCAGGGATCGATCATTCCCGTACCAGCACAGGGAGGAGAAGGAAAGGAACTGGCACCAGTATGATCAGGCACAGGTAAACGAGATTGCCGATGTGCTGGAGACCATCAGGGCGGTGGTTGATCTTGCCTCACTCGATACACAGGAGAGGAAACGCAGTCCCGGAAAGCCTCCCTTCCGGGATGCAGACATTGTCAAGGTGATGCTCATGCAGGCATACTTCGGAATGCCAAATCGCATCGTCGCAGGTTTTCTGAGACTGCTCGATTCCGTTCTCCTGATCATGAATGAATCCGGGAACGCGAAGGAGCGGATATTCTCCACGGACGGAACAGGCGATCCGGCAAGCATGAAGATCAACTACGAGTCGGAGAGGAGCATGCAGAGGCTGAGGAGGAAAGACAGGGAATCGGGTGCCTTCCCAGGAAGGAAGCATGACTTCCAGTATTCGGTGTTTGCAACCGGCGTGCACACAAAGATCATTGCCGGCTTCGAAACATCCGATGATCATGGCATAGGAGAGTTATCATACTTCCCCGCCGTGATAGGGCAGACAAAGGTTCTCTGCCCGCAGGCAGATACAATGTTTGGGGATGCACTGTACGGGAACAGGAAGAGCAGTGCAATCTCTTCCGGACATGGAATGAAGCACTACTTCATGCCAAGGATCAATGCATCGTTCCAGGCCCTTGGCACTCCATCATGGAAGAGATCACTGTACGATTTCGTCGATCACGCGGAGGAATGGCTGGAACAATACCACATGCGATCCATATATCGGAGTGCGTCAACTCGATGATAAAGAGGAAGATGCCCTTCAAGATGAGGAAGAGGCTGCCACAGAGAAGAAAGACGGAGGAATCCCTGAGGATCAACATGCACAACCTGAGACAGTACAGCTACCTGAAGCACACGAACCCTGAGATGGTGATCGATTACAGGGAGATTCACGCGGAATAATTTTGTCCCAAAGCTGTGGTAGGACATGGTGAAAGGAAGTGGTAGGAAAGTATTAGGGATTACCTTGTTGGGGTAGTGTTTCAAAAGCTTTGACGTGCAATAATACGGCAAACAAAGGGGTCGCTGCAAAGACATACCACAAAGACTGAATCTGGTATACGGCGCGGATGTGCACGGGATTATGAACGCACGCCGTCTCTTTAGAGTGGGGGGAAATGCAATAGGAGAGCGCTCCGTTTTAAGCGGGACGATCAAAGGGCGATTCAAACTCTGAGCTTTCAATCTATGAGACACTGTCGGAGAGGTTGTTCCGATGAGGAAACGTGATTAGAATTAGAATGGATGCTACACTGTTTGAGACATAACACAACCAAATCTGGATTAAGTTAACATAGAATTTCGTTCCATACGTTTTAAATAATTGGTGGAACTGGATTATTATGAAGAAATCGAAACTAATAACGATCATCGTAGTGGTAGTGGCGCTGATCGGACTCGGTTCTTTTGCGTATTACGAATTTTTTGATCAGGGCGGGAACGTGAGTCTCAAGGTAATGGATGCTCCCATTTCTGGAGTAAGCGCAGTTTATCTGACCTTCTCCCATGTCGCAATACACGGTACCAAGACCGGCTGGAGCAACTATACTCTGGCTTCAAAGACGGTGAACATATTACATCTGACGACGTCCAATGCATCTCTACTTGGATCCATCAAACTCACTGCACAGAGATACACTCAGATCAGGCTTTACGTGCAGAATGTTTCCATCGTTATGTCAGGGGTATCTCAAAATATGACAATGTCCGGGGGCCACTGGGCTGACATCATCGGAACTTTCAACGTTTCGGCACATTCGACTACCACGGTGATAATTGCTTTCAACCTTAATCAGGAACTTAACATGGTGTCGATGACATTCACTCCGGTGGTAGGCACAACAATGATGGTTGGATAAGTACCTCAACCATCATTTTTTTTTGAAGCACATAACACAATTTAGCGATCCTTGTGTTGTCTGGAGATCACTTTCCGTGAATTGTAGAATGGCATCCAGCCGAATAGTCTCAATTATTGCACTTGAAATCGGCATGAGCATTTTTGCAGTTGAATTCCTCGTCAGGAGGCAGCATATAACATGGACGCCTTACACATCAGGTTTGCCTTTAATATGTGGTGTCGTGTTGTAAAATCCGATGACAAATGGCAGAAACAATGTCTTTATTGCTGGTGTCTGGTACCGCAGATAAACTGATGGCGGGAAGCATAATAGCGAGCGGGGGAGTTGCGAACGGAATGGATGTTGACATCTTCGTCAGCTTCTGGGGACTAATGGAAATGAAGAAAAATGCTCCTCCCAACATGAAGCTCAGTTATGAGGGGAAGGACATGGCAGACCAGATCTTCGCCATAATGAAGGAGAAGAAAGTTCCAGGATGGAAGGAAATGCTCAGACAGGCAAAGGAAATCGGAACTGTAAGAGTATATGGCTGTGCAATGTTTGCAGACCTTCTGGGGCTGAAGAAAGAAGATCTTGATCCCATGGTCGATGAGATCATTGGTGTGAGCGAATTCGTGAGCAAGGCAAAGGAATCCAAGATGACCCTGTTCATCTGAGGTGATGACGATGAGCGAAGAGATAAAAGCAACAAAGGTCATAGACGCAAGAGGCAGTTTTTGTCCGGGCCCCCTGATGGAACTCATAAGGGCATACAAAGAGGCAAAGACAGGAGACGTGATCTCCGTTTATTCCACAGATAACGGTACAAAGAAGGATGCTCCTGTCTGGATCAAGAAGTCCGGAAACGAACTGGTGGGAATCTTCGATAGAGAAGGCTACATTGAGATAGTGATGAAGAAAACCAGATAGTGTTGAACATGTTGCCTGTCAAAAACGTGGTAATCCTAGGTGACGGTGCCGCTGGCACTATCATGGCCAACAAGCTGCGCATGCTCACCGACGTAAAGGAGACGAGAATCTCGGTAGTGGGAAACTCAACAAAACACTATTTCAAGCCGGATGGTGTTCACATACCTTTCAAACTGAAGAGGTACCAGAACAGCGTGAAACCAACAAGGTTCCTGTTCAACTATGGTGTCGAGTACATACACGACGAAGTCATCCTCATAGATGTTCCCCACAGAACAGTTCAACTGAAGTCCGGAAAGGGGTTATCGTACGACTACCTGATAATCGCAACGGGAGACAGATTTGATTATAACGAGATCCCGGGGTATATAGGTGAAGCAAAACACTTCTATGATCTTCCACACACTCTTGAACTGGGGAATAGCCTGGACTCATTCAAGGGGGGAAAGATTGTGATCGGGCCGTCAAGCATCCCTTATCAGTGTCCGCCGGCCCCGTATGAGTTCACTTTTCTGCTGGACCAGTATCTGAGGGGCAGAGGAATCCGTGACAAAACAGAGATACACTATATATTTCCTCTTAACCGGGTTTTTACCATGCAAAACGTTTCCGACTTCATAGAGAAACTCTTTGAGGAAAGGGACATAATCACCCACACGCTTTTCAATGTGGAGTCAGTTAATGGCCTCAACAAGAACGTAACCTCAATCGAGGGGGAGTCAGTAAGTTATGATCTTCTTATCCTCGTTCCTCCACACAAGGGGCAGACCGTGATCACGAAATCTGAACTTGCTGGACCAGGCGGTTACATAGATGTCGACAGACACAAGCTGAATTACAAGGATTATGATGACGTGTTTGCCATAGGTGATGCTACAAACCTCCCCATCTCAAAGGCTGGAGCTACTGCACACTTTGAGTCAGAATACCTGGCTAACAGGCTCGCGCATGAACTTTCAGGGAACGTTTATGACGAGGATTATAACGGGGAGATTGCATGCACAACAATAACTGGAGCGGGAAGGGCAATGACGCTATATTTCTCCTATGAAAGGCCACCAAGGGCGATTTTTCAGAGCAAGATGGATTATCTCCTGAAATGGACATCTGCGGACACTTACTTCTCTGCTATGCTGAGAGGAATAATGTAAGGTGAGAATGAATGGTTGAAGATTCAAAGGAAAAAACTGGGACGGATAATTCGAAGGAACTTGAGAAGCTGATCGGAGAAATTGGTGAAAATGCAGAGATATTCCACTCGTTCCTGAACATGGCAAAGCGCCTCAAGGACGCTGGGATCATCGACTTCATGGACAGTATTTCAAAGGATTACATGCCCACCGATATCGAATTTCTTGGAAAGTTCTTCACCTCGAGGGAGTTCACTACCTCAGTAATAAAGGGAGGTAATACGGCTACAGCACTACTCTATATGCTGCTCAGTGAACGAAACACGGACCTGATTAGGCTGCTTCTGTATAATTCCGAAGGGTTCTCTGATGCGGTTGTCGATGGAGTAAGGAACTCCAGGAAAATGACGTTTCTGACATTGTACTCAATGATGAAGGATCCGGATGTTTCCGCAGGCATGACTGCTATGTTCAACATCCTCAAGGTTTTCGGCAGGATAGTGAACGAAAAGATGCCGTGAATTGCCTTGCACGTGAAAACAGCGCGTAAGTTGTCTCTCGTTCACTTATGCACATTGAATAAACCGCGGGTTTGCGGTTTACCATTTTGGAAATACTCCACCGTGAGAGGCAACTATTTCTGGAACGAACAACAACAAATCGACCAATTCAACAAAACTTATTTATCTGTAGTTAAAAATCAAGGAGACACATTATGATGCAACTTTTCTCGATTCTGCTTCTGATCGGACTTATCGCTGCACTGGGCTCTTTCATCTATTCTCTTTATGAATACTTGTGGAACATGGTCAAGATACCCCTCAAGAAACCCACTCTCAAGCCACTTGTGGGCAAGAGGCTTTTCACCGTTATCAAGAATGTGTTTCTTCAAAGGAAGCTTTTCAAGGACCCCGGCGGAGGTATAATGCATGCACTCATGTTCTGGGGGTTCATAGCGTTTGGCGCATATTCTATGGATTTCCTGCTAACAGGCGTTGATCCTTCCTTCAAGTTTTTTCTCACCGGAACGCTCGCAGACATAGCCTTCTTCACGGTGGACGTATTTGCGATTATTGTCCTCGTTGACGTAATCTATGCATTCGCGAGACGGTGGATAATAAAGGTACCAAGATACAAGGGATACAATGGATTTGAGGCAGCATTCATACTTATCCTGATTGCCACACTGATGATCACATACTTCGTGCTTGGAGTTATCAGAATCGACGGTTATTCTAGAGGCATACCGGGGAGCATAATGGAAAGCATCCCGCCGTCAGTTACCCCGATCACATATGCAATCTGGTCAGTGGTCCCCTCTCCCGGAGCATATGCCTATGGCCTTTACTGGACAGTCTGGGCCATACACGCCATGACTTTCCTGGTTTTCATGGTGTACATCCCGAGATCAAAGCATCTTCACCTGGTCGCTGCTCCGATCAACGTACTCCTTTATGACGATAAGCCTAGAGGCGCTCTCACAAAGATTGATTTTGAGAATGAGACAAGATTTGGGGCTACCGACATCCGTGACTTCACATGGAAGGACTACATGGACTTCTATGCCTGTACGGAGTGCGGAAGGTGCACATACAATTGCCCCGCCTTCCTGACAGGAAAAACACTCTCCCCAAGGGATATAATATGGGATCTTAGGGAAACCGTTATTGCCCAGGGGAAGAAACTCAGGAGTTCAGGAGAGAATCCAGCGGAAAGCCAGATATTGACCTCTGTCATCGGCGATCCGATAAAGGAAGAGGACCTCTGGTCATGCACCACATGCGGGGCCTGTGTTGAGCAATGCCCGGTTATGATAGATCACGTTGACAAGATAGTAGACATGAGGAGATCGCTTGTTCTTAATCAGGGGAAAGCTCCCAAAGAGGCCCTGGATCTTTTCAGGAATCTTGAATCCTATTCAAGCCCCTGGGCGGTTGACCCGTCCACAAGAGGCGACTGGACCGCCGGGCTGGACGTTGTCGACCTTTCCAAGACACCAGATGCACCATTCGATGTTCTCTACTGGGTAGGCTGTGTAGGAAGTTTTGACAGAAGGAATCAGGAAATTGCAAAATCTGTAGCGAAGGTACTTAAGAAGGCTGATATCAAATTTGCTATCCTTGGCTCAGACGAAAAGTGTACCGGAGACCCTGCAAGAAGAACAGGTAACGAATATCTCGCACAGACGCTTATAACGCAGAACATAGAGACCCTGAAAACAAAGAAGGTCAAGAAGGTTATAACAAACTGTCCACATTGCTTCAACTCGCTCAAGAACGATTATTCGGGCTTTGGGATCGAGCTCGAAGTTATTCACCACACTCAGTTCATAGACGACCTGGTAAAGTCAGGAAAAATAAAGGTATCTGCAACAGACTCGGACAGTTCTGAAATATACACTTACCACGATTCCTGTTACCTCGGGAGACACAACGGCATTTATGAACAACCGAGAGAGATAATCAGTAACTTCTCGTCCAACTATCAGGAGATGGAGATGAACAAGACCAAGGGACTCTGCTGCGGCGCTGGTGGAGGAAGACTGTGGCTTGATGAGAAAGTGGGGCAGAAGATCTCGCACAAGAGGATAGAAATGGCAGACAAGATCAATGCTTCTACAGTCGTAACCGCATGTCCTTATTGCATGACGATGCTTGACGATGCGAGGAAAGTAACCAACCGGGAAGAGAAGATGAAGATCAAGGACGTCGCAGAACTGGTCTCAGAGAGGTTATCCTGATCATCCGTCATTAATGGTATCCGGGGATAACACCTTCCTCCCCTGTATAAACGAGGGATCACAGGCAATCCATGTGGAAGTCCGAGAAGGGAGATTACCTTCAATAGTATCCGCTGAAAGTTGCCTCAAGCCCAGGTATTACCGTACCAGATCCGTTCTCGACATGCCCGACTTCTTTCAGTGGAACCTTATTTCGCAGCGTATTGATCAAATCCCGTTTGCTGTCAGGGTCAATGATCATTGCAAAACCCATACCCATGTTGAAAGTCTCGTACATCTCTTCGTATGTGAGCTTCCCAAGTTCCATAATCTGGTTGAACATGTTCTGCGGCGTCATTGGAGAGTCAAAAACATAATGCATATCCTTGAGTCTTGAAAGGTTCTTTATCCCGCCACCAGTGATGTTTGCCATTCCCTTGATATTAACTATGTTCATGGCCTCCATTATTTCCCTGACGTATATCCTGGTGGGCTCCATGAGCAGGTCTCCTATTGTTTTATCTTCTTTGTCAAACTTGTCCTGCAGAGACAAACCCTCTTTCTTCAGTATGTTCCTCACTGTTGTGAAGCCGTTGGAATGTATCCCGCTGCTACCAAGACCAAAAATCAGATCTCCATCTCTTATTTTTTCGCCTGTTATGATCTGTGATTTCTGAACGATTCCAAAAACAGTCCCTGCAAGATCTATATGCTTCACAAGATCCGGAACTATTGAAGTTTCACCACCGACAAGAGTGATATTTGCCATCTGAGAGCCGACATTAAGGCCTGTTCCAATCTGCCTTCCAATCTCTGGATCAACGTTGTTAAGTTCTATGTAATCTACCATGGCTATGGGCTCCGCTCCCGCAGTGATTGTATCATTGACATTCATCGCGATGCAGTCTATACCTATGGTATCGAATCTTCCCATCTCCTCTGCAATTATTGATTTTGTTCCGACGTTATCTGTATTAAACGCTATGGCAAAATTCCCAAGGTCAACCAGGGAGGTAAAGCCTCCAAAAGTACCAATGGTTTTGAAATCCTCTCTCTTGAACTTCAATTGCCTCAGCAGGTTGCTGACAAAGTCGCCAACGACCCTTCTGTTAGAAACGAATGAGGGGTCTTTACTCATACAGGGGTATGTCGAAGGTGAATAAAATCATGGTTGTAATTTGGCAAGTCCCGAAAGGCAGATATTTCGTTCCCAGTTCAACAAATTAGATCGGTGACCTGCAATAGAGGCTGATTAACCGATAACTTAAATATAAATTGATATATCAGAGATTCGGTGATTATTTGGTTAAAGTTGAAACACTGGATTACAAGCCAAAGCCCATAGATGAGAACTTTCTGGAAGACAAAGCAAAATATCCTGTCACCGGGAAGCACCATGATCACGAAGTGAGAGCTGAAGGAGTACAGCGGATGGATGCAGGCGGGAAACCCAATCCCACCAAGCTTGGAATACACGGCACGAAAGTCGCAATAGACTGGGAAAGCTGTGTGGCCGATGGAGCGTGCATGGATGTCTGTCCGGTGAGCCTGTATGAATGGTTCCTGAATCCGGGGCAGATGGGAACCGGAAATGATAAGAAGATCGCAAATGAAAAAGAGCTTTACGATAAGTACAGGACGGACAAGTGTGATCCCGTCAGGGAGAGCGAATGCATCTTTTGCATGGCTTGTGAAAGCGTCTGTCCTACCCGCGCAATAAAGATCACGCCATAGTGGCGTGGTCAATCACCATTTAAAATGCGACGATGCACTGTTAATCCAGAAATAATGGCAGTACACAGGTTGCAGGAGAGCGATGGATCGCATTTCCAGATTCCGGCTTTCGCGATGATTCAGGAATGAACGGTGAATGGAATTGGATCTTGGAATATTCTATCTGATTCTTTTTGCCGCTGATGCTTGGGTACTTACTGTGGCTTCTGTTGGAGACGTATTCAGCAGGACGGTTAACTCATTCCTTTTCGTTCCGGTAATTATTGCGGGTATAGTGTTTGGAACCCTGAGCGGGGTGTCACCACTTATGCTCATATCCGTTGCACTGATGTTTGCAACCTGCTTCTTTGTGAAACACACACTGATTTACCTGATTGCGCAGACAGCTATATTCTCTGTTTCTATGGCACTTTCAATATTGCTGGGGGTATCTGGTTTCGTTATTCTCATTGCGTTTATTTATGCCCTGATGGGGTACAGACAGTTCATCGGAATAGGTGACGTGAAGGCGTTTCTTGCGCTCGCAGCGACATTTTCATCACCGCTTTTAGTCATTGTTGGCGGCGCCACCGGTCACATACTAGGAATGATACCTGTGCCATTTTTCGTGATGCTGAACTCCACCATAGTGTCAATATTTTATGTACCGTATCTATTAATCATCAATTACAGAAAAGGGTCCTTGAGGAAATCGTGGTCATTCTATGCTGTACCTTACGACGAAGCTGAATTCAGAAAGAACGAAAGCAAGTACAGGATCAGGGAGGTCAGGGGGGAGCGGATAATGGTATACCGGATGCCATTCCTTGTGCCAATCGCTTCCGGCTTCTTAGTGGCCATGCTTACGGGGCTTTGAATGAACAAAAAATTCATCCTTTACAGACCAGGCCAGATAGTGAGCGGACCTCCAGTGGAAGATCACCCGTTGAGGGGAAAGGAGATGAATTCCCTCACGGTGATTGAGGGAAAATCAATTCAGATCTTAGATGGAAAGATCAGTTCTCTCATAGACAATTCGGAAGCCAGCAAGCAGATCTCTTCAGGCGTGGAGTTCCTGGACTGCAGTGGAAAGGTTCTCCTTCCGGGGTTGATCGACAGCCATACTCACATACTCTATGCGGGAGAAAGAAGGGAAGAGTTCTTCCAGAGACTCGAGGGAAAATCATACAGTGAGATTCTCCAGTCCGGAAACGGAATTTACAGGACTGTAAAGGCGACACGGAAGGCGACTTTAGATCAATTATTGGCGGAAACCGGTCGCAGGATATCTAAAGCAATCCTGAATGGAACAACGACAATGGAAGTGAAAACCGGCTATGGTCTGAGTGCTTCATCGGAAATTAAGATGATGGAAGCCATACGAGGTCTGAAGGAGACTTCGGGACTGGCAGTGAGAGGAACTTTCCTAGCCGCACATGCGATCCCGGAGGGAATGGCAGAAAATCAGTATGTGGACGCTATTTGTAGTGAAATGATACCATCCATCCCGCCATGGATGGAATATGTGGATGTTTTCTGTGACAAGGGGGCCTTTGGCATCGAATCTACCAGACGGATATTCCAGGCAGCCATGGAAAAGGGACTTGGAATCAGGCTTCACTCTGACGAACTGCAGTGCATTGGATGCACGGGAATCGTCGAGGAGTTTCCAGTTAAATCTGTGGATCACCTTATACGATCAGGGAAGAGAGAAATGGAGATGATATCGAGAACAGGAACCATAGCGACCCTTCTTCCTACCACTGCATTTTCATTGAACAGGAACCTGATGCCCGATGTATCAAGGTTCGTGGAGAATGGAATTGCCTTCGCCATAGCAACAGATTCTTCACCAAACGTACCAAACACCGATCTTCTCGAATCCATTTACCTTGCTGTTACTGCCTGCAACACAACGGTGGAACAGGCAATAAACGCGGTGACGATCAACGCTGCACACTCCCTGGATTTCAGCGGGATAAAGGGTGCACTTGCGGAGGGATACGATGCGGATGTCTGTGTACTGGACATAGAGGATTATCGCGACGTCGTTTACAGGCACGGAAACAGGATGGTGAGTGATCTCATTATAGACGGGAAAGTCGCTGTCAGGAATTTCTCACCGGAAGAACCGATCAACTCTAAATCTTAGGGTAATATCGGGAAAGACAAATGCCGTATATTGACCCGACATCAACGATACAGAAGCTTGAGGAAATGGGAGCAAAGAAAATCCTGCTCCAGCTTCCTGACGGCCTTAAGCCCCATGTGTTCGATTACTTCACAGCTCTTTCAAGGAAGTTCTCGGTTATCATAAGTTCCCAGCCATTCTACGGTGCATGCGATATAGGGAACAGGGAAGTATACGATGACGTTGACTGCATTGTTCAGTTCGGGCACTCCGAGATACCAAACGTACCGTATCCAAAACCTATGATATTCGAGGAATACAGGCAAAACCGTGTTGTAGAATTTGATCCTGAAATTTTTGAGCCAATCCGTAAATCGGGTTATTCGAGGGTAGGCCTGCTGGCGTCTATTCAGTATATAGACACACTTGAAAACGCAAGGAGATCCATGGAGAAATCAGGATTTGAGGTGAAGATAGGAAAGAATGATGCCAGACTGAATTATCCAGGGCAGGTTTTGGGATGCAATTTCAGCGCTGCGCATTCTGTCTCCGCAGAAGTCGATTGTTTTCTGGTTATAAGCACCGGGAAGTTTCATTCCACTGGAGTTCAGCTGTCAACCGATCTGGAGACTTTTCTCCTGGACCTGAACGAGATGAAGATATCTTCCATGAAACAGGAAACAGAAAGATTTTTGAGGCGAAGATACGCGGTTCTCTCAAAGGCGCAGAATGCAAGGAAGTTCTGTGTGGTCATGGATACCAAGATTGGACAGAGAAGGTCGTCACTGACCAGGGTCATCGCAGAAAATATCAGGGAGATGGGAGGTCAGGCGGTTATAGTCTCCACTGATGATATAAGGCCGTCAGACTATGAAAACATGATGTGCGATGCGGTGGTGTTCACGGGATGCCCAAGAGTGCCCATCGATGACTGGGAGAAGTTCTCTGTACCCATTATGACTCCACCCGAGTTCCAATGGCTTTTCGGAATAAAGAAACAGTCAAGATACATCATGGATGAAATAGTCACCGTGGATTAGAACTGCATTTCTGGAATCGTCCTGATAACCCAAAATTTAACCGGCACAAGCTCAGTCAGATCAGTTATCAAGCAAACTCTTCAGTCTAATTATCGCTGACCGGTGCAATGAGTCATTTGTCCCACAGGATTGGTCAAGGTTTTCCTTCAAGATTTGTTTTATGTTGCAATTGACGCCGGTACAGAATGCCCGAACCTAATTCACCAGGTCGTGACTTCCAGTAGGTGTCAGTGGTCGGCGTTCAAGACAAGCATTCTCAACGACCAGAGTCGATTCTGTCAAGACCTATGATCCGAACTTGGTTGGGATAAGAGGGCAACTTGGACTCAATTAACGTAAACTCCTTCTCTTCCAAGAACCTCACTATAAGAGGGGTAGACCCAGATGAAGCTGATCATATGCAGGGTCACCAAAACGCTTATATTGGGTCTTACTATGCCACGGTTACGCTCAAATGCACTCTGTGATATATTGTTACAGGGGAAGGGTAAGAGGAGAAATCCAATGATACCAGCCATTTGCAGTTACAGCAAAATGGATTGTGCAAATGCTACTAAACTACTTGGGGGATGGCTTGGTTTGGGGGCCGAAGAAGGACGTGCCAAGCTGCGAAAAGCCTTGGGGAGGTGCAGGGAACCTTTGATCCAAGGATATCCGAATGGGACTTCCTGTCTCATAGACACTCCGAAAGGAGAGGGAACCCGGGGAATTGAAACATCTTAGTACCCGGAGGAAAAGAAATCAAGCGAGATACCGTTAGTAAAGGCGATCGAAAGCGGTAGAAGGCAAACCGAATGACCTTTTGAAAGAGAGGTCAGATGTGGAGTTTGGACTTCTCTCAACGCTTCTTCTTCCGACTCTAATCTTCTGAAAAGTTGAACCATAGAGGGTAATAGTCCCGTGGAGGAAGGAAGAAATGCTACGAGGAGAAGTATCCAGAGTACCGTGCGTCGTTATTCGCGCGGGAATACGGGTGTCACTAACATCCAACCTTAAATACTTCCCAAGTCCGATAGCGAACAAGTACCGTGAGGGAAAGCTGAAAAGGAACCCGAAAGGGTTGTGAAAAGAGCCTGAAACCAAGTAGTGATAAACTTATAGGGCACTTAAGGGGTGATTCTGCTAACAACAGATGACCGGTGTTCTATTGTCCGTGTTGAAGAACGGACCAGGGAGTTTTGACGTGTGGCGAGGTTAACCATTTATTGGGTAGCCGAAGCGAAAGCGAGTGCCCGCATAGCAATAGAGGGGCAGCGTAGCCTATGCGTGTAGTCACATGTGTAAGACCCGAATCCGGTCGATCTACGCCTGAGCAGGTTGAAGCTTAGCGAAAGCTAGGTGGAGGACCGAACCAGTTCTGATGTGCAAATCGTTTGGATGACTTGGGTGTAGGGGTTAAAGGCT
>JAJZLK010000061.1 GCA_021803655.1 Thermoplasmata archaeon
AGGGAAAGGGATTCCGGAAAGCAGAAAAGAATCCTGATAGATGATCTCGTTTCCGGGCCGGTGCTTGGAAATAAGTACGTTATCTCGGCCTTTGACTGATCATCCTTCCATCCTGGGCTCAGATCTCAATTTACCTCTGAGTTTAGGCTTCGGGAGGGGTGAAATCTCTCCGCTCATACCCTTTTGATCGCACCACGATTTTCAGCAATGTTCATCGAAATTCTTCACGTTTATCAATTTCTCAAATTGCCATGAGAATTGTGCAGATTTCCATAACTCAGTGACCTTCTGGTCTGTCGTTCCCGTTTAGAACAATGGCACTATCGTATTCCTGGGCAAAGGCTTGTCGGAATCTGGGAGGCGATACTATGTGTTCTATTCTAGAAATCCCGTTTAGGCTGGTATTGGACCGGTCACTGATCACTATCCTTCTTATGGTCCGTCTTTTTGGAGATATAGTAGCCTAACCAGTACAAAAATGAAATTACTGACAGGAGGTTGACTGCAGGAATAATCAGGAAACCATAGAGAAACGTATCTGGAATAAAATTTAGATTCAAGAGCAAATCGAGGATGATTGCCACTAGGAATGAAACAAGAAAGACCCGCGCGATATACTTTTCCTGCACTCGATTTTCATCGGACGCGTCTATTCCGTTTGATCCATTGATACTTTTTTATTGTGCAGTTTTCTGAAGTAACATCCTAATCATTCCAATAAAAAACGAAAAGGAGATGATAATAGGGAGTGAAAATCCTATTGAATTTCCAGAAATATAACCCTTGAGGAGGAGAGAGAAGTAAACTGCAACTGTAATGCTCAGGACAGCAGCACAGAGGTACATAACAAAGCGTAATCTCTTCCTGTTGAAACCTTTGGATTTATCAAATACTACTATTGTACCAATCAGGGAATAGACTGCGAACGAAAAGAAGATTATCCAGATGGCAAGCAGTGTATCATAAAGATAAGTAATTCAGCTCAACCCCCTCGAGTGATAATCATACACAGCGCGATCAGTTATTGCGCTACATGTGATCTATCTTTATGACTGCGGCCGGGCAGAGTGTCTTTGCATCCATGAGATCCCGGACGTCCTTCTCCTCTCCATTCTCCCTGATGATCTCGGCTTTCCCGTCATCAGCCATCCTGAAATATCCTGGCGCAACTGCTGTGCAGACTGCTTCCCCGAGGCAGTTTTTCCTGTCAATCGTGATCTTCATTTCCTGATCCTCTCCTGTAATGCCTTGTGCATCGCGTTTAGCGGAAGAAGGGCACACTTCTCCCTTGCCGGTCCGAGTTCCAGTCCCAGCATATGGAGGTATTCCTCGTCTCCTACCTTCATGATCTCCTCCGGAGATTTTCCCTTCACAAAATCCGTGAGCATGGATGCAGAACCCTGGCTTATGGAGCACCCTCTTCCCATGAACATGATCTCCTCAATTTTCCCGTCCTTTTCCAGTATGTCTATGTGGACGGTGTCCCCGCAGACAGGGTTGTATTCGGTAACCGAACCGGTGGCGTTGGCTATCTTGCCATAGTTGTGCGGATTCCTGTAGTGATCCAGAATTATCTCTGCGTTGATATCCTGCTCGCTCATCTGGCAAACAACCTCTTTACATCACTCAACGCTATAAATAAATTTTTCACGTCCTCGATTGAGTTGTAGACATAATACGATGCCCTGGAAGTCGCTGCCACGTCCATCCTCCCCATGAGTGGCATGGCACAGTGATGGCCAGACCTGATGGCAATGGACTGCTGATCAAGTGAAGCGGCAACGTCGTGCGGATGCACACTCCCCGAGACGACCATGTTGCCTGCCTCAAGTTCCCTCTCTATGCGGAACGCAGGCATGGAACCGATATTGAATGAGAATACCCCTCCCCTCTTCTCCGGGTCGGAAGGGCCGAATGAGACAAGTCCCTCTATTTCAGGAGCCAGTTTCAGCGTCTCCCTGATCAGGAGGCGCTCGTGATCCATCACGCTGTCCATTCCTATGTTCCTGAGATAATCCACGGCCGCAGAGAGCCCGACGCTTCCCGCAACATTGGGAGTCCCGGCTTCGAACTTGTAGGGAACATCATTCCATGTTGCACCTTCGTAACTTACCTCCCTGATCATGTCCCCTCCCCCGAGGAACGGGTGCATTGTCTTGAGCTCCTCAAGCTTTCCGACAAGACAGCCTATTCCCATTGGGCCAAGCATCTTGTGGCCGGAGAAGGCGATGAAATCGCAGTCGAGATCCCTGAAGCTTACCGGCATGTGCGGGACGCTCTGCGCACCATCCACGATAAAGACTGATCCTCTCTCGTGCGCCAGTGAACCCATCTCCTTCACCGGATTTATTGTACCGAGGACGTTGGAGCACTGGGTTACCGAAACAATCTTTGGATTCTTCTTCAGCTTCTCCGAGTAATCCTCCATATCAAGGTTGAAATCGGCGTCCATCTTCACGTAATCAAGCTCCACTCCCTTTGACTTCAGGAACTGCCAGGGGATAATGTTGGAGTGATGCTCCATCTCCGTCAGGAGAATCCTGTCTCCCCGTCTCAGGCGGTGGCCGAGAGAATATGCCAGTAGGTTCAGGGCCTCCGTGGTATTTCTCACATAAACTGTCTCCCTGGCGCTACACGAGACAAAGGAAGCTACGTTTTCCCTCGTCTTTTCATAGATGTCGGTTGACTCCTCGCTCAGCTGGTATATTCCGCGGTGAACGTTGCTGTTATAATTCTCATAGTAATTCGACATCGCTTCAATGACAGATCTCGGCTTCTGGCTGGTGGCAGCGCTGTCAAGGTATATGATCTCCTTTCCATGGAATTTCCTGGAAAGGACTGGAAAATCCTTCTTGATGACGTTACTGTCTATCATTGGCGATTACAGCCTCAGCAAACTCATGCACCTTTTCCATAAGCAGTTTGTTACCGGACTTTTCAACTGAAACCGACAGGAACCCGTCCATTATCATGGATTCAGCAGTTTCCCTGTCGATCCCCCTGCTTCTCAGATATAGTATCTGATCCTCATCTATATTGCTTATGGCGGACCCATGTTTCGACTTTGTGTTGTTGTTCTTGATGATGAGTCCCGGTTTGGAGTTTGCATAACCGCCTTCGGAGAGGAGGAGTATCTTCGAGTCGTAGAAACCGTTTGACTGGATGCTCTCCTCTTCTATGTCTATGTTTCCCCTGTGCATGGTGACACTGTTTCCGGAAACGGCACCTCTCACCTGAATGTCGGCATATGTCCCCTTTCCCAGCTGGAAACTGCTGTCCCGGATGTCCATTGCCTGCGATCCGTCAGTGAAGCTGACGCCCTGGGTCCTGAAATCAGAACCCTCCCCGTTCATTATGGATTCATTGGCGAATATTACCTTGGATCCGCCACTGTTGACGTGGAAGATCTTGAATTCTGCATAGTCTTCAAGGACTGACTTGATGAACGTGAGATCAACTACTTCCCTGGACTTCTGCTGCAGGTAGTTGAAGTTGACCTTCGATCGCTTTCCGATGAAAATATAGACAGTTTTTCCGTGGACTGCCTTTTCACTGGCATCTGAGAGGCATTTCTCGGTGATGTCGACCGTGCAGTCATCGCCCACGACAATCACGGACTTCAGGGAGAGCGACTTCCTTTCGCTCTTCTCCGAGATTACAAGCCTGACGTTCCTGGTGTTTTCCGGGACATTAACGAAATATCCGTTCTCCCATGTTGCGTTGATCAGGTATTCAGACCTGTCGTTGCCTGTGACCTTGAAGATCGTCTGGCCGAACAGATCGGGAAATTCCTCCATTGCGGTTTTCATGTCGCTGATCCGGATACCGGCAGTCTCCTTCCATGAAACTGTGGAATCGAGGACGGTTATGTGAGCATCTGGATCACTGAAGCTTCCGGAGGTGAAATCGTCGTTATACAGAAGCGTGTCAAGTTCCTCCCCGGTCAGGTCCACATATTCTTTGGTTGTGGGGCTTTCCTTATAATCCCTCACAGGGGACTGGAGGAAAGACCTGAACACGTTGACGCGGTAATCGTAGGCCGCGTCGTTGAACTTTGTCTTCAGGGTTTCGCTGATCTGCTCCATGGTATCATCCTACGGCGCCGAGCTTGCCCATTTCCAGCTTTATGAGCCTGTTCATCTCCACCGCGAATTCCATTGGTATCTCCTTCATCACGTCGTCGAGGAATCCGAGAACGATCATGGAACTGGCCTCATCCTCGGAGAGTCCTCTCGATCTCAGGTAGGTGAGTTCCTCCGTTCCGATCCTTCCCACTGAAGCTTCGTGCGAGAACGTTGCAGTCGGCTCGTATATCTCATCGTGCGGATAGGTGAAGGAGGATGATTCGTCGTTTATGAGGAGTGCATCACACTGAACCTTGCTCTTGGAGTGTACTGCACCCTTGTTCATTCTCAGCAGTCCGCGGTATATTGCCTTGCCATCCTCTATACTGATGCTCTTGGCAACGATCCTTGAAGTGGTATGGGGAGCGAGGTGAAGTGCCTTGGCCCCTGTATCCTTGAATGTTCCGGCTCCGGCAAGGGCTATGTTCAGGTTTGATGCCGAGGCATACGGTCCCCGGAGGTAAGAGGAGGGGTAGAGCATGGTTATCTTTGATCCCAGTGATCCGCCAACCCATTCCATCTGTGCATTTTCGTCCACCCAAGCCCTCTTGGTAGGCATATTATATACGGATTTTGACCAGTTCTGGACACTGGTGTATCTTGCCTTTGCGTTCCTCTTGACATATATTTCCACTATTGCGCTGTGGAGTGAGTTCTTATCGTATCGGGGGGCGGTACAACCCTCTATATAGTGAACCTTTGAACCTTCGTCTGCCACAACGATCGTGTGTTCAAACTGCCCTGTCGCTTCGCCATTCATCCTGAAGTAGGTCTGCAGGGGCATGTCGATCTGCACTCCCTTTGGCACGTACAGGAACGAACCACCGCTCCACACCGCACCATTCAGCGCAGCAAACTTGTTATCGGTGACCGGCACTGCACGGCAGTAGTAATCCTTCACAAGATCCGGATACTTCTGTACGGCCGAGTCCAGATCCATGAATACCACTCCCTTGTCCTCCCACACCTTCTTGAGGTTGTGGTATACTCCCTCTGAATCGTACTGGGCCACTGAACCGGCAAGAAATTTCTGTTCCATCTCGGGGACTCCAAGCTTCTGGAAGGTCTCCTTTATCTCGTCCGGAACCTCTTCCCAGTTGTTGGTCTTGCTCTCACCCGGCCGGTTGTAATAACTGGTGTTCTCCCAGTCTATTCCGGACAGGTCCGGTCCCCATGTCGGCACGGGCTTTGACATGAATATCTCAAGGGCTTTCAGCCTGAGCCTCCTCATCCAGTCCGGTTCCTTCTTTATCTCCGATATCTCTTCCACGGTCTCCCTGGTGAGTCCTTTTCCTGTGGAATATACCGGCTTGTTCGCGTCATGGAACTCAAATTCACTCCTTTTTACGCTCTTCAGGTCCTGGACCAGCTTTTCCATTTCCTCGTCTCTCTTGAAATCAATTTCCATTTCATACACCCCTTATCCAGTCATAACCCTCTTCCTCAATCCTGAGAGAGAGGTCCCTGTTTCCATCCCTGGCCATCTTTCCGTCCATGAGCACATGGACAAATTCAGGCTCTATGTCCTTCAGTATTCTCTGGTAGTGTGTTATTATGAGGAAACCGGTCTCCTCGTTATGGAACTCCCTGATCTCCTCTGCCACCATCTTCAATGCGTCAACGTCAAGCCCGGAGTCAATCTCATCCAGGACAACTATCTTCGGCTTCAGCATCACCATCTGAAGTATCTCGAATCTCTTCCTCTCCCCGCCTGAGAAACCGTCGTTTATTGATCTCGATATGAATGATTCGTCAAGTCCGACCTTCTTCATGTGCTGCTTCATGCTGTCGTAGAACTGCTGAATTGGAATCTTCTCTCCCGGGTGCATCTGGTTGTATGCAGTCCTTATGAAGGTTGAAAGTTTCACTCCCTGTACCGTTACGGGATTCTGGAAAGCGAGGAAGAGCCCGGCTCTTGCCCTCTCTTCAGGAGTCTTGTTTATGAGTTCTACACCGTTCAGCTTGATTGATCCTCCTGTAACCTTATAGTTTGGATGCCCCATGAGGACATATCCAAGAGTACTCTTCCCTGCACCGTTTGGCCCCATGAGAGCGTGTATCTCTCCGCCCTTAACGGTGAGTGAAACATCCTTGAGGATCTCCCTGTCGTCAATCGATGCTGCAAGATTCTTAATCACCAGTTCGCTCATCTTAACTGTACCTTTCATTGGATTGATACATTATATTTAAACACTTTTGTATGTTTTTAATGACTAAACTATAAATATACTCACCACATGGTGAGTAGAGATGCAGGATCGTTCTTACGAGAGCATGGAATCATACATTGAACCTCTACTTGGGAAGGTGAAGGCATCGATTCTCATAGGACTGTCAAACTCAGAAATGAGCATGGACGAACTCTCCGAGAGGATGCAGTTCAACAAGAATGCAGTCAAGGAGCACATGGATTTCCTTGAGAACAGGGGCTATGTGAGATCATTCTTCAGGAAGGGTGAAAAGGGGAGACCGAGAAAATATTTTGAACTCACCGACAGGGGAATGGAAATGTTTCCCAAGCGGTACACGCTTCTCTCCTCACTCCTCGTTGAAGCGGTGGAACAGGAATTCGGCGAAGAAAAACTGAACGAGATCCTGGGAAGGGTTGCAGACAAGATAATGGTCTCTGCCACTTCAAGCACGGGAAATGAGGGAGACTCGAGGGAAGCCAGGATAAAGAGGCTGGAGGAATTTGTCGCTGCCCTGAACCAGCTCGGGTACTACGCAAAGCTCGAGGTGAACGGTGATTCAGTCCGCATAATCAGGAGGAACTGCATCTTCTTTGAGCTTGCCAAGAACAACAAGAACATCATCTGCGGTTCCCTGGGAAACCGCATTATATCATCCGCTATCCACTCCGATTTTTCCGTGATAGAGAAGTTTTCCAACGGGGATCGGAAGTGCGTCGTGGAATTGAAGATTTGATCAGGATCTTCCGGTTCTCCAGTCCGCGAAGAGATAGGTTATGATAATTACCGCTGCCGCCTCAGCGGCGAATATCGCAAAGTAGATGAGCGCTCCGGCAAGATTGAGGGAGACTGAGTTTTTGATTATGAGGGCGCTGAACGTTGTGGGAACTGCATATGCGACGTACCTGTAGGGAAGGGGGAGACTCTCCACACTGTAGTATATCGGCGGGATCACGGCAAAGAGAATGCTGAATATCACCGATACGGGCCAGATGTCCTTCATCTCCCTTATCCTCGTTGATATCAGATAAGAAATCAGGGAAAACATAAGCCATGTCACGAGAACTGTTGCCACGATCATGATCCCGGCAATGACTGTCAGCGGAGTCAGGTACACTATCATTGTCATGAAGAATACCAGTCCGGGCAGCATAAACAGCATGTTTCCGGAGGCCATCCCGATCACGTAGTTGAGCGGGCTTATCCCGGAGGAAACCGCGATCTGCTGGAACTTCAGGTCAATCTTGAAGAAGAGGAGGTCACTCTGCAGCATCGTGGCCGAGTTTATCACGGTGAAAATGAGTCCCCCTATGCAGCCGGCCAGAAGAGCCTGGGCATGCCCGAAAATGTAGATGAAGAAGAGGAACGAGAATGGAGTGGAAAGAATGGCCACAAGGGCGAGCGGCCTCCTGTGGAGAGGTATAAATCCGTTCACCATCATGAGACCGTGTACTGCCCTCAGCTTCCTTGTCCATGCATCACTCATCTATGTCCTCACCCACCATGGAGACGAACACGTCGTCGAGCCCGACCGGGCCGATCTCTATCCTCCCGTTCATGTAGCCTACGGTTTTCAGGACCTCTTCCACGTTTCCGCTCTCCGTCAGGAGAATCTGTCCCTTCTCATCGTCAACCAGCGTTCCCATGGAAGATACGATCTTTTCGTCCACCCTGGTTGAGAACCTGATCCTCGTGTCGTGGCCGAGCCTGGACCTGAGATCGTTCAGGGTTCCCTGGGAAACCAGCCTTCCGTGGCTGACGATGCAGATTTCATCACTGAGAACTGAGGCCTCATCCAGATAGTGAGTGGTGAGTATCACCATCTTCCTCTCCCTCCTGATCCTCTCGATGACCTCCCATACTCTTTTCCGCGTTATCACGTCAAGCCCAATGGTAGGCTCATCCAGGAAGTAGGTTTCAGCATCTTTTGACAGCGCCATTGCCAGCATTGTGGTCTGTTTCTGCCCGCCGGAAAGGTTCACACACTGGGTATTCTGGAATGATTCAATGTCAAGTTCCTCAATGATCATTTCAGTGATGGTGGATGCCTTTTCCCTGGTCTCCCCGATCATCCTCTGATAATAATAGACGTGTTCCCTTGGAGTGAGGTGCCCGAAGGGTCTTCCCTCCTGAGGCACCAGGGAGATGGTAGCCCTTATTTCCTCGGGTTCGTCTATTACGCTCGTTCCGTTAAGATAGACGTCGCCACTGTCAGGCATTAATTGTGTGGTTGCAATCTTGGCGAATGTGGTCTTGCCTGAGCCGTTCCTTCCAAGAAGTGAAAGAATCATGTTCCTGTTTCCGCGGAAGGAAAACGAATCAAGTGCAACCGTGCTTCTTGATCCGTTGACGTACGACTTGCTCAGTTCGCTTACGACGATGGGATCGGGCATTCCCGGCTAATACAGTCCTTCCTAATTTACCTTTATGGCGCAGTTTGGCAGGCTTTACTGATAGGAAGGATCGTCGATGTGGTTATGGTAATTGAACATGTATTCCTGGCTCTTCTGTGAGTCCGTTGCCTCTGACGCCACTGCAGCCCCCATGTTTCCATACTGCTTCTTTATCTTCTCCTCCACGGGGAGGTACGTTTTCAATGCCTCCAGTACATGTTCCTTCTCTATGATGGCTGAATCATGATATACTGCAAGATCACCCGATGCCCTGACCAGTCCGCCAAGTTCCCTTAGCCTGAGGGTAAGGGCGTTTTCCCTGTTCTCCTGGACCTTTGCCCTTCTCCTTCCTTCTTCGATGACAAGCACTGCAGCGTCCACAGCCATGTGCGGAATCTTTCCGTCTGCATTGATCTCCTGTGCAATGAACTGAAGGTATCTCATCCTGTTCTCAGGCGTATCTTCTATTGTGGTCTGCATCAGGATTTCGTAACCCCCTCCCACGATCCTTGATCTCAGCGGACTGAGTATATGCTGGAGGTCCTGGATGTTGCAAGCAGCCACCAGTATAAAATCACACGGGACTTTGTCAACCCTGACACTGGCTCCGGCACTCTGCGGATTCCTTCCCGTAATCGGGAAGGACTTCTCCTGCATGGCAGTCAGTATCTGCCTCTGTAGCTGCCCAAGATGGGTGATCTCATCAATGAAGAGAACGCCTTCATGCGATTCGTGTACCGATCCCGCAATCACCCTCTCATAAGGGTATGTTCCAAGCTGCGGATGGCCGCCGTACGGATCGTGTCTCACGTCTCCCAGCAACTCGGTCTCGCTTGCTCCGGTAGCAAGGACGAAAGGGTTCCTGTCAAGCGGGATGATGACCTTGGACGGGCTCCTCTTTTCAAGTTTCCTCCTCCGTTCAAGGACCTTGTCGTTGAGGACCCTGACCTTGTCGTTGTATCTCTCGTACACAATGATTTCTTCCCGATCACCAATTTTTCTTGTGGAGGTAACTTTCTCCTGATTGCTCGGCACTCCGAAGGCAGCGCCCAGGACATTGAATACGTCACCGAAAGGGCTGGGTGAATTAACCTGGAACTTTGGTGAACTGCACTGGGGACATGCAGATTCTGTGAAAATTGAATAAAATCCGCATTTGCTGCACCTGTATCCAAGCCTTTCAGCTACGGACTGAGGCACGGCTCTGGGATCAACCACTTCACCCTCTATTGCTGATCCTTCCTCTTTCTCCTGAAGTACCTCTGCCTGAGTCTTCACCTCAAAAAAAGGTCTTTCGGGATACTGCGGGTTGTGCACAACCCGTATTTCCTCCTTTGGTCTTGGTATATAGAAGGACATGGCCTGAGCGATCATTGATTTCCCTACGCCGGGAGGTCCAACAAGCAGGAGATGCCTGCGCTGTCTGGACGCAATTCCCGCCATCCTGACCGCCTCCTCCTGGCCAATTACCCTGTCCAGGGGATTCTGCGGGATCTTCACGGCCGATGTGTCGGCGAGGTTTTTCCAGTCCTGGTTCAGGTATGCGATTCCCACGTTATCACCCTCAGGTTTGTGGGTTTCTTTGTGATGTGCCCCAGCCTTATCCCGTATATGCTCTTTATTCCGGCCTCGTGGGCTGAATCTATCAGCCTCTGGGAAACTACCCCTCCAGAAACTACTACTGCACCCGCGGGAGCTGTCGGAATCTTTGCCACAAGTTCTGCGTTCGGGAACGAGGCAATCAGGGAGCCATCTTCACTGTATATTTCAGTGCTCTTCTCCTTGAGAAGTTCTCCTGCCCTTTTCTCAATGGCTTTCTGATTGGAAAGATCAAGTTTCCCCTCTTTCGATTCAGTCACTGCTTCCTTTGGCACCGGAACTTCAATGATCTGTTTCTGGACAACTGGTTCCGCCGGTCTTGGAATGATCTTCTCTTCCGTCTCCTTTATCTTCTTGACAGATCCGCCGTTCTTTGCAATATTGTTCTTCTCGTTGAGTTCCTTAAGCTCCTCGGCCATACCCTTCATGGAGAGATACTGGGCAACCGGGGTCTTGTACCTGAGCGCCTTCACTATCTGCTTGTATGTGAGTTCCTCCACCTCTGTTCCAGGTGGTGCCCTCGCAACAAAGTCAATCTCCGCTACCTGGAGCATTTCCTTGAGGATCAGGTCTCCTCCCCTGTCACCGTCCAGAAATACAGTCACAGTCCTCTCCCTGGACAGTTCCTGTACCGTCCTGGGAATGCTTGTGCCCTGCACCGCGATTGTGTTCTTTATGCCGTACTTCAGGAGGTTCAGTATGTCACTTCTCCCTTCAACGACGATTATGGAATCTGATTCCTTTATGGCGGGTCCTGCTGGAAGCTTGTCTTCACCGTAGGAGATAATTTCTCCCTTCTCCACCTCTTCCCTCACGGTCTGGATTATGCTTTCTGAAACGCCCTTGCCCCCCTGGGCCATCTTCTTGTAAAGGGATTCGGCTCTCTCCACAACCTTCTGCCTCTTCTGTATCCTTACGTCTTCTATGGATTCAATCTCCACCCTTGCCTTGCATGGACCAATCCTGTCAATGGTCTCAAGCGATGCTGCAAGAATTGATGACTCAACCTGGTCGAGTCCGGATGGTATGAGAAGATAGCCCTCTGTTTTTCCTTTCTTGCTGTCTATCTCTACCTCTATTCTTCCGATCTTTCCTCCCTTCTGGAGGTCCCTGAGGTCAAGTTCTTCGCCGAGAAGTCCTTCGGTCTGGCCGAATATTGCTCCCACTACGTCGGGCTTTTCAACTACCCCGTCGGTGGAAATCTTGGCTTTGATCAGATACTTCATTAAATTTGGATCTACATTCATTTTTAACACCTGAATTGTCAATGACAGATAGAAGATTTGAACAGGATTCTTCCAAGGCTATTGACATCCATTGCCAATGTGAATTCGATATTTAACATTTCCAGCAGGAAATCCATTTCTTTGGATTGCTGGAGGAAGGAGCATGCTGGCATTTGTTTATCATGTTAAAAACAAGTTAGGCCATATTTTTGTATCTTCCGCCTAAAATCCTGTAAATTCCGGAGTGACTATATTCTTCAGTGAGGAAGCCAACCGATCCCGGGAAGAGACCGTAGAGTTCTGATCTTCACTCTCCCAATTTAGCTTCCTGTGCGACGTTTTTCGCGCATCTGAATGCTCAGCATAAGCAATAAAGAAATCAAAACTATCCATGATATGAATGCGGGAACATAGAATAGTAAATTCAACCGAGGATGATTGGCGTAAGTGCCCTGAGGCATGATTAAGTTTACTATGCCGGTAATACCTATGATCGCAATAGAGATTGCAGCAGACAGTTTTCTTTTCCTCCACAGAGGATTACTGTAATCTGTTTCAGATATCAATTAAGTCCCCCAAAAAGCGGCGAGCGAATATTCGCGAATAATACCAGCGGTTACCGGCATATATACATGTCGCATTCTACTATGGTAGAATTAATTAGACTTGTTTGATTCTCCAGTTAGGAACCAGATGATTAGATTTGGCATTGCAGGCATCCCCCTGACGAGCAAGGGGAGAACCTTTGTAGATTCTGTTGAGGACAGTCATAATCTAGGCCTTAACGCACTCGAAGTCCAGCTCCTCAGGGTGAACATCGAGGACAGACCGGCACTTGATTACGCAGGCAAGACCCCGAGGGATATAGATGAGTCCATAGTGGTCAATGTCCTGAGAATGGATGAGAATGGAAATTATCTGAGCGTGGGAATAGACACTGTAATTGAGGAAGATGACATAGTCCAGGAACTTTTCTGGAACATGGCAAAGAACTACGACGAGATAGCCGAGGGGGGAGAACTTGCGAAGGAGCTTGATGTCCAGCTCTCACTTCACGCCCCCTATTATATGGACCTGCTTGACGATAGCGAGATGGGAGAGAAATCTTACAATCACCTGAAGTGGTCCCTCATCATCGGCAAAGGCATGGGGGCAAGGAGAGTTGTGACCCACACCGGTTTCCATAAGGCTTCGAAGAAAGAGAGCCTCAACCGGGCAGTGAAGGTATATTCCAGGATTACCGGCGAGTTAAGTCCGTCCAGCGGATTCCCCTATGTGGCAGTGGAAACATCGGGCAAGTCAGAGGTTTTCGGCACTGTAGCAGACCTTGCGTTCGTTGCCAAGAAGGTAAAGGATATCGAGCCAATAATGAATTTTCCCCATATCCACTCGGCAACGGGAGGATCGTTAAGAGACGTGAAGGATTTCGAGCCCCTGATATCGGAGTTCAAGAAATATTCAAAAGGCGATCTCTACGCAGAGTTCTCCGGGGTTGAATATGAGGAGGGGAGCGAAGTGAAGCTCACCGCGATAAAGCATGGCGACCTGAAGTTTGAGACTCTGGCTGAGTATATTGTTGATTATACTGATAACATGACCTTGATTTCCATGTCTCCTCTTCTTGAACACGATGCCCAGTACATGGAGGTTATTTTCCAGAGAGCATATTCCCGCAGGCTCCAGAAGAGGCATGCCGTCAGGAAGCAGGTGGCCTGATTGCGCGATTACCCGGTTAAGAAGACGGTAAAGCTGTCGCAGGAACTTGTTACGGAAATCTGCAGGAAGGTTGTTGGAAATGGATCTCCGGAAGGGAAGGGCGTGGTTGCGTCCTGCAAGGGACTCAGCAGGATATACGTTGAGATAAAAGATCCAAAGACCATCATGGTGGACACAGTCTCGGAAGAGACTGACAACAAGATGGAAGTCATAAGGATGTTCAACGACCTCATGGAGGCCCTTACCGGATACACCGTGAAGGAAAGAAAGAAGCTGATGTCAAAGAGCTGATTCAGATGGACAGGGAAGCTGAGCAGATTTCCTATTCACGGGCATTCCCGACCATGGGAATAATTCTCCTTGGAGGGCTGAGTGACGACATAAAGAGATATCCACTGCATACGTCTGCAGGCATAACTTATACCGATGTTGAGGAGAGCATGTTTGCTGAAGTTAAGCTGTTCTCTTCTGCCAAGAGGTTTGGAATCATCAATGGAACCCCTGTAACTGGAACCGAAAGCCGTTCCCCTTTTCATGTCATTGATCTCTATGGAGAGAAGATAAGGGAGGTTCTCGGAGCAGATGAAAAATCAGCGATCTCCTTTGACTCCTGGAGCAGGAATATTCCTAGCGGAAGTTCAGACGCTGCTGCAGCAGCATTTGGCTCGTCAATTGACGCAATACTTGGAGGAACTGTGGATCAGGGGAAAATGGAGAACAGGCTGAGAACGATTTCAGAGAGCGTTGGACGCAGCATGAAAGGCGGGCTTACGATAACGACTCCCCTGCCTGAGCCATCCACCGAGCTGCTCCTCCCGCATACAGCCTTCAGCGGCTATGAGATCATAGCCTTCAGGTTCCCGGACCAGAGGAAGCCTTCTGACGAGATACACAGGAACATAGTGAACAGCCCGGAATATCCGGAAAGAGTGCGTGAAACGGAAAATAAAGGGAAGATCCTGAGGGATCTTGCATCCTCCGGAGACGTCGAGGCAATTTTTGACCTGTCAGAGAAGGATACGAAGAGATATCACAGCATAATAGAGTCTGTCGGGGTGAATGTGATCACCAGTGAAATGGCCAGTATGCTGAAGAGGCTGCAAGAGAGCAGGGAGCGGTTCTGGAACAGGTTCATAGTCACTGGGGGAAGCAATGTGTTTGCTGCAATCAGGAAGGAGGACAGGAATATTGCGCTGGAAATCGGCAGGGACTTTCAGTGCACAGAGTCTGTGCTGAAGGTTGCAGGTCCCCCTGTTGCACAATCCATGGTGACCAAGAAAAGATATTAAATAACGAATTATATGGGCTGATCGATAATGGCTGAGAAGAAAGGATCAGGATTCCAGTCCGGAGCGGGACTGATAAGGTATTTCGAAGAGGAAGAGATCAAGGGACCTGCCCTCGATCCAAAGCTTGTGATCTACATGGCCATAGGAATCGCAGTCATCGTTGAGCTGGTCAAGGTATTCTGGCCCATCTGAAGTGTCGGTGACCTATTTTTTCCTTCTGTCAAGTGCGTATGAAAAAATAAGCACTGCTGCAACTGAAATCGAGAGATAAACGTAAGAATTGAACGGAACCGGATTCTCCTGTTTCTGCAATCCGAAGTACCAGTCAATGTTCAGCTTCACCAGCCCCACCCACGGTATCTCACCTACCGCTACACCAACGACCTCTGATGCCTTTACGGGAGGATCAGGACCGATTCCCAGGATGCCGTCCTGATCGAACACGGAATAGGCGTTGAGGCTGGCGTTATAGAACATGGGAGAAGCTGTTGCAAGGTTGTGATCGCCCATGGTGATGAATCCGGACTGGTTCCTGACCAGGCTGAGGTATAGCAGAGCATTCCTGTGACTGTACCCTACGTCCTTGAGCATGATGTAGCTGTCGGTTATCTTAATCCAGCTCTGGTTATGGTATCCGCTCACTTCTGGATGTCCTGCTTTCCACGACAGGTAGAACATTGCCCTGTGGATTATGTCTGTTCCATCAGGGGCCCGATATATGATTACATTCCCGTATTCACCATATGTGAAATACGATGAACTACTGCCATTAACGTATGTGACGACCTGACTCTGCGGGTTGGGCACGTGCTTGATGAAGACCATATCCCCGGTGTTGATGGAGTTGTATGTCCACTGACTTGAATGCTGCATGCTTCCCGATGAGACAATAGTCATTGGGGGCCAGGAGTCAAGGTACACCAGCCACGATGAAACAAGCACCGCGAGAACTGCTAAAATGATGATCTTCTGAAGTTTTGACTTCATCTGGGCCAGTGGAGATTATTGCATGGTGATTAAATCCACCGATCCGGAATAATAACCATGTTGAATGACAAATAATAAATCTTGAAGTAAAATCACCCCAGACTGCTCCGGTGGTGTAGCACGGCCAAGCATAAGGGACTCTCAATCCCTCGACTCGGGTCCAAATCCCGGCCGGAGCACTTTAAAGATAACCCAGCTTACTACTGCCTTTACAATTAATGGTTCTGTCATTGTGAAATTAAGGGTAATCAAAGCTTTCTTCCGATGTTACAGATTCGCAGAAAGTAATATCATAATCTTATATTCATCTCAGCAAATCCCCAAAAGTTCAGTGTGTTGAACAACTTTCGGGACGCCGTAACATATCGGCAAGAGTTTTAAATGCTTGATTCTATTTGCTTACGTGCTGACATAAGTCATTGTGCAGTTTGCTAGCTTTATGCGTATTGAGAGGTGTAACTGTGGTAGATTCGATTCAACTTTATGAAACCATTGTCAAGATATGGCGTCAGATGGATTCTTGGGATAAAGGTGAGAAAAGCCCAGGAGATGCGATAGACATCACCCTTTACCTAAAGGACGGGGACTTATGCTACTCTATTGTTCGGAGTATGGCGGAGGAAGCCACAGAAATGCAGAAAGAATACGGAACTTATAACGGAGAATCCCCCTTTACCATTGAAGAAGATGGTAGGATTTTACTATTCTCATTAGAACTTTCAAGAGAATTTTTGTCAGTTTGCGATTCTTTTGACGTAGAAATACACAAGGATTAGAAAGATAAATTCCCATCCATCAAATTCTCCTAAATCCAAAGATCACCTTTGTTCAGATGGAATGAAACCTGATAGAGAAAATACTGTATATTTTTTGTAACGTATAGGGCATCTTTTAGATCATCATCCGCATCACGGCAAATGATTATCCCATCGACTGGTGAACCATTTGCTAAATTACGACTCACCCAACCCATGTATTTCTGAATTTGACCTACCACAGCTTCTGTGGTTTTGTTCCGTTTGATTTCTATTATTGTATAACCACCATTGACTTTGTTCTTGCACAACAAGTCAATTCTGTTTCTGGAGTCTGTCTTGTACTGCTCCCCAATTACTTCCCCCGTTTCCTCATCTTCCAAGATTTCGAGACCAAAATCCTTGCTTAGAATAGTGTTGTCCCAGTTTTCCACCAAGAAGTCTTCAAGATGCTTCTCAAGTGCGAACTTGGATCCATCCGGTTTCTGACCACCATTCTGATCATTTGGAGCGGACTGCCCTTCCTCAGAAATATCCCCTTCATCGGGTTCATTTCCGTTTATCACCTTCCACCACGCCCAGTCCATGGCCCATAGCGTCAGTTCATATTCCTTCGAGAGATGAACCAATACATTATTGACTTCCGTGTATTGCTCACCGAGAGTCAGTGACTTCCAGTTTGAGAGTGAGTCGGCTGGATTCATACCAATATAACTCAGGCCCTCCATTGAAATCCTATTGAATACACCGTAACGATCAGGGTAGGCAACCTGCAATATGGCTGAGATTCTCGCACGACCAAATCCTTTCACAATAGGAGTTCCTGTCTGCCCCGTAACCTTATCTATCCTCTCCTGCACAGGCTTGGATTCATCAAGCAGTAAAGCAAGAGCTTGTTCTAACTTGGTGGGGTCTGCTACAAGCTGAGCTACATTTCGAGCAAGACCGTTCCAGTGCTCATTTTCTGAGAAATTAAAGAAACTTCTGAACTTTTCGATATCAAGATTTTGTATGTTATCAAGCCTAAACATATCTCTGTATTTCTCCAGCACTCGTTGCCTCCTTTCCTCAACGCTAACGTCCGACTTTGCTGAGCTAACAGCCTGCTCAAATATTTCCTTATTCTTCATACTAACCCGTAGAATACGAGCATTTAAACTTGACTTTCGCAACTGATTCTTGATTTCGTGTTGTATTGCAGCGGATAAATCGTTGATCTGGAATAGTGCATATGGGTGCACTATTCTTTTATACCAGTTCGTGATTACAGATGGTGTTTCTG
>JAJZLK010000069.1 GCA_021803655.1 Thermoplasmata archaeon
CTTGCCGTGGTCGACTGGGGAACAGCCCTTGCGCCAATCAGGATAGCCTCTTCAGAAGGAAAGAAACCTTTTGTTTTTGTGGATGAAACAAGACCGAGACTGCAGGGTGCAAAGCTGACTGCGTGGGAACTCCAGCAGGAGGGTATTGACCACGCCATAATTGCCGACAATGCTGCAGGCTACTTCATGAAAAAAGGTGAAGTGGACCTGGTCATAGTTGGCGCAGACAGGATAGCAGCAAACGGGGACTTTGCCAACAAGATAGGCACATACGAGAAGGCTGTTGTTGCAAAGGCAAACAATATACCCTTCTATGTCGCAGCGCCCGGAAGCACGTTTGACTTTTCTATTTCGTCCGGCGACCAGATACCCATTGAGGAGAGATCCCAGGAAGAGGTGCTCATGATAGGGCAGAACCGGCTCGGGCCGGCTGAAAGCAAGGCGAGGAACCCTGCATTCGATGTAACTCCAAACGAATATGTTTCTGCCTTCATAACTGAATATGGCATCTTCAGGCCGCAGGAACTGTCGAGGGTGAGGAGCTTGATGTCCAGTGACCTTTTCATGCGGTAACCTGGACACGTAACATTTATCCATTATATCCTGATTTTAATTATAAAATTCAGAACTGGCTGTGAAATTATTATATCGAAATTTCCAATCATGATTGATGCTTGATGATCTATTCAGTCCAGCTTCAATCGCGATTATCGGGGCATCAAGGGACGAGAACAAGATTGGGAACGTGATTTTAAGGAATCTTGTATCATCCGGATTCTCGGGCAGAATTTATCCTGTGAATCCTTCCTATCCTGAAATAATGGACTTGAAGTGCTATCCATCTGTGAAGGATATTGGCGATCCAACCACCATTGCCGTAATAGTCCTTCCTGCACGTGTAGTTCCCCAGACTGTAGAAGATTGCATAAGCGCTGGAGTCAAGTTCCTGATTATAATCAGCGGCGGTTTTGCCGAGACAGGACCTGAGGGGAAGAAGCTATCCGAAAGGATCCTCTCTCTGGTAAGAACCTCTGGGACGCGCCTCATTGGCCCAAATACCGTTGGGCTCTATCTGCCCTACTCAAACATTAACACGACCCTGACGTCATACAGCAGGGTTTCTTTCCCGCCCCCCGGAAACATAGGGTTCATATCCCAGAGTGGCGCCCTAGGGTTGCTGACCATGGATGCGATCTCGGAATACGGCATCGGGATATCTGCATTCATTAATCTCGGGAACCGGCTTGACGTCGACGAGACAGAGTTTCTGGATTTCTTCGAGACGGATTCGAGAACTGGAAGCGTTGCCATTTACATGGAAAGCGTAGCCGACGGAAGGGCATTTTATGAGAGGATAAGGAGGTTCAACAGTAGAAAACCTCTTGTAATCCTGAAAGCCGGAAGGACCGCCCAATCTGCAATGGCGGCCTCACTGCATACAGGTGCAATGGCATCGAACGATTCCATATTCGATGGAATGCTTTCCCAGGCTGGTTCCGTGAGAGCATATGACGAAACGGAACTCATTGACTATGCCAGGGTTCTCGCCTATTCAAAATTGATGACAGGAAACCGGATAACGGTGCTGACCACCGCAGGAGGAGTGGGGGTGATCTCAACTGATTATATATCCGACTCCCGAGGCTTAAAGCCATTGCAGATGGCAAGACTTTCTGAAAATACAAAGGATCAGATAAGAAAGGTCATCGTGCCATACGGTTCGGCAGAGAACCCCATAGACCTGACGGCAGATGGAAGTGTCAGCGATTACGACAGGGTTCTTGAAATACTTATGCGGGACGATGACGTCGATGCTGTCCTTGTTTATGCCCTCCCGCAGACTCCAAAGATGGACATGGGTGTGGTTGATGTTGTGGAGAAGCACATGAAGAGCGGAAAGCCAATAGTGGTAGGAGTGCTTGGCTACAAGATTGCGAAACAGCTCCTCGTAGAGTTTGAGAGGAGGAAGATACCTGCCTATCCGTCAGTTCACAGGAGCGTAAAATCACTTGGTGCACTGTATGGGTACAGTGCTTACAGGAGAGTGAGGCAATGAAGGGAAAAATATCCGAAATGATGCCCATAGAGAGAAATCCGGATGAATATGCCGTGAAGAGAATGATCTCTGCGTATGGCATTCCGACGCCAAAATCCGTGCTGATGGATTCCAAGGAAAGAGAAGTGGAATTGGAATTTCCTGTCGTGGTCAAGGTTTCAGATCCAAAAATACTGCATAAATCGGAAGTGGGGGGAGTGACCACCGGCATCCGGGACCGAAAACAGCTTGCCGAAGAGGTCTCACGGATGAAGGCAAGGTTCCCGAATGCAGGGATACTGGTGGAGGAGATGGAAAAGGGAGGGCTTGAGATTATCGCCGGACTTGTCAATGACAGGAACTTTGGCAACGTAATCATGCTCGGTATGGGCGGGATATATACCGAACTGTACCACGATGTTGTTTTTCGCCTCACCCCAATAAGCAGAACCGACGCTGCAGACATGATTGATTCAGTAAAGATCAGGGTTTTCGAGAAGGGATTCCGGGGGATTAGGGTTGAACGCGAAGCCATAATAGACTTGCTGTTGAAACTTTCCCTGATCTCAGAAGACATTGGCAGCGATCTTGATATGCTCGACCTGAACCCGGTTATAGTAACTGGGGATAGAATTTCCGCGGTGGATGCCAAGCTGATTCTCAAAAGATTGCCATAAGAAACGACCGGGTCAGCAAAATGCAGAATCGT
>JAJZLK010000043.1:0-2233 GCA_021803655.1 Thermoplasmata archaeon
GAATTACCAGTACATCTCATCCCTGCTTGCAACATGGAATCTGAAAGGGAAGAGCATGTTTGTCGAGATGGATAAAATATTGAGGAAAGAACTCTGCGGGTTTGGGTAGCGAAGCTATACAATTACCTTCTGGATATACAAACTGGTGTTATTTATTAACAGTTACTAAGAGCCAGTTTAAACAATTTGTAGGGACCGTGTTCTTGAAGCGCAAGATTTCGACAAAATGATTAATTCCACCCTCAAAATGTGTTTTAGTGGAGGACACGTCCTTAAGAGGAGGCGGCCCGATTAAACTCAGAAATGCCGTGGCTTTGTATGCAAGTTCTGTTCTTGGATCAGGAATACTCGTTCTTCCCGGACTCACCGCGGTAATCGCAGGTCCTGCTTCCATCCTTGCGTGGATTTTTCTTTCCGTTGCAAGCTTCCCTTTTGCCATAACCTTTGCTTCTCTTTCCACACACAGAACAAACTCTGTGGGAATATACTCATTTACTAAGGAAGCCCTGGGCCCTCATTCAGCAACCGTTTCGGGATGGTTGTTCTTTCTATGGGTGATCACGGGCGCGCCCGCTGTCGGGCTCGTGGCCGCGTCATACCTGGGGTACGTTATCCATATTTCACGTCCGGAGATGTTTGTTGCTGCAATCGCGATCATCCTTTGTGCTTTTGTCGTAAATTATTCTGGCATAGTAATGAGCAATCGCGTTCAGCTGGCGGTGATAGGGTCAATAATAGCATTGTTGTTGGTGACCATTCTTGTGTCAGGGTTTCATGTCAGGCTCGAGAATTTTGTCCCGTTCTTCCCCGGAGGCATTATTCCAGTAGGAATGTCTGCAGCTCTAATCTTCTGGTCGTTTTTAGGATATGAGAATGTTTCAAACGTGGCTGGGGAGTTTCAAGACCCGGTAAGGGACTTCCGAAAGAGCGTCTATATAAGTGTAATCCTGATAGGCGCACTTTACATCGCTATTTCCTTCGTTACAATTGGAACATTAGCTTATAAGAGGAACGGAGGAACCGCTCCTTTCGCAGCAATCCTTTCAGATATTCTGGGAAGCTATGCTGGGGTAGCCACCGGCATAATCGCAGTTTTCATAATCTTTGGGCTGGTAAACGCCTACACCACCGGTATGTCCAGAGTCTTTTACACCGCAGCCCTGGATGGAGTCTTTCCTCATGTTATCGCCCATCTTAATGGAAAAAACAGGGCACCTGACAGGGCTCTAATATTGATGTCGGGCTGTATGATCCCTGTCTTTTTGATATATTTTTTCTTTAATATCAATCTCGAAACTGCGTTTCTGATTAGCGGAGGAGCAGCGATTTTCACCTACATTATTGGTTTTGTGTCTGCATTAAAATTAGTAAGTGCGGATAGTAAGATCGTTAGCATTTGGATGCCAACTATTTCCCTAGCGGTTTCCCTTGTATTACTGCTTTTTGTTGGAGTTCCCCTTTTGGTGAGCATCGTTGTCGCGCTATGCGCGTTGATTTACAGCTACTATCGTATTGGCAGAAAGCCCGTGACTTAACTCTATGGGGGAAGGAACGCATAGATCTCCCTGAAGCCATCTGTCCTGCCGAGGACAGCACCATAGTAGAGTATGATCTGGACGGGTCGGTTCCGATAAATAACACCCCCCCACCGCCAAACGGTTCTTCTCAATAGTGGTTGTCGTGCATTCTCCGTGAGCCATGGGAGTATACTATCGACATTGGCCGATCTGATTCGCGTATCCAGGAACTCTAGTCCCCTCAGGCGTAGCCGTGTTCCCAGCCCCTTTTTCTCATATTCGAGGGCAAATGTTTCCCGTAGCCATATCCGGGAGGTTTCGTTTCAAGGGATTCTTCACAGATGTCGCACTTGAACCTCTGCATTCGAGTGAGCGAGCGTTTGTCCAGTGTCTTCTCATAGCTTCTCTTCCCTGATATCTCAGGGGAGAAACAGTATGGACATCCGGGGTTTAGCATCATTGCAGTATTGACATTGTCTTCGGATTGAAAGGTTTTAATCCTGTCACTCATTGAGCCTCGTTCTAATTGAACCTTGACAAGATGCTTAAACAGATAGAAAAAGCGGTGTATGGTATGGAAATGATAGAGATCAAGAAAGGTGGAAAGTATGTGGTTATCTCAAGCAGTGGAACCGATGAGCCAATGAGGACCGAGGGAGAGTTTCTCGGTTACACGATCCTTGGCGAGGAGGGAGCCATTGTTTTCAGGGTCACCG
>JAJZLK010000043.1:2243-17283 GCA_021803655.1 Thermoplasmata archaeon
CGAGTTCCGTGACGAGGAACTCCTGAAGGTTAAGGAGCAGTCCAAGGAAAGCGACAAGGAAAGAGCATACTACATAAACTGATTCACGCAGATGGGCCTGTGGACAGCTCCGGCAGGCCCTAAAATGCTTTCATAGAGCACGATTCTGGAGACAGTTTCTCTTTTCCCTTCGGCTATGGACTGGTCGATCCCGAGTCCGGGTACGGATACCCTGCTTTTTGCTCGCGCCAGGGTGAGATGGGGCGTGAATTTCTTTTCTGTCTCGGTGTGGAGTGATCGGCCGATGATCTCGTGTATCTCGACAAGTTCCGGGCTGTCTATCATCACGACGACAACCCGGGCACTCCTTTCGTCGGGAAAGCCCGAAATCCGGGAATATGTTATGCTGAAATCCTTCATGTGCAGGTTCCTGATCGCCGTACATGCTTCTTCCACCTGGTCATTATTGAGATCCGGGAAGAACATGACCGTTATGTGAAGATCGTCCGGTTTCTCCAGCCTGAGCCTCCTGTCGGGCTTCAGGTGATCCATTACCTGCAGGATTTCACTGACACCCGTGAGCGGTATCCCGATAAAAGCCCTCATGATCTTCAATGGATTGTTTATATAAGTCGCTTTATTTTCTGGAGTATGTCCAACGTTCCTGAAGACCTCCTGTATTCCAAGACGCATGAATGGGCCTCCCGGCAGGGAGATTCCGTCACCGTAGGCATAACGGACTATGCACAGCACCAGCTTACCGACGTTGTATTCGTGGAGTTCCCGAAGATAGGGGCAAGAGTGAAGAAGAGAGGCGTTCTGCTCACAATTGAATCTGTAAAGTCCGCTGAAGATGTTTTCTCGCCGGTTGACGGGACCGTTGTGGAAATCAACAAGGTTCTTGAGACCGCTCCGGAGAAGCTCAATGAAGATCCTTACAAACAGTGGCTTGTGAAGATAAAACCTGATTCCGGGGCAGTCCTTGACGGGCTTACCGCCGGCGAATACAGGAAACACATAGGGGATTAATGACCGGAAGGAAAGACCGGTTCTATTACCTTGCAAAATCCAGGAAGTACAGGAGCCGGGCTGCGTTCAAGCTCATTGAGTTGCAGCAGAAATTTTCCATTATTTCAGAAGGGGATCTTGTTCTCGACATTGGCGCTTCTCCCGGAAGCTGGAGCCAGGTGGCCCACGAATTTTCAGGGTCAACGGTGATCGGCGTTGATCTCACCCCCTTTGTTGAAGAAAACTGGATGAAATTCATGAAAGGGGACATCCTCTCCCCGCTGTTTCCACAGAAACTTGAGGCGTTTATTTCGGGGCTTGGCATCAGGAAGTTCAACTGCATAATCTCTGATGCAATGTCCCATACCAGCGGCGTCCATGACAGGGATCATGCCTCGTCCTACCTGCTCTGCGAGAAAGTCATGGAGATAGCTTCCATGTTCCTCGATACCGGCGGAAACATGGTCATAAAACAGTTCTATGGAGACCTGACAGCAGGATTCGTCCGGAAGTGGGAGGAGAAGTTCAGGTTTTCCAGGACCACCTCTGTGGGCGCAACAAGGAAGGGGAGCAGCGAAGTATACATAATATTCAAGGGTCTACTCTGAATTTTCCTTATATCCGATGGATTCCAGGTGCTTCACGATATCGGGATAGAACTCATATTCTGCAACCAGGAGGTAAGTATTGTATGCGGCTTCGCCCAGTATCCTGTCAATGCCGGATGTTATCTCCTGCATCCTCAGGAGCTCCATTTTCCTGAAGCCCTTGATGGAGTTTACCGTCTTGTTCCAGCTCTCCACAAATTTCTCCGGGGTATCATCCTTGAATCTTGACCGCAACAGCCTCCTCTTCCTGACGGAATGCCTGATGAGTTCCCATGTGCTTACGGTCTGGGAGTACGTGTGGCTGAACTCCTCCTCCGGCATGTCCAGACCGATGAGCGGTACGTGATACTTCAGGGAGATTTCAGCCGAATCCACGTATATCGGGGATGGAGTCTGCACCTCCCCGTATTGCCTCAGGTTAACCCCGTAGATCATCTCGTAGTCTGAAAGTGTCATCCTGAAAGGCTCCCTGACAAAGTCGATGATGCCTTCAACCTCCTCAGGAGAGATGGTAATCAGGATTGCATCAGGCTTGACCTCTGAAAACGTCTCCTTCAGAAGATCTCCATCCCTCTTCAGCCCCTTGATGCCGCCGAAAACAGTTATCGCAGGTGATCCTGCCTTTACCAGGTCTGACCTCATAAGCCACGTTTCTTCCGGTCTACAAGAGTCTCCAGTTCACCCTTGTCGCAGTATTCCATGAATTCAGTGACGTTCACAACGGGGCATCCTGAAATCTGCGTCCGCTCGGTGCGGCGCCTGGAAACAACTATGAGGTCGTCCTCCAGGATGTCGGCAATGTTCCTCATTGCGGATGCCCTCTCGTAGTCCCTGCCTATAAGATCAAGAAGTCCCATTATGAGTGTTTCATGGCTGCGGCCGGCAAGGGCATCGAATGGTGATTTTCGAAGAATGTTCATGGTATATCCGGATTCTACGACCTTCTCGAAAATTGCTTTCAGGAGGTCGTCCTCTATTTCATTTTCCATATCCTCGAGAGAGAGGTTTTCAATCAGGCTCCGGAAGTCAATGGTTTTCCTCAGGTCAACTCCCATGAGTTCCTGGATTTTCAGGAAGACCTCTACGGTAGCGGCGCTTCCGGATTCGTACAGCGACACGGATCGTCGTGACGTCCCAATCTTCCCGGAAACGTATCCGATCGAGTATCCTTTCTGTTCCCTCACTCTTCTCATCTCCTCGCCATCGACAGAGACGTAGTAGCCTCCCGGTCCGGAGAATACATATGGCTTCTCGCCGCCAACATAGTCTATGAAGGTTTTTGCCGACATTATTGGAATGGAGTGCCTGAAGTAAACGAGACCATCTTCCAGCTTTCCGGCCCCGCTCCTCTCCCCGATCACCATACATGATGAGTCGGTTACCTTTGCAAGGGTCAGGAGCTCAATCGCAGTATCCTTCCTGATGGTATCCACATTGTAGAGTATTTTCAGGAAATACCTCTCGTCTTCCCGCCTGGCCATCATGTCGAAGCATACCAGTCCTGAAAGTTCTGGATCGGAGACTTTGAATCCCATCGCCTTCAGATTTCGGGAGAGGTCCAGCATGATAGCCCCTCTCAGTTCTTCCACGCGTCGTATTATTGAAAGAAGTATATAAACTCATCTACTCCCGTCAGGGGTCCGGCGTTCTCACTGGCGATCCAGGGGTGAAGAAACATCCCGGGAGTCTTCCAGGATCGTTACCGTCCTTGTGGGGCATTCATCAACTTCACACTGGTTGCATATCACGTCCTCAGATTCCGGTCTCGGGTCTGATACGTCCACTTTCCGGACATACGGAAGTCCCTTCATCTGGTCCAGGACGGCATTCGGAAGTGGTCTGTCGAAAATAAGGCGCATGAATAGCTCATCCTTTCCGCAGTTTCGCGCAGAGAAATCCTCAAGATGGCACATGTACTTTGAAATTATTCCGAAAACCGAGGTAAGGGTCTTCGAGAATGTTCCCCGTCTCGGGAAAATCATGATGACCTGGTTTCCGATCAGGTTGGATATCTCCCCGCGATCGAGGCATGGCTTGAATTCGGAAACAAGCCTTGCAAGTTCCGGCTTGTTCTCTATGAATTTTATAGTTTCATATACGGTTCTTCTGTTTATGTTGTTCGCCCTGGCCACTTCACTGAGGGATATCTCCATGTCACCAGAGTAAAACTTCCCGTTACGAAGGGCCATCCCGTTGTTGTACATGCTCACGGCAAGTTTGAGTTTTACAGGGTAATCCCTGAAATATTCCTCAAGCATGAGCAGCATTGCAGATTACATTTTTATATAGTATAAATACTATTTTGATTTGGGCGTTACGGGAAATTCAAAATATTTATAGTCCTGTATTTTTATCTGGTACCGTGTATTCTAGTGATTATTTCAGAGTAACGGATCGTAAGGTACTGGTCGATTTCATTGCCGATCACCCCTTCGGAATACTTGTTTCAGGTTTAGGCGGACTGGCCGCCACCCATCTCCCGTTCCTGATCCATGAGCGTGGGGAAAAACTGATCCTTTCCGGCCACATGGCACTTGCCAATAATCAGTGGAAGGATCTTGACGGGTCAGATGTGCTGGTAATATTCAACGGTCCGGACGCGTACATATCCCCTTTGTGGATTCCGGAAAAGGTTCCTGTTCCCACATGGAACTACATTACGGTACATGCAAATGGAATATTCTCAATCCTCGGCAGGGAGGAGAGGAACAGAGTGGTGAAAGATCTTGTCGGGAAATTTGAAGGAGATGGCGGATTCTCAGACAGGGTGGAGGAAGATGCCTATCAGAAGATGCTTGAAGGAACCGTCGGTTTCAACATCGTTGTAAGTGTGATAGAGGGAAAATGGAAACTCAGCCAGAACAGGCCGCTGGAATCCAGGAAAAAGATAATTGACGGGCTCAGGAGTTCCGGGGATCCAGGGGATCTTGAGATCGCATCTGAAATGACGAAGACTATCTGATCAGCCGTACAGCAGCCTGTTCCTCATCACCTTTACGTTGTCTGCAGCTTCTTCAGACATTTTCAGGGAGTATGTGAAAAACGGATCGTATGCCGCGTCCACCGCGAAGGGCATCAGTTCGCCTTTCCTGAAAACATGATAAACAACCTTTCCGTTTGCGTCCGGAAGCACATTATCCGTTACGATTCTCCGGTTCAGCGGTTTCCTGGTGAATGCTTCGGTGAACCTTGTTCCGGATACTGCCACGATCTCGTCTCCAGAGTTCAGTCCCGCCGAATAGGCAGGTGTCCCCTCAATCAGGGATTCTATAACGAACTTCTCTCCTGGTTTTTTCAGGATTATGCCGGTACTGACCTTTTTTGAATCCGCAGGTACCTGTTCAAGAGAGAGCCCGACAGACGAGAGTTCTGACCTGAAGTCTATCTCGTCCCTGCTCCGTACAAGCTGCTGGAACGTCTCTGACATGTCGGTGCCCGTAACCTCCCTGAGGTTCTGTATTATGTCTTTTCCTGTGAATCCCCGTCCATCCTTGCGGTATTTTTCCATCATCAGCCTCATCAGATCGTCCAGCGATCTGTTTCCTCTCGTTGCAGATACGATCCTCCTGCTGAGGATCATTCCGATGAGCATCCCCTTGAGATAGTAGGAGACATAACTGTTGATGTTGTTTGGAGAGTATTTGTAGAGCTTTATCCACGCATCGAATGACGCTTCTGCCGCAGAATAATATTTCCGTCCCGGGATCAGTTCGTACATCCTGATGCTTTCAGCAATCTTCTTGAGGAATTCTTCCTCTGTCAGGATACCGCTCCTGAGGAGGGTCAGGTTTGCATAGTATTCCGTTATTCCTTCAGAGAACCAGAGGCTCGACGTGTAGGTTTCCTCCCTGTAGTTGAGCTGTACCAGCTCTGCAGGCCTGATCCTCTTCACATTCCAGAGATGGAAGAATTCATGGGCCACGACCCCGAGAAACTCCCTGTATCCCTCCTTATCTGCAATGAGGTTTGCGTCGTAGTTAATAACCGTGGAGTAAGAGTGCTCCAGCCCCCCATATCCGTTTCCCTCGTTCTGGAGATGGATTATGAAGAGATATTTTCTATATGGGAGCTGCCCCATTGTCTTCTGGTATGCCTCAACTATCCTTGTCATGTCACGGACAAGCTTTTCCCTGTCCTCCATGAACTTTCCGTGAATGGCTATCTCGTGATCCTTTCCCTCAACCCTGAAACTCAGCACTTCGTGCTTTCCAACCTCTATCGGTGAGTCCACAAGTATGTCGTAATTTGTGGCTCGGAACCTGTGGTCAGAGATCTTCTCAAGGGCTGACGAGACTTTCCATTCTGGTGGGATTTCTAGAGTAAGTTCCAGTGTCTGCTCCTTGTACCCCTCAGGGTAGAGAAACACACTGGTTCCGTTTATCAGGGCATGGGAAAAGTCCAGGTGGCTGGTCTGCGGTACGTCCTCATCCGCATATACCTCATATTCAACCGTAATCGGTGACTTCCTTCCTGTTGTGATCTTCCAGGTCGACTTGTCCTTCTTTGAGGACTCGAGAACAGATCCGTTGGAAGATGCACTGAGCGACCTCACGTTCCTGGCAAAATCCCTGATGACATAGGACCCGGGTGTCCATGCCGGCATGGTCAGCAGCAGGATCTCCTCCGGACACTCTTCCAGAACAATTCTCACCCTGAAGTAATGAGTTTCCGGGTTTTGCATCCCCAGAAAATAAGATATTTTCATCTTGACCTCTGGGAATGTATGCTACCTTTTTAGATTTGTCCCATGCATGGAGACGGAGTCTTGATCACCACGGATTTCATGCTTCCTGCTGCGGACGCAAAGGTAACTTCGTGCTGACAGCATCGTATGCAGTGGCAGATCGGGACATTACCGCACAACAATATATTTTTTTAGATCAATAGTAGAGGTTCAACTTTCATTCTGTAGCTGTTCTTACGTCTAAGACTAACTCTCTCAATTTTGACGATCCCTCAAGATCGTAGTACCAGTTGTGATCGAATGATTCCAACGCCATCTTGTTAGCGCTAGAGGAGAGCACCAGGCTGTGAAAACGGTTTTTCTTGCTTCTTGCATCAGATATCGCTGCCACTATTTCTTTCGACAGTTTATCCATGATAAAGTCTGAAATGACTAGCACGTCTGAATCTCTGTACTGCTTTCCTTTGATCTGCTTCAGTGCTTCTGTCAATGCTGGTTCAGGATCAGTGCCTCCGTAAAATGACATTCCCAGGAAATCTATCAGGCGATCGAGTGAACTTCGAATGTCACTCAAGTTGAGAGTTTGTATTGTCGTAGAAAATGAAATAAGATAACAGGGGCGCTTTTCTCGGAGTGCTACCCTCAGGATTGCAAATGCAACAGTCTTGGCGATAATTTCAGGATCTCCGTGCATAGAACCGCTCGTGTCGACGCAGATTATGACGGGTCCTTTTTCCACCTTTTTGGGAACCTGAATCTTTTTCTTGGTGAGGATCTCCTTCTCAGCGAGCACCCTTGCCTGATATTCCCAGGTCATTAACTTCTTATCCGCAAATTTCTTCAGAAATTGCACTTCTGTGTATTCTTCTGATAGGAGGGCAAGCTCCGTGGGGAGCAGGTTATTCAGATCGTCACTTTCGTGCACACCCACCAACTCTGATTTCGAAGCATGCTCTACTTTCCACTCAGTTTTGAAGACCTTCACGGCTCTTTCTTCTTCCTGAAGTTCCCGATCAGCACTGTCTAACCTTCCAAGCATCTCCGCCAATTTCCGGATCGACTCCTCTTTCTCCAAATAATCTGCATATCTCTTCAGGATGTCCAGATTAGTTCGCTGCCATACTCCACTGGACAGATCCCACAGCCTTCCAAGCTCGTTTGTAAATGGAGATAACGCATCTTTGAGTTTCTTGAATTCTTCAATCTGCTTGTATAACTTCTTGCAATACTCCGCCCGCTCTTCATCAATCAATTTCAGCTTGTAAGCAGTCTCCTTTTCCAAGAGATGTCGCTTCCACTCTGTGATTATGCTTTCGGTAAATGCGGAGAGTTTATTCTTATCCTTGATCAGTGCCTTATGTTCGTCCCTAATTTTTCTTTCATAAAATCCTAATGGAAACCTTTCTTCGTTGTAGACTTTTCTTATATCTGATAACAATTGATCCCTTTTCAGGAAAACGTCTGAAGACGTCAATTCCGACCAGCGCCGGACATCTTCTTCCTCGGAGGCAAACGGATTGGACAAGCCATATTCTCTTTCTGAGTTCCGAAAGAGTGTGATGATGTCAGAGACTACCTGTCTTGCTATCTCAGGATGGCTAACAACGGTTTCCAACACAGGACGATCTGAAAAAATCGCATCGATCTGCCTAGTATACGTTTCTATCTCGCGATATCGAGATCGATCTGGCTCATCTCCTACCAATGTCATCTTAATGTATTCGGCCAGGAGTTTGCGTTTCTCTCCATCTAAGATATTACCAAACTCTACAAAGTCAGAAAGATTAACTGCCATATCAGGTCTCTGGAGTTGCTTCCGGCTTTGGTTCGTCAGCAACATTTTCGTACTTGTCCTTCAGCTTATCAATTTCCAAGTCCAACCCTGCCAGTTCCTTCCTGATAGCGGCAAGTTTGGTTTCAACGACATTTGCGTACTCAGGATCAACAAACATATTTGTTCTAATTGATTTAAGGTCTTCATTCACGTACCTATCCAAAGTGGCAACTTCTTTCTGAATGGCTTCTCTTATGTTCACGACACGGTCATTCCAAGCCTTGAGAACAACAGGGTGAGGCTTTCTGGTGCTTAGCTTCTCTGCTTGTTCTTCGTGCGCCTTAAGTTCATAGGTACTCTTCCCAATTTTAATCTGGTATGAATCCGCCTTCGATACAAGATATTCGCCATATTGTGATATTCCTCCATAACCGTTTTCATAGAGGATTCCGACTTTCTTGGGCATGCCCGTGGGAAGGCTGTTGAAATTCTTGCTTTTTATGTAATATATGTAACTCACTAGTACTCCCTCCTATCTTCTGAGAACTTCAGAATTTCATAGTATTCCTCCTTGACTTTTGTCGGTCTTTTTACCTTGACCACGGTCTTGACTGTGATTTCCTGATCAACTTCCTTCTTGAAAGATTCAATCTGTTCCAGTATAGTCTCTGTTCTCAGACTGATAGTGTAACCGTGCTGCCTGATGGTTTCTGAGATTAGCTCCTTTACAACATCTATCTGATCCGGTTTCTCCCAGATGCAGTGAGCTATGAGGAAACAGTCCATCAAGTCCACTTTTTCTCTGCCATTAAGGAATGCAGATGTCTTAAGGATCCGGATGATCTTCTTCCATCGCCTGTCCGATACGTAGAGGATGCTTTCTGACTTCTTCTTGTTGAGGTTCTCTATTCCCATCCTCAAATAGTCTACTAAGGAAAGTACCTCGGCAGGAACTGCGATCCTGTCAATGGAAGAGGACCATTCTTGGAGTTCCTCCTCAGAAATTTTGTCCTGCTGGGCGATATTGTCGACGAAAAGATCTTCTGTGCTGGTTATCATACGCGCAAAATTCTCTCGATCCTTGATTCCCATAACATAATATCTTATCAAAAATCGGTCCCAGAGTGCTTCAAGGCCCTGTTCTTCTGCGGGAAGCTCGTTCGATGCAGAGATTATTCCTCTGAGATTCACTTTCACTTCCTGCTCACCGTTTCTATACACTTTCTCGTTGAGTATTGTCAAAAGAGAATTCTGAATAGACGGTCCAGCCTTCCAGATTTCATCTAGAAAAACCACATTGGATCCTGGAAGATATTTGTCGGTGATCCTCTCGTACTTGTCTTCATCTTTCAATCTCTTGATTGAAACTGGTCCAAATATCTCGTCTGGGGTGCTGAATCTATTCATCAGGTATTCAAACGCTTGACTGTCGCGAAAGGCGAACTTAAGCCTTCTCGCTATCAGGCTTTTCGCAACTCCTGGCGGCCCGAGCAAGAATATGCTCTCGCCGGCAATTGCCGAGAGGAACGCAAGGTTCATGGCCTCCTTTCGTTCGAATAAACCACTGTTAAGCGCTTCAAGAATAGACTTGATTCGACCAGGCAAGGATGAGTTCTTCGCTCCCATTTTTCAGTCCTATTTGTAGCACAGCATGTGATATTAATTCTTTTTCGCCCATATGGTCGAATGCAATAAGTTCTCACCTTCTCGTCTTGAGAAAGATTAAATGCATATCCAGACTGAATCTTCAAGGCAAAAAATCAATTTTTCATGCCATAGGGAGGCCGTCAACTCTCAGTTGAAATTCTCTGATTTCCAGACTTCGAAAGAATCACTCGCCAGCTTGTCAGCAACGTTCATGGACGTGTTTGCATTGCGAATCTACGGGTAAGACCGGCTGGAGAAGTGCATCTCTCATATCTTGTGAACGATAAGTGCCCTGCCGCCATAGTTGAACGATACAGAAATCAATAAGAACATCGCGGCATCAAAGAATACCAGAACAAGAAGTACAGAGATCAGCAAGAATGACCTCGACGTGACCAGATGAGGTTTCCTTAAAACCAAGAGTTCAAACGAAGGATATGGACAAATAATTCCTATGCCCAGAATGATCCAAAAAATAGTTCTGTGAAATCAGGCTGAAAACGTCATGAACGCCCTGCTCTTGCGACACGAAGAGAAAACTGGCAACGAGCACAACCAGCGTTTCTGCCACCATCGCAATGCCAAGGATCCTTTCCCTAGTCGCTTGAGGCAAGGGTTGAGACTGTTCCTCTTCTTTCATCATTGCCACATCATCCTCAATTTATGATGCACTGGGCATAACTTTGCGAGCCACTGAAGTCCCCGTTAAGCAGTCTTGTATCGCTCTACTCATTCCATCCATTGAATTGGCAACCATACATCTGATCCCGAGCCACACCCAGCATTTGACCATACAGAGGAACTGTCATGATAGTGATCACGAAACTCAACCAGTCTTAAGGCAGATCAGGTTATTATCACGCAACAATATATTTATAATGCTATTTTAGCAATCTTTTAATAGTGTTTTTTAGTTGATATTTGTGGTTAATATGCGGCGGTCATCTATCGTTGCCGTTTCTCTGATCATAGAGTTCCTGGCTGGACTGTACCTGATGTTATTTGACAAGTACCTGTACACTTTTGCAAGATACCACTGGGACGGGATGGTAATATACACTATTGTGAACCTTGTACTTTTTGCAGGAATACTCAAGACAGGGAAGAGATCGTTAATCAGGTTTTCCACTGTCTGGTCTTTCCTTGGTGTGCTCGGTATGATCCTTGATGCTTTGCTGGGGCTCCCGTTCAGTTACTTTTCCAACCCAAATGGGATAAGCTATAAGGCCATAAGCAGCGGAGTCGGGTACAAGTATCTCTTCGGGTTCGGAAGCGGGTTCTCTGTTCTGTACACATCCATAGCCTTCACCATCCTGCTCCTGTTTTCAATAGTTACCCTGGTAACTTCCATCCGGGCAGCAGGTAAGCCGGAAGCTGCAAAATGATGAACATCTCCCTGGCAAAGCCCGACGAAGTCCCTGCCCGCGTCAAGGAGGATAAGCTTGGAGTCGCCATGAGATACTCCAGCTATCTGAGGAGCGGAAACGTCCTTTTCCTTGGTGTCACAGGATCTGTGTCATATACTCCCAGGGAGGAAGATGATGTCGACATGTTCCTGATTTCCAGGAACCACAGCCTCTGGGTCTCCCTGTTCCGGGCTTATTTCACGAGAACCATTTCCGGTTCCAAAGACATATGCCTCTCCCTGAACATGGATCTCTCCTATGCAAAGTACCTGTTTTCCACCTCCAACGATCCATTGATGGCTTCGGATTCTGTCCATGTTATCCCTCTCCTGGGCAAGGAGGTCTATTCAGGACTTCTCTCATTGTCCGAATACATAATGCAGAAATATCCTGACAGGGCAGAAGACTCGCCTGCCTGGATTGACAGGACCTCACCTAACCTGTTCTCATGCCTTGCAAACTATCTGTTCTTCATAACGCTAGGGCCGCTCGTCATGATCAAGGCAATGGTGATCAACTGGGCAAGGAAGGGCAGAAGGGAAGAAATGACCTACAGGACGGTAATTGGCAGGCATTGCCTCTTTTACGATAACCTGAAATACGCCATAATCAGGGAAAGATACTACAGGGAAGACGGGAATCATGCATGAAATCCCCATCGATCCGAAGGCTGCTTTCATTGAGATAAGCACTGGAAAGAGATGGGTTCCTCTCTCCTTTGCCATGGACGAAACGGGAATACTGCTGATCTCAGATTCCCCTCATTCCGCCTGGGCTTCACGTGTCCTGAGAGAAAGGAGGGCAAGGATTCGCTCCGGACGTAATTCCCTGCTTCTCGGTGCAGAACTGATCACTTCCGCTAACGAAAAGATGGAGTCTTCGAGACTCTTCATGGAAAAATACGGGGAGGAGGAGTTCAGGAGATGGTTTGAAACCCCGGGAAAATTCCTGAGACTATCCGGAGAGGCTGCGGCTCCACCCAGGAACGGGGATTACAGGACATGGCTCAGGGAGGAGTTTGACTCAATAGCGGAAGATTACGATCGACACATCCTGGGAAACACCGTTAACCGGTTATTGCGCAGCAGGTCGGTGGAACTGATGTCAGCGGAGTTCCCGGAAGATTCAAGGCTATTGGAGATCGGATGTGGAACTGGGACTGAGACCGTTTCTCTGCTGGAACGCGGTTACAGGATCATCGCGACAGACATCTCCCCGGTCATGCTTGAACGGCTTCGATCCAAGGTCTCCGGTAGGTTTCCTCCTGACCAGCTTGAGTTGCGTGAAACAAAGGCCTCAGATGCCGGGAAGATTCTCCAGGAATACGGTCCTTCCTCCTTCGACGGGATATACAGCACCTATGGCGCATTCAACTGCGAGCCTGATCTTTCCGCCGTTGTCCCGATCCTTCATTCTCTGCTGAAAAGGAAAGGAAAGTTGATACTGGGGATATACAACCCTTTCTGCATCAGCGATGCTGTTGGAAACCTCATGAAGCACAATCCCGCCGGAATCTTCTCAAGATTCAGGAGACCGGTTCCCCTTGAAAGTTCACGATTCTGCATAGACGTTTGGGCCTACTCGCCCATGTACATTTCAAGGGCATTTTCCGGCAAGTTCAGGACACTGCGCACCCTGGGCGTTCCCGTCATCATTCCCCCTTCCGATTATACCCGTGTTGTTGACAGGTTCCTGAGGCACTTTGACCTGATTGAACGGATTGATTCCTTCATGGGAAGGCACTGGCCATTCAACTTCCTGGGAGATCACTTCCTGATCGTGATGGAGAGGGCAGCATGACGTCAGAGAAGAATGCGGATCAGGTGACTTTCTGCGTATGCACCTACAACTCGGCCCTCACCCTGGAGAGGTGCCTGTCCAGCATCCGCTCCATTTCAGATTCCACCATACTCATGGTAGATCACCACAGCACTGATGATACACTGCAGATAGCCAGGAAATTCACGGACCAGGTGATCATGGAGGATGTGAGCCTCGGATACGCCAGGCAGGCATGCCTCGATTACGTGAAGAGCGGATTCATTGTCTTTGTTGACGGGGACGCGGAGATCATACGGAAAACATTCCTGAAGGAAGCTTTGCAGATACTGTCCAGCCAGAAGTATGGAGCGGTGGTTGGAATGACCAGCACACAGAAGCTCAGGCTCGGGCTTCCGGCAAGCCTCCTTGTCCTCAGGAAGAGTGACTTTGAAGGGAAGGTGATACCGCCTGACATTGATGCAAGGGAGACCTTCTTCATCATGAGGAGGCTGAAGGAGAAGCATCTCCGCGCATTCTACATACCCGATGCGATAGTCCACCGATCCCAGTACTGGAGATTCAAGCCGGAGTGGATCGGTGCATGGACCAGGAGGCTTCCCTCCTCCAGGATTTACCAGATCGCATACGCGGGATTCACCATAGCGCTAATCAGCCTGAACACCGGAAAAATCAGGAATGTTGCCGGATCCGGACTGACCTATCTCAGGTTCCTCAGGGGATTCATGAACAGCGGGAAGTGGTTGAAGATGGAAAGAATCCCGGGAAAGGAACGGGAGTCGTTCATTGGAGGAAAACAGGTATGAAAAGAAAAGAAGTGAAGATATATTCTGAGAAGTTTCCGCTGAAATACCTCTTCTCGAATCACGGGCTCTGCCTCGGCGTAGATACGTGGAGAGGATCTCTCCTGGTGCTCGCCTGCAGAAGAGGGCTGCTTGTGCTGAAGAGACCCGTAGGTGATCTGGTGGTGGAGAACAATAACTACGACATTCCGCTGATCTGGAACGCGCTCATAGAGGAGGATTCCCTGAAGGCGTCCGGGAAGAAGCGGTATTAACCGGCATCTTGAAGTCCTGATCCCGCATGTTGTTCCGGAATAAGTTGCAATGAAGACCCCGATCCTCTCTTTCTCCGGAGGCACCATAATCATGAAGGACCCTCCGGATCAGGTCCCTCCTTTCTTCAGGTGGGACGAGAGAATAAGCGCCTACCGTGCGCCGGCCTTCAGGTATTACGATGCAATCAGGTCGGTGAACGGCATCAGGGACGAGGTTTTCCAGAAGGATGATCCGGTGGAGCTCAGCTCTGTCTTGGGGCTCAGATCATACCAGAAGGCTGCGATCCGGGAGTGGTCTGCTTCGTCACACAGGGGGATTGTGGTACTCCCAACCGCCGCAGGAAAGACCCACATAGGGCTTGCTGCAATGTCCAGCCTGAAATGCTCCACCCTCGTGGTTGCACCCACCATAGAACTTGTCAGGCAGTGGAAAGATCGTTTGGAGAAGACCTTCTCAATCCAGGTTGGAATGCTTGGCGGTGGAGAAAAGCAGGTACTCCCGATCACCGTTTCCACCTTTGATTCTGCCTACCTCATGGCGGAACGGCTGGGAAACATGTTTCGCTTCCTCCTTGTTGATGAGGTCCACCATCTCGCATCGGAACAGTTCAGACAGATTGCGCTGATGTTCGCTTCCCCCTTCAGGCTGGGCCTCACGGCGACGTTAGAGAGAACCGACATGCTCCACGAATCTCTCTCAGAGCCGTTCGGGGGTAAGATATACGAAATGGGGTACGAGGAGCTGTCCGACTACCTTGCAAATTTCAAGATCGTGAGGATACCCGTTGATCTCACGCCCGAAGAGATGGAGGAGTATGAGGAGAACAGGAGGATATTTCTCACCTACCTGAGGAAGCACAGGTTCTCCATGCGCGGACCGTGGGACTTCGAGAGGTTCATCATGAGTTCCTGGAACCCGGAGGGACGGGAGGCTCTTGTGGCATGGAGAAGGGCCCGCGAGATCGCCTTCAGCTCAAGGACAAAGATGGAGAACGTGAGGTACGTACTCTCCAGGCATCCGGATGAGAAGGTGCTGATATTCTCGGAAGATACTGAAACAGCCTACTTCCTTTCAAAGGTCTTCCTTTTCCCTGCCAT
>JAJZLK010000046.1 GCA_021803655.1 Thermoplasmata archaeon
AGCATCTGGTAATCAGCGCTAACTCCTCAAAGGTTATCGAGTATGAAACAGGAATGTCTGTCGAGGAGGTGCGCAAACTCGGGGACTTCAGTTACGATGACGGGGACCTTGCAGCCAGGATCAGTTCCGGAAGTTTCCTTTATGACTCCATGTGCATCATTCCCTGTTCAGGCTCTACGCTTGCGAAAGTATCGATGGGCATAGCCGACAGCCTCATTTCTAGGACAGCCTCCGTGGCACTCAAGGAGAGGAGGAAACTCATCATAGTTCCTAGAGAAACTCCTCTATCCACGATCTACATAGAGAACATGCTGCGACTGTCCAGAAGCGGCGTAATTATTGCACCTGCAATGCCGGGTTATTATACAAGGCCGACCAGCGTGGACCAGATGACAGATTTTGTTGTAGGAAGAGTACTGGATCTCATGGGAATAGAGAATAATAAGATCCAGAGGTGGAATGGGATTGAGTAAATTCCTGGTAGATCACATGCTCGGGAGAATGTGCAGATGGCTCAGGATCATGGGCTTCGATTCCAAGTATGTCTCCTCCGGGTACGATGATCAGCAGGTAATTGAAGAGTGCCGGAAACTTGGGGCCATATTGATCACCAGAGACAGGGAGCTTGCATCCAGGTATTTTCCGTCGATCCTTATTTCCTCAACTGACCTGAACACACAGCTCAGGCAGTTTCTCTCGATTTACCCGTTTGACCGCAGCCTTCTTCTTACAAGGTGTACGGAGTGCAATGGGGTCCTTGAACAGAAAGAGAGAGGAGAAATTGAGAACACCCTGCAGTACCAGACCCAGAAATCATATGACATTTTTTACCGTTGCATAAGCTGTGGAAGAACTTACTGGAAAGGTCCGCACTATCGCAATATTATAAAAAGGATTGAGGTTATTCTAGGTTCGGATGAGAATCCTCGCTGAAGCCAGAGACGGGTCGTCCGTAACAGTCATGGTCATGGTAGAGGATGATCTGTGGACACTCAAGAATGTTATCCGCAAAAATGACGCAGTGGTATCCGTGGTCTTCAGGAGAGTTGAAAGTGCCGATGACAGAGTAAGGAGCAAGGAGTCTTCCAGGAAGCCCGTCGTGGTAAAGGTGAGAGTCGAAGAGGTTGAGTTCCGGAAATTCTCAGGCGCACTCAGGATCTCCGGAGTGATCGTGGAAGGCGGAGAAAGCGTTAAGGGTGAGCATCAGTCCATAAATGTTGGAGTGAAAGATGAGATAGAGATAATCAAGGAAAGATGGACTAGGGATGAGATGGACCTCCTCAGGGAATCCATCAACAGTGAAACAAAGGGGACGACCGTGTTCGTCACACTGGATGATGAGAGTGCAGAGGTTTACGAAATGAGGTCCTATGGACTGATGCCCGTGGCAACGATCTATTCGGGGAAATCTGGTAAGGCATATGAATCTGGTTACCGGGAAACTGATTACTTCGCGGAGATATGGGAGACCCTTAGAGGAAGGATGCATGGTGAGATGATTCTTGTGATACTTGGTCCTGGCTTCACAAGGGATCACTTTGAGTCCTACATGAAAAGCCATCCCCTTGGAATATCGGTGTTTTCATTTGCCACGGGCAGGAACGATCGGGGAGGTATATACGAATTCATGGAGAGCGAGAGGGGCGAAGGGCTGTTGAAAGAGGCGAGGCTCAGGAAGGAGCAGTCCTACGTTGACCGGTTCATGAAGGCACTGGGGAAGAACGAGCCGGTTGCTTACGGAATTGCCAGCACCTCATCAGCCGCAGACATCGGCGCCATCTCCACTCTTCTCGTAACCGAAGAGGCGTTCAGGACTGATCAGTGCAGAGACCTGATGGAAAAGGTAAGGAGAAATGGTGGGGAAGTCCATATTCTCAGCAGCCACGATGAACCGGGAGTTGTTGTGGAGAAGTTCGGGGGATTCTGCGCGATCCTTCGCTACAATGTGCAGGGAGATGCGACAACCTGACACCTGCCCCTGACGGGTTCCGCGATATGTCGCGAAACTGGGAAAGATAGATATAAGCATGCGGGCTTAGGTGCAAAACTGCTCCGATGGTGTAGTCCGGCCAAGCATACCGGCCTTTCAAGCCGGCGACCCGGGTCCGAATCCCGGTCGGAGCATATAATGCGGATCGGGTTGCGCCTGACATTTTCTTTTTCCGCACCGGAAGCAATTGAACCCGGATGTTTCATTAATTTTCCTTTGTCTCGGGAATACTTCTTCGATCTCAGACTGGCTGTGAGTAATGGTTGTTCCAACCTCGAAGTGGAAAACAACAGAATGCGGGAATGGTCTGAACCACGCCTGAATTGACCATGGCCACCAGATTAGCATAACCTTAATTATCTACAGTCCTGTGAGGGTTCTCATGGAAATTGGAAAAGACAGAGAGATGAAAATTGCCGGGTTGGCCATATTTGTTGGCATTGCACAATTCCTGCTTTTCATGCTCATTGCTGAGGCGATATATCCGCATTACAGTGTTTCGGGCAATTACATCAGCGACCTTGGGGTTGGAAAAACCGCATACATATTCAACACCTCAATAATTATCCTTGGACTGCTGCTAATAGCCACAGGCTTTCTTATCAGGAGATTCTCGAAACCTCTGCTTGTTGTCCTCGTGCTCGCCGGCATTGGAGCAATGGGAGTCGGACTGTTTCCGGAAACCACTGGGAAGCCTCACCTGATTTTTTCACTCCTCGTATTCCTCATGGGTTCTATAGCGCCCTACTTAATCTTGTATAAACTGAAGAACACGATGGCCGTGATATGGGCAATTCTCGGAACCATTGGGCTCATTTCCCTGTTTCTTTACATGTCCGGGAGATATTTCGGGCTCGGACATGGAGGAATGGAGCGAATGATCGTCTACCCGGATTTGCTATGGGGCTTGGGATTCGGGGGTTGGCTGATCGGGATCGTATCTTCAGGTTCAAAGAACGCGGGCAACCGGAATTGAGAGATCGCGGCGTACATTTTTCTCTCATTTCCACCTCCATTCTTTGAATATCGCCTTTCAGTTGAGACCGATTCTGTCGAAGCGGGCAAAGTCATCTTTAAATACGCTGGATCGCATAATCTTACATGAGCCGGAGAGACAGTGTCAGGATAATGGAGGATCGCCAGGTTGCTGGCGTGGATTGCTCAAGCCGTGACGCCGGATATCTGGTATCAATTGATTGTGCCGACTAAATCCTGGTGATAACAGATGTTGATAAGAGACATAGACAGGAAACTGGATAGGAGACTGGTTATAAAATTCAAGGGGAAGAGCGAGTTTTTTTCCATATTTGAAAAATACGAGGGATATGCACCTGCATACGGTTATCGGCAGAATGATGAGGCGTTTCTTGATGTATTTATACCTAAGACCAAAGGTGGACCGGTATCAACGCTTCTCAAGTCCTTCAGCGTTGCTAACAAGGGAGAATACTCAGTAATAAGGGCTAAAACGGGCAGAGGTGACAGTGGAGTAAGAATCTTCTCCGAGTTGCATGAGGTCCCATCAATGATACGCAGTGGTCTGTATGTTCAGGGCGGTTATCTCCACACTGAGTTGAGATTCCACCATTCCTACGCCGGGAAGGTGTCCGACCTGATTGGGGAAATTACCAAGGAATCTGACTGGTTGAGTTTGCACTCGCTGGGACCGTCTCCAGGAATCGTGAGTATGCTTGATGAGATCAATTCTCATCTCCCGCTCTTTGTCATAGGTTACGAGGGAGTTACCCCGCCGAATCCGGTGACTGAACAGATCCGCGGGGAAAGGATCACTGAACCAAATCTCTCCTTTGTGACACCCGAGGGATACAGCGTGGTTTCCTACTCTGACGGCCCGCTGCCGGATGGAGCAAACAAGAGTGTGATATCCAAGGAAGATGGGATTGTGGCAGGTTTCGGCTCAACTCCTTTTGCTCTTGACGTCTGGAGAAAGTCCGGCGATGCGCATATTCCCAGGTTTGCAGTCTTCGGAAAAGTGTCCGCAGGGAAATTCGTCGCTTACACCTTTATACCCCGACTGATGGCCAACGAACAGCTGAGAATAATATATGAAGTGTCTGAGAAACACCCTGATTCCGGATTCAAACTAACCATGTTTACCCCGTACGATAAGGGCCTGTGGGACGTGTTATGAAATCGTGATCGTTTCTTGGAGAAACCACTAGTCCCGGCAGCATTCAAACTCCTGACAGGTCACCCCCGTATGCATTCGTTCAATCAATGCAGTTTCACACGCCGTACCACCATTATAGCGAAGATCTTCCCTATATGATGGAGCAGATCACTCAACGAAACTTAATTTGCGATGAAACTTTCGGGAGTCAACTGGCATGCACCAGTCTCAATCCGGAGTTTATCCCAGAATGGTTGATACGTCTGAATGCAAGACTGGCTGAAAGAGAAGATTGCTTATGGCGAGCGAAAAGCTGCAAAGAACACTGAGATTTACTGATGTATTTTTTCTTTCGTTCGGCGGACAGTCTCCACTTCTCAGTCTCCTGACCTATGGAGCAGTTGTCCTTACCTTTGCAGGCTTCTTTGCTCCCATTGTTCTGCTGATGGCTACAGTCATTGTAGTAATCAACGGACTTGTAATCCTGAGACTTTCCAGGAGATTCACTTCCACTGGCGGATATTACATATACGCAATGCGAACCCTATCTGAAAGGACTGGTTTCCAAACCGGATGGATGTACCTCTTCTATTCAGTTCTCTTTGGATCGGCCTATGTCGTTGGTGCAGCGTTCGTTATAAACTTCGTCCTTGGTCTGAATCCGGTTCTCATAGTGCTTGCTCTCTCTATCCCTGCTGTGATTTTTCTGATTACCGGAGTGAACCCATCGGCCAAGTACGCAATAATCGCTGGAACGTTTGAAATAGTAGCGATTCTCTCCGTGTTCGCGATTTCGATCTATCTGGCTGGAGGACATGTCTACTCCCCGGTGATGTCATATCAGGGGCTTTCGTCTGCAGATATAGCCCTGGCCGTGCTGTTCGCCATGGGCATTCCAACCGGATACGGCGCCATTGCCCCGATTTCAGGAGAGATCGTTAACGCACACAGAACTGTTGGTAGGGTGGCAATTTCGGTGATAATTTCCGGAGGTCTCCTGGCCGCGGTATTCATCTATGGTGTAGCGAACCTGCTTGTCTTTAGAGGAATACCTGTTTCCGGTCTTCATTCCAGTCTCGGGATCATTTATGCGATAAAGAATATGTTCGGACCATATTCGGGAGATATCCTGGACATCCTGATCCTGGGCGCGATCAATGACGGCATTCTTGCAGTGCTTTCATTCTCTGTCGCAGCCTCCAGAACACTTTACAAGATGAGTTCAGACGGCCCGGTGCCGGACGTCTTCTCAAAGCTGCGTGGAAAGCAGCCCATAAACGCAAATCTGGCAGTCGGAACCGGCATGATCGTGATACCTGCTATAGCCACCATCTTTGCTCCGCCATCGCTGGGATTCATCGTGCTTGGTACCGTGGCAGTTTTTGGCGGGCTCTTTATCCACCTGACTGCTAATTTTTCTCTCCTGAGGGTTGGCATGAGGAAGTTCAGGAGAACCATTGGAAGGAAGGCGAGGTTCCTGCAGAAATTGAAAGGCGGAAAAGAAATCACCCTGGCGTTGGTTGCAATCCTCCTGTCAGGCCTTGATCTTGTTTACTCTATACTTTCTACCAACACAATCTACGGACTTTTCTTCCTTGCCTGGATCGTGGTCGGATACCTCATTCTTGACGTAAGGGAAATTGTGCTTCGAACCCCCCTGATGTCTACCAAGACCAATTTAGTGGACAATTTGATGAATCAGAAGCTCAAGGGAATTGATGCAATGGGGGTCCGGAGCGTGCTGCCTGATGTCACCGTGAACCTGGACGACTCGATGAAGGATGCTATCGATAAGTGCATGAAGATGGATTCCCCTGGAGCCATTGTTCTTGATAAACACGGAAGAGCCGCGGGAACGCTTGAGCTGAGAAAACTCGTTTCGTTAAGTGATGAGGAAGTGAGTTCAATGAAGGTACAGGACTTCGATCTCGGCAAGGTCGTTAAGGTTTCACCCACAGAACCGGCCTCGAGGCTGGCAGAAATATTCAGGACAGACCATATCCCGCTTCTTGCAATTGTTGACAGGGATGGTACCTTCATGGGAACAATCAGGGAAGTTGAGATACTCAGGAAAACGCTCACCTGAGCTGCACCGGATAAAGATGCGTACGGACACCGTTTTCATTGCCTCCGGGGATAATGGTACGATCCGGGCAGGAAGGCCGAACACCATCGAAAGCGCAATGGGCACGATAGAGTTTAAAGGGGGTTATGCATTGATCATGACTCTTGAAAGTTCACATGGTATCTGGAAGCCAGGACGACGTGATTCTCGCGTCATCATGCACAAAGGACAGGCGGAAGGGAACGCTTACGCTTGACTCGAATGGTGTCACTTTCATCTCCAAACCATCCGGCAGGCAGAAGGAAGTGCGCCTCGACTTGAAATTCGCAGACATGGTCTCCGTATCCGTGGAGGGTACTCTTCGCAAGAAGCTTGTGATAATCACCAGGGGAAGTGACCTGAAACAGAATTACTTTGCAGTGAGCGATCCGCACACGTGGAAAGATCACGTTGCTATCGCAACAAAGGTTTACAGGTCGTTCACAGGGGTTGGGCTAAAGAAGGCTGCCAATCCTTCGCCTCCACCACAGCCGAGATCACAGCCGCCCCCGCCTCCGAAACCGGCAACGCCTCCACCTCCAAAGGTTGCAACATCTCCTCCGAAACCACAACCGCCACCGGCACCGCCGCCTCCAGTTCAGAAGCCGGCACCTCCGAAGGCGACTCCCGCAAAACCCCCAGCCTCAAGAGGGACCGGAGAACCATGGCCGTCAGGACAGGACTATGAACAGTGTTTCCAGTCCATTAAATACAGCCTTCACAAGTCTCTTGGCGATCTGGCGACAGGCCAGCCGGTCAAGAACCCCAGATCCCCGGTCTGGTACGTTTACGCGTCTGGAAATTACGGCGCAGTTTACAAGATGAAGGTGGGAAACAATTTCTACGCCCTGAAGTGCTTCACCAGGAAGACTTCCAACCTAAACTGGAGATATTCAAAAATAAGCGAATATCTCGGGAAAGTGCGGCATAAACTCGACTTCCTTGTGGGTTTCGATTATTATGAAACGGGGATCAGGACCATGAAAGATCCATCAAAGTACTACCCCGTCCTCAGGATGAGCTGGATAGACGGGGTGAGCCTGAACAGATACATTACGGACAATATATCGAAGCCTAAAGCCATCAGGAATCTCGCTGAAGAATTCGTGGAGAATCTGGCTGCGCTGAGAAAGGCCAGGATTGCCCATGGAGACCTCGCAGGAGACAACCTGATAATAGATTCCAGCGGAAGGCTCAGGCTCATAGACTACGACGGTGCATACGTACCAGCCTTCGACGGACAGGGAGCCACGGAACTTGGACATGCTGACTTCCAGCATCCCGGAAGGACCCAGACCGATTATTCAGAAGAAACAGACAACTTCTCCTGCCTTGTTATCTATCTCTCCATGGTCGCTATTTCCGAAGAACCTGCACTATGGGACCTGTACAACGGAGATGATCCAGACTGCCTTCTCTTCAGGAAGTCGGACTTCAAGGATCCATCCTCATCCAAGGTGATAAACCATCTGTCAGCAAAAGGGAGCCGAAAGGTGAGACAACTTACAAACCTTCTTGTAGAAGCCCTCAGAAGAGACCCCTTGTGGAAAGGATGCAGCGCACAGGAGTTAATGTCTATAAAATAAGCGTTTTCTTATCAGTTATCGGTGAAGGTGATGACCGCGGCAGTTATGTCGTCGTTTCTCATTACTTTCTTGTTAATGAGGTCTGCAATAGCCTTCTTCAACTCCTGAGGATTCTCAAGAAGGATTTCCCACGGGTCGTCACTCTCATTTTCAAGCAGCCACTTGGAGACGGAATCTGTCGCCAGAATAATCCGGTCTTCTTTGTAAACAGACCCCCTCACAGTGTGCACCGAAGGTATCGAAAGCTTCACATCCAGTTTAACAGGCTGCCCCTGTCCGCTCCACACCAGCTTGGGAGATACACCGAATTCCCTGTGATCAGAGATTGGGAATGATACTCTCAGCCTCTGGTCTATCACGAAGAGACAACTGTCTCCAACTGCGGAAGCTACGAATTCAATCGAATCGTCCGTGTTCCGCATTTCCATCAGCAGAAGGGTAGAATATGATCCCATCGTTGCCTTGTTTTTCAGGAACCACGGAAGTTTGTTCCACGCAATGCCATTATACCACCTGTTCCTGGCTTCCTTCTGGATTGCAGAAACCACGCCCACAGGATCGTCGAAAAGCGACAGGTCAGACTCGATGTACGACTTTGTGAGCGAAGAAGCCCACAGTTCAGCAAAGGCGGATCCGCTGGCTCCATCCGCGATTGCGAACCTGAGCGTGTCCATGTCATAGCTTATTGAGTCTTCGTACTCGTTCTCCTTGTTGCCAAGTTTACACATGTGAAAATCATTAATTCTCACACTGCAGCCTCTTTACTGAAGGTTGCTGGAAGGAGTCCTGGTTCCGATGTCCAGAAGCTCAATCAGTTCGTCAAGCCCGGCGTTATAGGCGTATCCCCTGGAGTTCTCTGATACAGCCAGTGATCTCTCTTCCGCTGATTTCACGAAAGGTTCGGGAAGAACACTGGACATCTCAAAGAGTTGTTTGGCAAACTTGTCGGTCGTGGGAAGATCCCCTTCTGAATCCGGGAATATCAATGTTTTCTGGTCTTTTGACTCAGAAAGGTGACAGTTCCAGAGGAGGAGTTTTCCATCGTTTGTTCCCATTTCTATCAGTTCGCGGGCTACATCGAGGGGGTCCCCGTCAGTGGCAGCCCCGTCAGTTATATTGATGAGTACCGGAGGGAATGAGTCGGGATGCTCTGCAATCCAGTCGTCTACCCACTGCTTTGCCAGTTTTAGTGCCCTCACCATTGGCGTGTTAGAATTGGCAATTGGCTCAAACCATATTGGAAACTCAAACTCGGTCTCAATTTCATTACCATCCGGGTCCGTCATTTTCTTGGTTCTTCTCTCCATCCTGAGTGGAGTTTCAGACAACCTTGAAATTGGAACCATGGTACTGTCCTTTATGAGCGAATCAGCTGTTTCAGCCTGGAATCCATATCCTATGATACCTATGTCAAAGTAATCCCTGACGCCATCAGTCTTGGTGCAACGGTATATCAGTTCGTAGATCTGCCTGTTGACTGCGTCGCACGCCTCAAGAGCTTTCGATCTGTCTGAGCCCCCCAATTTGTGGCTCATTGATCTGGACTGATCCAGCAGGAATATGAATAGGCCTGGACTTCTCCGGCTAATCTCTGATGAGTATGTCATATCTACCCTAACACTCTCTATTATTAAATAACTTTATGATCTTTGATCTGGAAAATCTCCTCTAATCCCTTCACCATGCCTGGAGAACAATTTAGCAATTGGCGAGACTGTGACCTCGACAGCAACCCAGTCTAAAGACATGTCCGCGTCATTCACTGCAACGTTTCCAGAAATCGAGAAACGAAGCCATCATACCTGCCCATACCTGAAACACGTTGTCAGGTGATCGTTGACCATCCCTGTAGCCTGCATGTGGTCATAACAGATTGTTGAACCTACAAAAGTGAATCCTCGCTTAATCAGATCATGACTCATTTCGTTTGATTCTTTGCTCTTTGCCGGTATCTGCCTAATATCTGTCCACCTGTTTCTGATGGATTTTCCCCCGACAAATCCCCATATATACGAGTCAAAGCTTCCAAATTCTTCCTGGATCTTGAGGAATGCCCTAGCGTTCCTTACTGCAGACTCTATCTTCTTCCTGTTCCTTATTATTCCATCGTTATTCAGGACCTCCTCCACCTTTTTCTCATCATAGGATGCCACTTTCCGAGGATCAAACCCGTCAAACACTTTCCTGTAGTTTTCACGCTTTCTCAGCACCGTGAACCAATCTAAACCAGCCTGCGCTCCTTCCAAAAGAAGAAACTCAAACATTGTCCTGTCGTTGTGGATCGGCACTCCCCATTCTGTGTCATGATACCGGACATACAATGGATCTTTTGTAGACCATCCGCACCTTACTATTCCATCCACTCCCAGACCTGTTTCAGACACCATTATCTCTTAAGATTCTGCCAAGATAAATTTTAGCAGGTGCAACGACCCCAACCCTACTAACATGTCTAACAGGAGTGCTATTACAGACTATATATGAGATCTAGAGGATTCTAAAATATTATGAAAAACCGGTCGTGTTCATCATGAGTTTATGTTAGCAAATAGCCTTGGAGGATTCCTGAAAGGCTGTTCTGGCCTTGCTGCGTCTGAAAAGTCCTAATGTTTAACGTGGAAAGACTATTAAACGCACAGCATATACCATTTTACGGTGAACCAATGGTTGATGAGTCCTCCCTATCCCCAAACGGCAAGAAAGTCTACGATGCTATAAAGAAACTGGGTGCTGTCACTGAAGACAAGATGAAGACTGCAGACGATATAATGAAGGCATCCGGCCTCGGAAAAGCCCTTGCAACTGCAGCCCTGCAGGATTTGACGAACAAAGGTTTTGTAAAGAGAGTTGTGAGGCAGAAGAGCGCAGGGTACTTTGCGATTAAGTGATCTCTGCTGAATACTGTCCGGATAAATACACGGTTCCGGGCAGTATACTCACATTTGCAGTGACCTTTGGATTTTATTTCGTTTTCCCGAAATATTGTCGTGAAATCGTACCGATAAAGTATTATTATGCGGTTTCAATCTGAAGGGTGTAAGAGAAATGAAGACGATAATACTCAACGTTGACAGGGATAACGATTTCGGGGAGAAGGTAGGAGTGCCTGGCCCTGTGGTTGGGTATACAGAATGCTACGATGCAGCAATGAGGCTTATCTCCACTGATCCTGAAGATTCAGACGCAAATGCCCTCTTTGGTGCCCTGAAACTTTACGAGGATCTGAGAAGAAACGGGGATGATGTCGAAATTGCACTCATTACCGGTGACGCCGATGTTGGGTCGAAATCTGACATTGAACTCGGAAACCAGCTGGATGAGTTGCTGGTGCCACAGAAGTATTCAAACCTCATTCTGGTGACTGACGGGGCGGAGGATGACTACATCATCCCCCTGATAACTTCCAGAATAAGGATCAAGTATGTCAAGCACGTCATAGTGCGGCACAATCAGAACATTGAATCCCTCTATTATTACGTGGTTAAGGCCCTCAAGGACAAGAAAATCGTCAACAAGTTCATAATTCCACTTGGACTGTTCCTGCTGACTTATGGCATTGTGCTCCTAATCTTCATCGTATTCTCATCACTCACAACAAAGCAGTATGCGGTACAGCCCGGAAGTGGTGCCCTTACCTTTGTGGCAATAGTGCTGGGATTCTATTTTGTCGAACGCGGACTTGAGCTGAGAAAATCGTTCATGAAGGTGCTGAAGGCAATTCATGCGTACTCCCAGGAGACAAGGATAGCGTTCCTGTCCTATGTTGTAGCCATCTCACTGGTGATTGTGGGAATAGCATCTTCATGGGTAGTTACCGTGGAGAATTTCGTTAACCCCTTCAACCAGGGCCTGGTCTTTATTTCACTGTTCACGTGGTGGATGTACGGAGCAATATTCGCTATGGAAATAGGAGTGGGACTGGATCTCATCGTTAATGGAAAGAGAGGAGTCAACAAGATTCTTTACGGGCTGATGTTCTCGCTTGCCATAGCAATGATAGTCTTTGGAATGATAAACTACCTGCGGTACGTCCTTGGATTCGTAATGCTTCGGCAGGCAGTACTGGATCTGGCGCTTCTCATCTTTGGAGTGGTTGTCGCGGTTCTCTCTTCACTGGTCAACAGATATTATAACGACGTAGTGTACATCAACAGCGGCGACCTGACAAGACTGGAAATAGAAGAAAAGTAAGCATGAATTACGAGGACTGGAACGAATTTTATTTAAGAATCTGCGCCGAGTTCAGATACGATCCATCAATGGATGCAAAAGCGGCAGAACTGCTTTCCACGCTCCTGAAGGGTTGCAGGATTTTCGATTACCGAAACATAGCGGGGAGGATGTGCCTGATCACTGGCCCGAAACTTGATCCTGAGAGAGATGATCACCCTGGCAGTTATGACTGGACAGTTGTTGCTGATTCTGCGCTTCCAGCTTATTACTCAACTTACGGAAGACCTGGCATCATATTCACGGATCTTGATGGAGATGTCGACCTGATAAAGAGGTGCAACAGGGAGGGTACAGTCTGCGTCATACATGCTCATGGGGACAATATGGACAAGATACGGGAACACGTTCCTGACTTTCGATCGAACGTAATTGGAACCTGCCAGTCCGCGCCGTTTGGCAACCTTCTCAACTTCGGCGGCTTCACTGACGGGGACAGGGCGGCGTTCTTCATGGACACTATGGGTTTCGACACCATTGACCTGATCGGATTTGACTTCGAAACCCCTGTTCTAAAGAAGGGGCAGGATCCGGAGCAGAAGAGAAAGAAACTTCAATGGGCAAGGGAACTCCTTCGATACCTGTCGGAGAAGCGTGGGGTTGATTTCAGGGAAGGCTACAGGATCAGGATCTGATCACTTTTCCGTCCAGATATTTCACTGGAAAGTCCACATGATCCAGAACAAGGCATTTCTCGACATCATCCTTGTATCCGAGAACAGCAAGTCTTCTTGCGCCGCTTGAAGCCCTCACTTTTTCAGCACATGTCTCAAAGCCCGGGTTCTTTCCAGCCAGGCTGTCCCTGAGAAATTCAGAATACGCCAGATCCTCGTCTGATTTAGAGTCAGGTCTCCCGGACATGACTATTTCAACGTCCTCCGCACCGGAAACAGCAGCTACAGTGGCAGAGTGGTTAATGAAAGAGGAGATGAATACCCCTGGAAAGTGTTTTATCTTCTCGAGAACACGAGTGCCGTTTGTGGAGGTGAAGGATATATTCTTCCCGGAAAAATCGACGTCCCAGATGTCAGACGGAGAGTTGTTGTAGTGGAACCCGGGCACTTTGATACCGAACCTTTCTCCAATCAGTATGAAGTCGGGGTCATTTCTGTACAGTTTTCTTGCGCCACTCACGCTCCTGCTGGGAATCACAGTTCTCGCTCCGTTTTTCAGAAGCACCGGCATTGTTGACGTTGATCTGAAAACATCGACAAGAACCTTGACCGGTGCGCTTCCTATGTGGTCTCTCCGTCCATCAATTATATTGACTCTCAATGTCAGGTGAGTGAAAGTTCGGATTTAATCGTTGACCCTTCTTTCTGCAAAAAAGAGTAGACAATAAGGGTTGTTTTCCCCGACTCCACCCGTTCAGAGATGAAAATCCTTCAAAGTACGCCTGTCATGGCGTTAATGGAGAGATTGACCGCGAAATTCGGAATGGTCATAAACAGAGTCTGGCATGGGCATCCATGGAGAACGAGCACGACATTCTTGTTGACTCGCAATGGCTGTACAGGCACCTCCGAGACGAGGATCTCATCATTGTAGACTGCAGATTCGACTTCCTGCTTCCTGAAAAGGGAGAGAAGGAGTACCTGTCCGGACATATCCCCGGATCATTCTTTCTGGATCTGGAAAGGGACCTGTCCGGCAGGAGGGGAGAGCATGGAGGAAGACACCCGCTCCCCGATGATGAAACGTTTCAGCACATGATGAGGGGTATCGGACTCTCAGAGAGAAGCGTTGTTGTTGCATACGGGAATGATTTGTCTGTGCCTGCCAGATTATGGTGGATGCTCTGTTATTTCGGGCACCGCAGATGCCACATACTGGACGGAGGATTCGAGAAATGGAAAAAATCAGGACTTCCAGTAAGTTCGTTGCCTCCTGAACTACGCCCGATGGGAAATTTCACGATAAAGAAGGATCACGGAATGATCGTGTTCAGGGAAGGCATCAGGAAGGGCGTTGGGAATACCAGGCTAATCGATGCCAGAGCAAGGGAACGTTACGCTGGAGAGATAGAACCGCTTGACACGAAAGCTGGCCACATCCCGGGTGCAATCAACATTCCGTACACGAGTGTCATGACCGATGGAGGGATAATGGATGTAGAATCTCTCAGGAGAATTTTCTCCGAATCTGGAGATAACCCTGTATTTTATTGCGGATCGGGAGTGACTGCGTGTGTGAACGTTCTTGCTATGCACCTCCTTGGATTGAGATCCAGGCTCTATGCAGGAAGCTGGAGCGATTGGGTTTCATATAGGGATGATCCTGTGGCTGTATCGGAATCACCGGATTCCACAGATCCCCTATAGATTCAGGATCTGTAGAACATTGCAGAGAAAAAGGGGTCAGTTCAGGAAAGAGCTGACAATAACCGGCCGTGGACCTCCATGAAGGATCGTCTGGGCAAACGTTAAAAAGAGTATCACATATCCATGCCGGCTTAAGGTGAAATTCATATGCCACAGAGTGTAAGCAGTATGGTTGAAGGGGGAAAGGCAAGCAGTGGCCCTCCACTGGGTCCAGCTCTCGGGCCTCTTGGCCTCAATCTTGCGCAGATCATCAAGGATATAAACGAGAAGACCAAGGCTTTTGCCGGAATGCAGGTGCCCGTAACGGTTACAGTCACGGACGCGGCAAAGAAGACCTATGAAATTAAGGTTGGAACGCCACCGACTTCTGCTCTCATAAAGAAGGAGCTTGGAATCGAGAGCGGTTCAGGAAACAGGAAAGAGAAGATTGCCGGAAACGCAACTCTTGAGCAGATCAAGAAAATTGCGGAGGCAAAGATTGATAACATGCAGGCTAAGGACTTGAAGGGCGCCATGCTCGAAGTAATTGGGACGTGCGTATCTCTTGGGGTAACTGTTGAAGGTAAAGACCCAGTCGAGGCGCAAAGACTTATTAAGAGCGGTTCAATGGCCGTTTGAGCTGTAGGAGAGCAGGTTTTGCTCGATTACTACGGACGGTGAAGTATCTGGCGGAAAACAAGTTAAAGACTGCGGTTGCAGAAGCGAGAAAACAGTCTCCCGAGAGGAAATTCCTAGAGACTGTAGAACTTGCGATCAACCTCAGGGAAATAGATCTCTCTGACCCGAAGAATAGGGTTAATGAAGAGATAATACTCCCAAAGGGGAGAGGAAAAGAGGTACGGATTGCGGTTTTCGGCTCTGACGAACTCAAGTCAAAAGTGAAAAACGTTGCCGATTTTGTTTATGGCCCGGAAGATCTATCGAAATTTGTCGAGGATAAGAAAGCATTCAAGAAGATCGCTGAGAACATAGATTTCTTTGTGGCTGAGTCAACACTGATGGCTTCAATCGGTAAATCACTGGGTCAGGTCCTTGGACCAAGGGGAAAAATACCAAAGCCGATTCCTCCCGGACAGGACCCGACGAATATGCTCTCCGCACTGAGGAGAACTGTAAGGGCGAGGAGCAGGGACAAGAGGACATTTCACGTTCCCATAGGCACAAAGGCGATGTCGGATGATGATCTCGCTGAGAACGCCAATGCCGTCCTGAAAAGAGTTATAGGCAAGTTTGAGAAGGGACTGACAAACATCGACGGCGTATTCGTTAAGACCTCCATGGGGAAAGCTGTCAGGATGGATGTAGGTGATGTAAGGTGACAATACCGGCACCGTGGAAGGTAGAGGAAGTTAAGTTTCTTGAAGAAATGATTAACAGCGGAGAAATATCTGCTGTTGTTGGAATAAAGGGCATCAGAAACCGTCAGCTGCAGCAGATCAGGAGAACCCTGGGAGAGAAAGCCAAGTTGAGGGTTGCAAGGATAACGCTTCTGGAGAAGGCCATTGATGGATCGAAGGGAGAGGAAATCAAGAGACTCAAGGAGGTCTTGAACGGACAAGTCGCAATCCTTACTGCCAATATGTCTCCAATGAGGTTATACGAGACAATAAAAGCAACAGAGCAGGACTCTCCAGCCAGGGGAGGCGAAGTTGCCCCTCAGGAAGTTATAGTGGAGGCTAAGGAGACGTCTTTTCCGCCTGGACCGATGGTCAGCGAATTCCAGAAGGTTGGGCTGCAGACGGCCATCGAGAAAGGCAAGATAGTTATAAAGAAAGACACGGTCTTCGTAAAGCAGGGCGAAATAATATCAAAGGAGAAGGCAAAGATCCTGGAGAAGCTCGAGATTCACCCTCTAAGGGTCGGACTTGAACTTCTGGGAGCTTACAGCGACGGATTGTTCTACCCCAGGGAAGTAATTTCTGAAACGCTCGCGGATATCTCAGCGAAGTTTGCGACAGCATTCAGTCAGGCAAAGGCCATCGCCATGGACTCCATGTTCCTTGTGCCGGAGATCGTGCCAGGACTCCTGGTCAAGGCGAGACTCGGTGCCGAGAATCTTGCACTGGAAACGGGTTTAGTGGACGAGAGCAATATACAATTATTTATACTGAAAGCTATTAAGGACGCTGCCGCCCTGAGCGCTTCGACTGGCGAAGAGGCAGAGTCCGGAGAAGAGGTAGGGAAAAAGGAAGAGGAGACCAAGGAGGAGCAAAAACCATCTGATGAGGATGTATCTGCCGGACTTGGCGCCCTGTTTGGATAAAGGAGGAAAACACGTATGGAATATATATATGGAGCGTTGCTTCTGCATTCAACCGGAAATAAGGTTGAAGAGGCAAAGCTGAAGAAAGTGCTGGAAGAGGCCGGGGTCACACCCGATGCAGCCAGAGTTAAGGCTCTGGTTTCAAGCCTAAAGGAACTGAACATTGATGAGGTACTGAAGAACGCGGCATCCATGGCTGCGGTGTCAGCGCCTGCACCGGCTCAGGACTCCAAACCCAAGAAGAAGCAGGAAAAGAAGGATGAGGAGCCCAAGGAAGAAAAGGCCGAGGTAAACGAGCAGGACGCAATGGCAGGTTTGAGTTCACTCTTCGGTTGATCTGAGAATGGACATTTACACATATTTCTGGGGAGTGATCAAGTTTGGCGTTCCCCTCATATTATTTTCCGTTTCACTGGTTCCGCCTGTGAACTATCTTTTGATGATCGTTGCCATACTGTGGGCGTTTTCAGCAATTGCCATGACTGTTTTCAACATGCAGGAACCTGGCAAGAGAGAACGACCCCTCTGAATTTTTTGCAATAGTGTTCCAGATATCCTTCGTTCTAATAGTTTCTTCAAGAAAGGCGAGTACAATCAAGATTGCGGATCTGGAAAGCCTGCCGTTTGACTTCACC
>JAJZLK010000013.1:0-6792 GCA_021803655.1 Thermoplasmata archaeon
ACTGAGCGGAGACGATGGAAAGCTGAGGAGAAACTTGCCCTGATAAACGAGATCAGGGAAAAGGGGCAGATTGTTGAGACATGCAGAAAATATGGTGTGGATCCACCAATGTTCTACCGCTGGAAACCTTAACTCGGAACACTTTTAGGGAACAGCTCCGGTTTCATGTCAAGAATTCCTGCAAGCTCCCTCACCTTCTTCGGTATCTCTGCCATCATGATCCTGTCACCGACATCAGTGAGGTATATCTTTGAAAGCTGCAGGATAGCGTCTTTCACGCTTATCCTGCTGTTGATCCTCTTTTCTTTCAGCAGCTTCAGGATCCTGTAATACGCAATGAGCGATATGAATGACACAAATGCATATCCCCTCAGGGTGTCATCGTCCCTCAGGTATGGAGTGTCGACCTGCAGAAGATTCTTGAATACATCGAATGCCTCTTCAACATCATTTCTGAATTTATACAGCTCGAATACAACCTGCGGTTTTTCACCTGTATTGGTGAGGATGGCAATCTTCCCCGCTTTCTCCGGTGAGAATTTCGGCGTCTTCCCCGCATCGATCAGGGAATAGTATTCATTCTCCTCATCAGCCCTGAGGAGAATGTCCTCGAATACGTGTATACGGTAATTTCCCGCATTCTGGAAAGAATACCTTATGGCCCTCTTGCGGAACATGAAGAACCCGTCGTTCTTCATGGAATAATCTGGAATCTTTGAATCCCTCTTCAGCGGTGTTATGAAGTACAGTCCGTCTGTATCCATCCTGCCGAAATTCGCATCGTCAATGAATCCCCGATCCATGACGAACAGCGTGCCGGGAGGCATCTCCTCCTCTGTCTTTCTCAGGGTATCGATATCGGATACGCTTCCCGGCACCAGTCGGATGTAACAGGGTTCGTCCCTCAGGCGGGAGAAGCCCATGATTATCCTTATCATGGGAAGCATAAGATCGTTGTTGTTGTGGCCGAATTCTGCCATCCTTATTCCCGGTGAATATGAGAACAGTGCAGATGTGTCGTATGCGACGATCTCATTCTTTTTCATGAGTTTCATGAATATCCTCTTCTGCCTTTCCTGATCCTTCCCGACGCGTTTCAGCATGGATGAGAGGGATTTCGGGGATATCTCATGAATTGTCCTGGACAGCCAGGTCTTCTCTATCCATGACTTGATGGATTTCATTGGAAGAGGATAGATCAGCCTGTTGAATGCGAAAGCAATTATTTTCATGAGATCGTCAGGGAATTCATCCCTCAGTGTTGATATGACATCCTCCATCTGTGACCATACTAGCTCGAGATGGCCAATTTCATATACGCCTCTTATGGCAACGATCTCCCTCACCTTTCTTGGATTCTCCCTGTCGCCGTCAATTATCTTGCCCACGTACCTGGAGACCTTGTGTCTCTTCCTGTGATCAGAATCCCATACCATCGAGACATCATAGGCGTACTGCTTCCCGTTGATCGACTTGATCTCCCTTGTCATGTTCAGCATATAGGGAACACATAGATATATAAAGATCTTACGGTCATTACAGAAAAAAAGTTCAATTGATCCCTAAAGAAGCTCCGAGTCTAGGGTGAAGAAACAGGCATGATGTTGCGTTTGACGAAGGACATTCCGCTCTCAGCCCATGAAATAATTGTAGGAATTTCCGTCTGTTCAGATTTAAGTATCAATATGGCATTGTTTGATCATTGGAATTCAGGAAACTTACACCCCAGGAGGAACGCGTAATAGTTCACAAAGGTACCGAAGTCCCTTTCTCGGGCGAGTATGATGCAAATTTCCGTGCAGGCATATATCAGTGCCGGAGATGTGGGGCCAACCTTTACAGGTCTTCCGACAAGTTTGATTCAGGTTGCGGATGGCCAAGTTTCGACGACGAGATACCTGGTGCAATCAGGAGAGTACCGGATGACGATGGCATCAGGACAGAGATACAGTGCTCCAACTGTGGAGGACACCTTGGGCATGTATTCAAGGGCGAAGGACTCACTAAGAAGAACGTCAGGCACTGTGTCAACTCGATTTCTTTGACGTTTGTAGATGAAGGTGATACAGATTAGCGAGAAACATTCAACCGCATATCTGGGAGCTGGATGCTTCTGGTGCACCGAAGCCGTTTTCCAGGAACTGGAAGGAGTTATCTGCGTTTCTCCAGGATTTTCCGGCGGGTCCGTTGAGAATCCATCCTATGAGCAAGTATGCACTGGGACTACCGGTCATGCCGAAGTTGCCAGGATTGTATTCGATCCGGAAACCATTTCCTTCGGCAGGATCCTTGATGTCTTCTTTTCGGTACATGACCCTACCTCACTTAACAGGCAGGGGGCAGATGTGGGTGAGCAGTACAGGTCGGTGATCTTCTACACCGACGATGAACAGTTTGATGTCGCCAAGGAATCCATCGGCACACTTACTGAGCAAAAGGTATTCGACAAACCAATTGTCACGGCGCTGGAAAAGTTCACTGCGTTCTACCCTGCTGAGGATTACCACCATGATTACTTCCGGAACAACCCGGATGCGCCATACTGTCAGTATGTCATATCTCCCAAGGTCGCAAAATTCCGCAAGAAGCACGGGAAATTGCTTAAGAAGCCTGAGCAGGAGTAAGAGAGGGATTCAGGTTTACACATACCTGTCGTATATTGATGGGTAGTGCTTGATGAGGTAGAGGTTCAGGCTGATGATATTGACATACCTGGAGCCGAAGAAGAAGAGAGTAGAATCTGCAAGGGAATTCACTATCCCCTTCAGTGTTCCGCCAGAAATCCCCGTGGCGTTGCTTATCCTTCCGATCTGCCCGTAGGCATCGCCAATTGTAATGTCGGGATCTACGGATGAGGCAGAGGAATTCCTGGGGTGGAAGAACACGCTGGCATTGAAGTCCTGTGCTATGAGGGCAGAGCCCACCGTCGTATTGTTCAGGGTGACCTGTTCTCCGTTAGCCTGATATGGAAACACAAGCTCGGATATCCCGGTTACTGCGAGCGGAAAGAGAAGCCCGCAGACAAGCAATGAGACCAGCGCCACTCTCAGGGGTTTTTCAACATTTTCCGGCAGTTTCATCACACACCACCCACAAAGAACCTGATTGTCAGTCCTATTAGCTCAATTCCCGCAAATGGCAGGAGCACCCCCCCTGCCCCATAAGTTATGATGTTCCTGAGGAATATTGACATTGCCTTCATCGGCTTGAAAGATGCGCCGCGCGTGGCAAGGGGGATCATTGCAGGGATTATTATTGCGTTGAAAATAAGGGCAGAAATCACGGCGACATGCGGCCCTAGACCCAGAATATTGATCTTTCCAAGATCCGGAAGGGCAACAAACAGGACTGGAACTATTGCAAAGTATTTTGCAATGTCATTGGCGATGCTGAAGGTTGTGATTGCCCCACGGGTCATCAGCAACTGTTTACCGAGCACGACCACATCTATGATCTTTGCAGGGTTGGATTCCAGGTCAACAAGGTTTGCGGCTTCCTTTGCAGCCATGGTTCCCGAGGCCATGGAAAGCCCCACTTCCGCAGCTGCGAGGGCCGGAGCATCATTGCTTCCATCCCCGATCATGGCAGTTATCCTTCCCAGCGACTGTTCCTTTTTTACCACTTCCAGCTTGGTTTCCGGTTTTGCCTGCGAAACAAAGTCCTCTATTCCGACTTCTGAGGCTATGGTCCTGGCAGTGTCGGGCTGATCCCCCGTGATCATCACGGGCCTGATGCCCATTGCCTTTACCGCCTCAATCTTCTCCCTTATACCCGGCTTAAGCGTATCTTTGAGCCTGATTAGCCCGACAATACTTTCACCGACTGAAATAGCCATTGCAGTATCTCCAACGGAAGATATTGAGACTACAGCTTCGTCAAATCCGCTCGGGCATTCGGGTGCGGCCTCCTTGATGGCGTCCGGTGCACCCTTTGATATTTCCAGCATCTCCCCGGATTCCGGGTTCAGATACTTCCTCCTCATCCTTGTTCTCTGGAGCATGTCTTTCCCCCCTTTCGGGAGGCGGAAGTCATCCGCGTCAATCAGTGTAAGGCCGCTACGTCTCGTGGCGGCACTGAATTCTGTGGACTCTGCTCGGTCTATTGAACTGAACTCCTTTGGGATGTACCCATGCTTGTATGCCAGGGACATTATGCTTCTGCCCTCAGGGGTATCGTCGTGCCAGGAGGAAAGAAAAGCCGCTTCACCTATTTCCCTGGCAGTATGATCGCCAAGGGGGACAAGCTCTACCGCCACCCTGTTTCCAAAAGTAATGGTCCCCGTCTTGTCAAGCATTAGCGTATCTGTGTCGCCCGCTGCCTCTATTGCCCTGCCTGATTTTGCGATTATCCTGCTCCTTGACATCCTGTTTATCCCAGATATACCTATTGAGGGGAGGAGTGCACCAATAGTGGTAGGCAGTAAACAGACGTAGAGGGCTATGAGGACCGAGAGATCGATCCTAATGCCCAGCGCAAGCGCAAGCGAGAGTATAGATGCCATAATCACTGTAAAGATTACAGTAAGACCGAGGAGGAGAATTGAGACTGCCCTTTCATTTGGAGTCTTGGGTCTCTTCGAAGACTCCACTATGCTGATCAGCTTTGAGAGATATGATTCCCCTATGTTGACTGTCACTCTTGCAACAATTGAATCCGTGGAAATGGTGGAACCTCCAATCAGGGTGTCTCCGACAGTCTTTCTAACCGGCGAGGACTCTCCTGTGATCAGGGATTCATCGACCATTGCAATTCCTTCAAGGACTTCACAGTCTATCGGTACGCTGTCTCCCTTCTCCATGTATATGATGTCGCCTGTCCTGAGATCCTTTGATGAGACCATCGCAATATTCCTCTGGTCGTCCATCTTCTTCGCTTCGACCTCCTTCTCAAGACTTTTCAGGCTTGTCGCAGTGGCCCTGATCTCTGCTTCTGCGATTGAGTCGGAAAGCGTGCTGAACCATACAGTCAACCCGAGAATAAATGCCACAATCACGTAGAATAGCTGCTCGCTTGGTGATGACACTGAAGGGATAGTCCCCGGGGCGATAGCCATGAAGCTTACCAGGAAAAACGAGATCTCGACCACCAGCATCACCGGGTTTGAGGCAAGTTTCACTGGATTCATCCTCAGGATTGAGTCCTTGACCACCCTTTTCACGTTTAGGCGGTTGCCATCTGTATCCTGTGAGGGGGTTCCTGTTGATAGGCCGATATCAGAGGGCATTCTGTATTCCCTCCAGATAAGCTAGAAGCGGACCTATGACAAGGAACGGGAAAAATGTCAATATAACAAGGATAGTTATGCTGAACAGCAGGATAGCCGCAAACAGAATGTTATCGGTCTTGAGGCCTTCCTCGAAGTTCCTTATCCTACTGTTCATGTTTCCAGCGATATTCAGCATTACCAATATTGGTATGAACCGGCCAAGCCAGATCACAATCCCTGTTGAAACGTTAAAGAATACAGTGTTTCCAGCAGTTCCCAGGAAATCCGATCCATTGTTCGCAGCAGCAGAGGTATATTCATAGAAAACTTCTGAAAATCCGATCGGCCCCCGCCCGATTCCTGCAGATGAAGCAACTCCTGAAGCAAAGACAATTATGGTTGGCAAGAGAATGATTATTGGATGCGAGATAAAAGCCACCATTGCAAGCTTCACGTCGGAAGGAGTGATCTTGGACCCAAGATATTCAGGAGTCCTTCCCGCCATCAGCCCCACTATGAATACGGTCATTACCACGTACATGAGCATGTACATGGTTCCAACTCCAGCCCCACCGGGCGTGGCCTGTATGAGCATCCCCATGAAGGCAGAAAGCACAACCAGGGGATTCATCCCGGCAAGAGAAGCATTAACAGAACCAGTGGTGAATGCAGTTGTTGTGACTGTCCAGAACACAGAAGAGAAGACCCCCAGTCGTGCCTCCATTCCCCTGTTCAGGCTTGAGAGTGCAATGAAAGCCACTGCAAGGTCTATGGCGTACAGCATGTACGAAGTGAACAGAAGTACGTTTCCTTCCTTCTTGTTGCCCACCATCCTTCCAAACAGGAATGGAAATGCCGTCGGAATGACCATCATGAGGACTACTTCGATCCAGTTGGAAATTGGGTTCGGGTTCTCAAAAGGATAAGCCGAGTTTGCACCAAAGTATCCTCCCCCGTTGGTTCCAAGTTGCATTATGGAGGTCATAGACGCAACTGGACCCACTTTCAGGATTTCAGTGCCTCCCGAAATTGTGTTAGCCAGTACATATCCGTTAAGCGTCTGCGGGATGCCTGTGGAGACCAGAACAATTGAGGCAATGAAGCTGATTGGGAGGAGTACACGGACTATGCTCTTGATGAAGTCTGAGTAAAAATTCCCCAGCCCCTGGAATTTACCGGAAAACCCCCTGAATATGGCCACTGCCACGCTCATTCCAGACGCTGCGGAAGTGAACTGAAGGAAAGTGATCGCCATCATCTGGCTGAAGTATGAAAGGGAGTTTTCACCAGCATAGTGCTGCAGATCACAGTTTGCGGAGAAGGAGAGCGCGGTGTTAAGAGCGAGACTCCAGCTCATGTCTGGAAAGTGCTGAGGGTTCAGCGGCAGAAATGATTGATAGCTCAGGATCAGAAAAGCAAATGCTGCCTGAACAGAATTCAGCAGAAGAAGGGATATGAAATACTGCTTCCATGTCATATCCTTTGTAGGATCAACACCTGAAATCCTGAAAAATACTCTTTCAACTGGAGAAAAAATCCTGTCCAGCCTGGATTTCCTCCCCGAATAAATTGTATACATGACTCCG
>JAJZLK010000013.1:6802-17111 GCA_021803655.1 Thermoplasmata archaeon
GCCATCCAACTACTATCACGATGAGCCAGATAATGGCGATAAAAGCAATTTCAGGAGCTGTGATCAATAATTCAGGCCCCCATTGAAATGCCGTTTTCCATGCTGCCTTTTGTAACCCGCACAGTCATTTCCTGGTTTGGACAAGAATCGTGATATCTTAATATCTTCATTCTCAAGCACCATTCAGTTCCCGGGCTGCACAATAGCTGCAGGCCGAGGAAAATCCTGTCTATTCACTATTCCTTTGTGATATCTTGTCTATGCTCAGAACTATTGAACTCACTGTACTCTTGATTCCCTTGATCTTCATTACCCTGTTCTTGAGAATGTTCCTGAACTCTTCAATGTTGTCGCTTCTGATCAGGGTAACGATGTCAAATTCACCCGTTACCTCATAAATTTCGATCACGTTATCTATCGCGTTCAAGTCCCTCAGTACTTCATCGATCATGAGGGAGTCGACGAATATGTCGACGAATGCAAGTACCTTTTCATCCACTGCTTCAGCACTCCAAATCAGTTGGCGGTACCCATATTGGGCTGAAATATTAAGTCTTACGTTTCCGGCCACATTCGATTCCAACACTAAACCCGTAATCTACGGTTTCCGCTGAAACTGCCAATATATGTAAATTAACCCGTGAACGCGATCCGGTTCCGGCGGATGATAATCCTTACTGATGGTTATAACTATGAAGCACCATTCAGGTGCATATGCTTACGCTCATACTCGCAGATAGTGAACTTGAGTTGATCCCTGAAGAAATGATTGACGATTACGCTGTTAGAAAGAATGCCAAGTCGAATGGAAAAGTGGCAAGAGAAATGCTTCTCGACTCAAACTTCATGCATTCTTCAATTGAGAGAATTTTCCCTGGAGAGTCAAGGAGGAGGGGCAGGCCGGATCTTGTGCACCTTTTCCTGCTCACTGCGCTGGAATCCATCCCCGGGAAGGAGGGGAATCTCAGGGTGTTTGTTCACACAAGGAACAACGAGGTGATATCCTTCAACCCTGAAGTGAGGATACCCAGGGCCTACAACAGGTTCGTTGGATTGATAGAGGATCTTTTCAGGAAGAGAAAGATTTCATCGGGAGACAAGGTCCTAATGAGTATGGAAAGTAAATCACTTGAGTCACTGCTAGATTCCCTCGGGGATGTGCGAAAGGTGTTAATGTGGCCGGAAGCCAGCATAAGTACGGTGAGTGAGATCATTGGGAATGATCGTGAAATAGCTTTTGTTATTGGCGGCTTCTCGCAGGGCGATTTCAGGAGCGATGTTTCCGGCCTAACGGACAGGCATTCCATATTCCGCGATGAGCTGGTTGTCTGGACAGTTGCTTCAGAGATAATCTGTGGTTATAGAAGCAAGCATAGTGATGCACGATAGGATGCAATTTCCCCCTGTAACCGCCATTCCACCATAATGAAGTGACGAGTTGTTCTTTGTTTTTGGTGATCCTCTCCACCTGGCTTTCTTCTGGAACCGTAATCAAGCATCTGCCAGAGAAGTGTCTCTATTTTCTCCTTATGGCCCTGCCAAAAAAATAAGACATTGTCGAAAGACAACGGTGAACGTTACCCTGGCTCCTGGGAAGATGCAACTTTCATATTATTTGAGCCAAAGTTAATTACTGCCAGTAGTATAACTTGATTGCATTATGCAAGAATTCTCAGAGAAATTCAGGAATTTCGCAACACTATTTGGTGAACGGGTTGCAGAAGACTCCCTGTCATACACAAGGGAACGAGACAGGATTGACGGCCAGTATTCCAAAGCAAAGAGTTCCAGCCACAGGATCCCTGGCAAGATGCTGAACACGCTGGTGGAAGAAAACAAGATTACAGTAGATTTTGAGAACCTGAAACTGTCTGTCTCGATTCCAATGGATAATTGCTTCAGGATAACATGGAAAGAAAGCTGGGTTGAAACCCTGATAAGCAAGGAGTTCACGTGGATTAAACTTGAGACCGGGAAGAATGTCCGTGTAGGGGACGGAGAAATCGAAATTTCCTGCACAGGATCGAGAATTGTTGTTCACGATGGCGGGATTATATCGCTGTTTGGAACTGACGGCAGCCTATTGAGGACTGACAAAGGGCCGGCGATATCCGATGGCGAGATATTCACCAGCGCCTTGATTAGGGACAGTTCATCGATACATGGGTTCGGGGAGAAGGCGTTCGGCCTCAATCTCAGGGGAACCAGTCTTGAATTCTGGAATCATGACCCAGACGGCAGTTATGGACCCAGGGACGACCCGCTTTACATTGGGATACCTGTATATATGGACCTGGTGAGTGCCAGAGGTTGCCTCGCGTTTTACAACAACCCTTCAAAGTCGAATGCGGATGTGTGTTCAAGCAGGCCAAACGAGATATCCATGCTGTTTGAAGGAGGGGGACTTGATTACTTCCTCTGCACCGGTTCCATGCGAGAACTGACTTCAATGTTCTCTGATATCACCGGAAAACCGTTTATGCCTCCCAGATGGGCCCTCGGATTCCACCAGTCCAGGTACAGTTACATGTCGACAGAGGAAATTTCAGATATTGCAGAAAATTTCATTGCCAACGGTCTTCCCCTGTCTGCAATCCATATGGATATTGATCACATGGACGGTTTCCGGGTCTTCACATTCAACAGGCAGAGTTTCTCAGATGTAGGAAGACTCTCTGAGAATCTTGAAAAGAACGGAATAAAGCTTGTTTCCATCATTGATCCCGGAATAAAAAGCGACCCTGGGTATGGCACGTTCCTGGAAGGGGAAAGGGAAGGCTACTTTGCCAGGACTCCAGAAGGGAAAGTGGTTCTTGCCCCTGTGTGGCCTGGACTTGCCGCTTTTCCAGATTTTACCAGCGAAAGAGTGCAGAAATGGTGGGCTGACAATTATGACTTCTACATTGGTAAAGGCATTTCCGGATTCTGGCATGACATGAATGAACCTGCCACTTTTACCATGTGGGGTGACAATACCCTCCCCATGTCAGCAGAATTCGAGAAGGGAAGTCATAATGTTATTCACAACCTGTACGCACTTTACATGGCGAAAGCCGCCTACGAGGGTTTGCTGGAGAAACTGGATGGAAGGAAGCCTTTCATTCTTACCAGGTCTGGTTGGGCAGGAATACAGAAGTATGCTTTCGTTTGGACGGGGGACTCCGAAAGTACAACGGAGGAAATGATCTCGACCATTTCTACAATTATAAACATGGGATTGTCAGGAATTCCTTATGTTGGGGTTGACATCGGCGGATTCTCAGGCTCACCGTCGAAAGAACTGTACCTGAGGTGGTTCCAGATTGGAGCATTTCTTCCATTCTTCAGGGTCCACTCCGGCAAGAATACTGAAATGAGGGAGCCCTGGAGATTTGGCAAGGAGTTCCTTGCCATCGTTAGAAAATTCCTGAAGCTTCGCTACAGGCTTATTCCATACTATTATGGGCTGGCATACGAGTCACACAGGGAGGGGTATCCGATCATTCGGAGTCCTGCCTGGTACGACCCGTCGTTTGGTGATGACGGAGCTAGTTCTTTCATGGTCGGTGACAGTATCCTGGTGATCCCTGTTCGCCCCGGTGAGACCCATGTTTCCACCAGATTGCCTTCTGGATCATGGTACTCCCTGTGGGATGACTCGGTGTATAGCGGAATATTTGAGTATGATACCAGAGAAGAGGATATTCCCGTTCTTGTACCGGAAGGATCAGTGATTCCGATGGATGAAGAGGGAGGGTTTACAATTCATGTTTTTCCAGGAGACCATGGTTCGGGATTTCTCTACCTTGACGACGATACGAGGGACCCAGCTTACTGCAGATACATTTTCAAAGTAGAAGGAAGTGGAAACCTTTACAGGCTCAACTACAAGCTGGAAAGAGGGGGACTTCTGCCACCTGATGAAATCAGGTTCAGGATACACGGTTCTTCTGGTTGGACTTTCAATGGAGATTCCATTACTCGGGTTGTTAACGGAAACACCTTGACCTGCAGTGGCGAGGCGGGAGAGTTCAGTTTCACCAATGGCTGACCATCCTTAGTGGCTGACATCGTGACTCATGCGAAGTGGACGAAATCAACGAAACTGTCGTTAATACGCTATCAGCGGTGGTATATTTTGTGCTTACCTGGGAAAGTATATTATTGAACGTTTCTCTTTCTTTTGTATGAGTTTTCTCTCCCTCCAGAACATTTCAAAAACTTTTGGAAATAAATTCAAGGCCCTTGATAATGTCTCTCTTGAGGTTGAGAAGGGGGAGTTCTTTGTTTTGCTCGGACCGTCCGGCAGCGGTAAGACTACCCTCATCAGGTGTGTCGCTGGACTCGAAACCGTTGATGAGGGGAAGATTTCAATCGGGGAAAGGCTGATAACAGATTTTCCTCCGGGAGAAAGAAATGTTGCAATGGTATTCCAGAACTATGCCCTATATCCATTCCTCACTGTTTACGAAAATCTTGCTTTTCCACTCAAAGCCAGGGGAAGGCTGAAGCGGGCACTGTGGTCAGAGGCCCTGGCAAGTGGTAGCTCTCCCAGGACCGGCATAGGTTACGCCCTCGGCCTTAACCCGATAAGGAGATCGGAGGTCAGGAAAAACATACGAGAAAGGATCGACCGCGTTGCCGAAATGCTGCAGATCTCGGATATTCTCGATCGGAAACCCGGCCAGATTTCCGGAGGGCAGAGGCAAAGGGTGGCATTGGGCAGGGCACTCATAAGGGAGGCAAATGTCTACCTTATGGACGAGCCACTCAGTAACCTAGACGCGAAACTACGGTCATCCACAAGAGTCGAACTCAAGAACCTCCAGAAGAAACTCGGCATCACAGTCGTTTATGTAACTCATGATCAGATAGAAGCAATGACCATGGGGGACAGGATAGGTGTCATCAACAAGGGGCATTTGATCCAGGTTGGAAAGCCCCTAGATGTCTACAACATGCCTGACAACCTATTTGTTGCCAGCTTCCTTGGCGATCCGCCGATTAACCAGGTTGACGGAAGTGTATCCGACCGGAATAGGTCAATGATTTCCTTTGGCGGATATGATCTTGAGTTGCCGGGCAATCCTGATCTCTCCGGAGCCCCAGGAAAGAGGCTGAAACTTGCCATCAGGCCGGAGGATGTAGAGATAGGGAAACTGGGGGCTAATGCACGCGTACTCTTCGTCAGGTCAATTGGAAGAACACACTACATCTCTGTAGTTCTTCAGGAAACTGAAGAAATGCTTACAAAGGTGACAACCGAGGAGATGGATATATCAGAAGGCATGGAAGTGCATGTAATGCCCAATCTCTCGCACCTTGACGTGTTCGATAAGGACACTGAAGAACTTGTCTGGTCGGCAAAGAGATCCCAGTAGTTCCAGTTGCACCCGATCATTTGTAAGTTGCAATTGAAAAGCCTGACACCAGGTATCTCTGGAAAACGATAAACAGTATGAAAATGGGTAATCCCATGACGATCGAGAAAGCGCTGAACTGGCCGAAGTTAATGGCCTGGGAAGAAATCTGGCTGTACTTGTACAACCCCTGCGCCATGTTGTCCAGTTTTCCGTTGGACACCATCATGTTTATGAGAAGATAATCTGAATATGGCCCGAAGAAAGCGAGCAGCATAGACATTATCAGGACAGGCTTTACCATGGGAAGCAGCACCCTGAAGAGAGCCTGCGTTCTTGTGTGGCCGTCTATCTGGGCAGACTCCTCAAAGTCTGCGGGTATGCCATCCGTGAAATTCTTTATCAGCCAGGCGTTGAATATCACCGCCCCGCCGGAGTACAGGATTATCATTCCAAAGTAAGAGTTTGTGAGGGAAAGTTCCGAGAACATGTCGTAGAGTGGGATGACCATGATCGCAAGCGGGAATGTTGAAAGGATAAGCATCATGTACAGTATCACCCTTTTTCCGGGGATGCGGAACCTCGATAATGCAAGACCTGCAGAGAATGAGAGTCCCAGAGCTATTATGGTGGCACTGCCTGAATAGAACAGGGTGTTCGGAAGCCAGATATTGAGGAGTGCAGATCCGTCAAACCGGAAGAGCCCAGTGTAGTTCGCCAAGTTGAGCCTGGTGGGTAGCGGCAGCAGTGAGTTTATTGAAACAGAGGCAAGTGTAATTCCAGGGCTCAGCGAATTCACGAACATGTAATATATCGGAAATATGGAGTAAACTGCAACAGCGATCAGAACAAGGTGCGTGGCGATTCGCTTAATGATCCTGACTCTCCTGAAATGCAGGTTCCTGGATACACTGAAATGTTCCTCGCCTGGCTTATCCACAACTTTCCCGTTTATCTCCATGTTACCAACCTCAATAGACCACGCTCATCATTCTTGTAAACTTGTTTATCAGGATAACGAACACAAGCAGAATCAACACATTTATCATGGCATATGCCGATGCCAGACCCCATGATGGATAGGCAATGCTAACCTCGTTGTAGGCGTAAGTAATCAGGATGTACGTGGAAGTACCTGGCCCTCCACCAGTCAGCAGGAATGGTATATAGAAATTGTTCCACGTGAATATGAACCCGAATATCGTGACGAAAGATATCTGTCTTTTCAGGAGAGGGAGGGCAACCTTTCTCACTGTGCCGGTCGTGCCGTAACCGTCGATCCTTGCGGCATCATAGAGTTCCTTGGGAACACTCTGGAGTGCGGCCGTATAGACAAAAGTATAGTATGGAAACGAAAGCCAGAGATTCACAAGGATCATGGAAAACATGGATGTCGAGGAGAGGCCAAGCCAGTAAACCTTCTCAACACCGACCATGGCCAGGACTTTGTTTATGAATCCCAGATTATAATCCAGCAGGCCTTTCCAGATAAGTATGGTAATGAAGGCCGGATATGCCCATGGAAACAGGTAGATTGTACGGTAGAGCTTCGTTCCACGGATGCCTGGCTGGTTCATCAGGAGTGCCAGCATGAATCCAAGAGATGACATCAGAATAATGCTTCCGCCGCTCCACACAAATGTCTGCCAGATCAGGGTTGCAAGGCTCGGGTTATTCTCAAACAGGATGATATAGTAATTTCTTGCACCCACGTAGGAATAATTGAAGATGTGAAGAAGGCTGAAATCCGTAAGGGAGTAATAAATTCCGTAGGCAAGGGGGGAGAAATCAAGAAATACAAGCACAGCAAGAATTGGCAGGATAAACAGGTATCCATGCCAATCCAGTTTCCCGTGCTGCTTCTTTCCTCTCCAATTCCCTGCCCAACTTAACATTAAATCACGTTATCAGAGATTCAATAAAAAAGAGGGATAAATTGTTTGATTGGAACAGCCACGAAGACACTGTTCGCATATACCCCCGCGCTGACTAGCTCACTTACCCCCTGCGAAAAGGAAGTCAGGATGAAGCCGTAAGAGTCGTAAGGAACGTTGTTCGCTATCAGTGCGCTGATGATCTGAGACTCGATCTGGTTCATCGCATCGGTTGGAGTGACTGTTGTGGAGTTCTGTTCAAGGTTTGAGGCCCCGATGTGGAATGCGTTCCAGTAGAAAGCCATCTGAGGTATGTTGGGGAATTTCTGAGTATGCTGTTCCTGAGCTATCCAGCCTGAGACAAGAGGATCATTGCCAGGATGTGCACTTATGTAACTGCCCACTGAGTTCAGGGAGGGGAAATCACCAGCCTTGTTGAAGAGGTTAAGCTGGGCAGTATAGTTAGTCATTGCCTTGACAAACTGCACCGAAGCCCAGACCTGTGCACTGCTTGCACCGCTTGCAGCATGGTTGGAAACTAGGTATCCAATTGAGCCCCAGAGAGGCAGTGGCCACTTTCCGGTGTGGTTATCGAACGGAATTGCGGCAACCCCCAGGTTGTTTCCAAGATATTTCATGTATGTTGACTGGTCCCAGGGACCATCTAGCATGAAGGCAGAGTAGTTGCCTTCAAAGTATGTCTGCTCGTCAAGTTCTGAACTCAGTCCTGCCTTGTCGACCCCGTAGACCTTGGTCCAGTTCCAGACAAAGCTCATGGCAGCGATATCATGGCTGCTGTTCAGTTCCGGGTACCCGGATGTGTTGAACAGTTCCCCGCCGAATGCGGGATACCATGTAGCGAACCTGTAGCCGTATGTGGCTCCTATTGCATAAGGGAGTCCGAGATAGGATGAACCCATATGCGTGACGTTAAGTGCATCCTGGATCATCTGATAGGTGTTCTTGGGAGGGTTGGGAACAAGCAACTTATTGTAATAAAGAGCAATTCCGTTGGTGTTGACAGGAACTCCATAAAGCGCACCATGCAAAGTCCAGTCACTTATTGTTCCTGTAGTGAAATTTCCGGTGAATGAACTGCCCAGGTATTGTGAGAGATTGACCACGAGGCCAGCAGAATAAAGTGCTCCTCCATTGTCACTGCTGTCTCTGTAAACGTTCGGCGCAGTGTGCGAAGTTGCATCAGTCGCAAAGTTACTTGTACCTACAGCGACACCATGCGTGATGTCCAGCGTAATGTTGGAATGCTGAGCTTCAAAGAGAGCAACGGACGTATTGAACGCCGTAGATTCCCCTCCTGAGGCACTGGAATCCCAGACTGATATTGTCACTTTCTTTGGCGCGCTTGAAGTCTTCTGGTTCTGCCCCTGGTAATATAACGCAACGGCAACACCTGAGACAACGACGATGATTACAACAACTATGGCAATAATTAGTGTCAGTTTACTTCTTGGTGGAACAGGTGTACCACCTTGAGTAGTATCCATGAATGTTCAATAGAAATTGAGGACTTAAATATTTGCTTATCCCTGTTATTTTTCCATTCATGGTGGAACTGCCTGATTACTTACACGACATGTTTGACCCGGATCGCTCGAAGATAACAAACGAGAATGGTCCCATGTCAATCGCGCCTCCGTTCACGGTGATTCCGTTAGCGACCAGAATTTTCCCAGTGACAGAAAGACTGGCTTCGTGGGAAGTGGTAAAAACCATTTCAAGGGAAGAGTGATGATCCATCTTTGCTATTCCGAAGCAGTCTCCGTAATCACGGAACATTGTGATTCCTTCTTCCATGGCAGTATAAAGCTGCCTTGTCTTCCCGAGGTTCCTGAAAAACCCAAGAGAGGAAGAATCAAGGCTGTTCCAGGGAAAGCATCTCCGGCAGTCTGGATCAGGTCCACCGGTCAGGCATGCCTCATCCCCATAGTACAGCGAGGGGAGCCCGTTCATCATGTAAAGAATTGCATATGAAAGCCGGAACTTATCCTCATCCTCTCCGAGAACGTTACGCAAACGACTTACGTCATGTGAGCCCAGAAGGTTCATCATAAGTGTCATCGGCCGGTCTCCGTACTGAAAGCAGAGTTCCCTGTACTTGACCCGGAATCTGTTGAAATCATCCTCCATGCCCACCATGGACAATATCATGGATCTCAGGGGATAATTCATGAGCCCGTCGAACAGCCCTTCTCGCGTGAAATATGGCGCAACGCACCACGCCTCGCAGATCTTCCCGATTTCCCTGTCGTATGATCCAATAATATGAAACAGTTCCTTGAAGTAATCAACTGGAATTGAATCGGCAACGTCGAACCTGAAGCCATCCACTTTGAAATCTTCAACATAGTGTGCGATAACCCTGTTGAAATACTCCCTTGCCTCCTTCTCCATGAGGTTGACCTTCGGCATTCCCCCGTAGCCCAGAAAAGTCTCGTATCCAGGTGCATCATGGCTTTCACCGGGCGTATAATGATGCCTGTAAATTTCAGGATTATCATCGATGAAACGATACCAGTGGAAATATGGAGATTCCATTTTCCTTGAAACAGCATCCCTGAAGAACGGATGGTCCACGGATGTATGGTTGAAGACCACATCCATGATCACCCTGATCCCCATGGAATGAGCAGTTCGTACAAGGTTTCTGAAGTCATCTTCGTTTCCCAGCAAGGGATCGATGGAAAAGTAATCCAGAACATCGTATCTGTGATTGCTTCCTCCAGAGTTAATCGGATTAAGATAGAGATGACTGACGCCCAGCGATTTCAGGTATTCCAGTTTAGAGGAGATTCCTTTCAGGTCTCCCCCGAAATAGGTGGAAGCGGTGGGCTGGGAACCCCATGGTGCAAGCTCCTTGCTTGGTCTCGATCCCCTGTTAAACCTGTCCGGGAATATCTGGTACATAAGCGTACGTCTCTCTGACTTCCTTTCTTCCGGAACCATGGTAAAATATCCTGTCCTGGGTATCGAGATTTTGTCACCTGAAAACCGGTATTTCCTGAAATCACCTCCAAATTCATAAACGGTTCCAAAACTTTCTGCCACCTCTTCCCTGTAGAACCCCGATCCACTCTC
>JAJZLK010000024.1 GCA_021803655.1 Thermoplasmata archaeon
TTCCCACCCCCCCGGATGATGGGAGTCCGGTTTCCAGGAAGGTGATCGTATAGTTCTGAACTGTTTCCGGTATGTTCACATGGCCGGAAGTGGTCAGCCCTCCATTCCCTGCTGTGCCATCGCCAGGTATAAAATAGATGGACGAAAATATCACGCTAAAGAGAACAATGATCACAAAATGCTTTCTTAGTGGCCAGCCTGAGTGTGAACTCCTGAAAAATGATCTTAACATCAGCAAACCTTCACCTAATCTGGATCAAGGTACATAACTCTTTTTTATGATAATAAAATATCGGTAAACAATAGATCTTCCTGTTCCTTTTGCAATACGAAGATATTCTTAGATAACATTGTATCTGTGTCACGTTGATATGAACCCATTTGGGGCTCTGGCACCGTCTGTTGTAAGAGGAAGAAACCCAGTTCCTCAAAGCAGATTAGTGTTACGAAGTTTGCATGCAATATTTTTTCCAAAACTGGAACGCCTTTCATGCGGTCTCCCTCCCCAAATACTGCAGTTCCAGAGGCATACGTTTCCTCTAACCGTGCACTGCCGACCGTAATCTCACCCGTACAATTAATAAGAATATTAACAATTGACTTGCCGTGAAAGTACTTCTTACAGGCAGCAAGGGATTCATCGGAACACAGGTAGGAAACTGGCTTGCTTCTAAAAAAATAGAATTCACAGGGATGGATGCCGGAGATTCGATTCCGGAAGATAAGTTTGACATTGTTCTCCACTTCGGGGCAAGGACCCTTATCAGGAAATCAAAGGAATTCCCGTACGAATATTTCCTTGACAACATGGACTTCACCCTGAGGATCCTGGAGAAGTGCAGGAGAGACGGATCCAGCATTGTGTTCCCAACCTCAGGGTCCGTTATGGAGGCCACAAACCCATACTCTCTGTCAAAAAAACAGGGGGAAGAATGGGTCAGGATGTATTCCGCGCTATACGGTGTCAGAGCATATATACTCAAACTCTTCAACATCTACGGGGAAACAAGCAGGAAGGGTGCCGTATATCTATTCTGCAATGCTGCGGTTAATAATGAAATGGCAATAATTTATGGTGACGGATCGCACCTCAGGGATTACGTCCATGTAGGAGACCTTGTGAAATTCATTGCTTCAATAGTGGCAGGAGAAATTTCCCCTGGGTCTTATGAAATCGGCACAGGAGTCGGAACCTCTGTAGAGGGGTTGCTCAGAATCGTGGAAAAGGTATCCGGAAGGAAAATTACAGTTGAAAAGAAAGAGTATGTGCTGCCTGAGGCTGACGAATTGTTTGCGCGGAACAGCTCATTAAGACAACCGCTTAAGATTGAGGAAGGGGTACTCAGGATACTTTCGGTTCTCGAGGAACACGGGAGAAGCGATTGATGAAGGACGCCAGTGACCCTTTGTTCACTGTGGTCATCTGCGCACATGATCGGCGTACTTATCTCCCTGATGCCATAAGATCGGTGTTATCTCAGGATTATCCACGGGAAAAATTCGAGATAGTCCTAGTAAAGAATTTTCCTGACGCAGAGATCGATGATCTAGCCTCCGGTAACGGTATAAAAACTATCCTGACATCTCAGATACCGCTGTCAGGGAAGATTGCAGAGGGAATCACGAACAGCAGGGGAAAGTATGTCTGCTTCCTCGATGACGACGACAAGTTTGAAAGAAACAAGCTGTCAAGGATAGCACTTTTCCTGGACAGATACGACAATGTTGCGTTCTACCATAATTCGTACTCCACGATGAATGAAGACGGGATGCTGACTGAGAGAAGGATTTCGCGAAGAGCATCCTCGCCCACAGTATACCGTGGAGATAAGGACATTTCGAAAGGGTTGCCGGCTATGCTTCACCAGAGATCTGACTGGTATGCGAGCATGATGTGTATTCGCAGAGAAGAGGCAGCCAGGCAGCTAGAGTTTCTCTGGAGAACCGGCGCAAGTGCCGATAGAATCCTTTTTCTGGCGGGTCTGATAAGTGGAAACACTGTAGTGGTGGATGATGCCAGAACTACGCTATACAGGATGCACAGGAGTCTTACCACGGTAATTTCAGACTTCAATGACTTTATCCGCAGAAAGGCTGCGTTCTACGGTACCTCGCTGGGGGCCGTCGCCATAATGAGTGAGATGTGCAGGGGAAGCATTCTTGAGAGGCTTGCTTCGTGCTCCCTTACCCACGCCGAGGTTCTGTCTGCGTTCGTCGGAGATGTCCCCTCAATCTCAATTCTGCAATACTTCCTCAAGGTGTCCAGATGTCTTGCAGTCTTCCGTATGTGGAATGTATCTATATGGTTCGGGATGCTTGTCCTGAAATCTATTTTCGGAACGCCTGTGCTCAAGGCTTACTACCTGTTCAGTACAGCATTCCTGAGAAAGTCTTCTGCCTGATTTATGGGCACATCAAAGGTTTTACTCAAACTATGCCACTTCTGCCGGTTGAGTTTCCGAGCCACATGATGCGGATATCCATTCTGTTGATGTGACGCACAGACTGGATTTCTTATAAAGTTCTATTACGGTGAAATGATCTCCTTCCTGAGAAGACTTAGAATGGGCGTGGTTCCGTGAAAATACTTTTCCTTACAAACTCCAACATAGATTCTGGATTCGGTTCCGAGGTACTCCTGTTTTCCACTGCCAGGTTCCTCATGAACCGCGGGCACCATGTTTCGATCATATGCACTGACAAGGGAGGAACAAGGAGGACTTTCTCGACAGAACTTGCCAGTCTGGGTGCAGTAATAACAGTTGTGAAAAGGTTGTCTCCAGGAATTCCGGCCTATTCAGGGAGATGGTTTCTGAAGCTCTGGAGGGAGATGAGGAAATGCGATATCCTGTATATAATGGAGCCTCCTCCTCTAATCGGTTTCACCTCAGTGGTCCTCCTTCACCTGTTCCGAAAGCCCGGCATTCGTGGATGGCACAACCCATTTTATTATCAATGGGACATAAACGGGGGAATACCCTCATTCTTCCTTTTCCGGAAAATGATGCGACTTCTTATAATGAGGATGTACCTGACTCTTCCTGCCCAGAAGGTAGAGAATTCAAGACAGTTCGGTTATCTTGTGAAAAAATACCATGGCAAGCCTTTCTTCATCACTGCGTGTGTAGATCCCCCGCCCCATGAGTCACACGCCAAGTACTCTAAATTTACACTCCTCATCATGGGGAGACTTAATTTTCATAAAGGAACAGACCTGATCCCGGAACTGTATTCGAAGCTAAAATCCTCGCTTGATAATTTCCAGCTGATCGTTGTCGGAAGCGGACCGATGGCGAAGAAGGTAAGAGATATGCACAACGGCGAGGACTTTGTATATATGGATTATGTAACCGACCAGAAGAAGCTTGACCTGCTCTCAGGATCACACGCACTTGTTGCACTGAGCCGGGTTGAAGCGTTCTTCATGACTGGAGTGGAGGCACTGGTGCACGGAACTCCACTGATATCACTTAGGTTCCCGGGACCTGAGGATTATATTTCCGACGGTGAAGACGGCTTCCTGTGTGACGGTCTTGACGACATTGTAGACAGGCTTTCCCTTATGGAATCACGCCTTAGAACTGACTGGTACACTGATATGTGCATGAAGGCACAGATCAAAGGCGGAAAGTTCACCTGTCCTGTGGTGCTTCCGGATATAGAGAAGATGTTCCTGGAAGTAGGTCAGAGAGGAGGTCGTTGAGGTATGCCGGACTTTTCCAATCGGAATAAGAATGTGTTCGTGCTGAAGATGGATCGCATGATTGACAGAGGCGCACTGATGTCGAGATACAGCAGGGCCGCCAGCCCGGATATCAGGTCCGTCTACGACAAGGAGTTTGCTGAAAATAATACTCGTGGAAGTGATTTCTACCGCAGGGTATTCCTTGAATATGGCGATGAGTCTGTTGCTGAACTCGTGACCGCGCAGGTCGGTGTGCAGAATGTTTCCAATATTGCAAGCAAAGCTATGGAAGAATTGCGGATGGGCATATCGTTCCTGGAGAAATCGTCGCGGTACGTGAGATACGACAGGAAGGTTGACGGGAGGTACCTCTATGCTGATCCTGAATCGATTGGGATCCCATCTGCTCTACAACAGGAATATAACGATCATTGTGAGTCCCTTTTTGAATTCTATTCCAGGACACTCCCCTCTGTCACAGATTCCCTGAAGAAGATGCATCCAGTAGAAAAACAGACCTTCACCTTTTCAGGAAACGATACTGCATATGATGACCTTGAACCTGGAGAGAAGGAGATCGCTTCAAAGGCCTACGAGAATGCCTTGAGAGCCAGGGTGCTTGACGATGTGAGGTACATACTTCCTGCATCCACCCTGACAAATATCGGGATGTCAGGAAACGGAAGATCGTTTATCAACCTTATAGTGAAGCTGAGAAACAGTGAGCTGAAAGAGTGCAATACGCTTGCAGATGATCTCTTCGGAGAACTTGAGGGAGAGCTTCCTGAGATCATCCAGTCTGCAGGCAACAGGCATGGTAAAGAACTGTCAGGGTTCATGAAGGAGAGGGATTCCGGGGATTTCTCCATTCGCGATGCCAGCCAGATTAAGGATCTCAGACTCGTTCAGCATGAGGATGAGGAAATCGCTATCCGGAAAATCACTGCTCTCTTGGAATATCCACATTCAACTGCTTCCCTGGGAAACATCAATGTAGATACCCCTTCTGCAGAGCCGATACGACGGCTAGCAGAACTGAGGAAGAACAGGAGGCACAAACCGGGAAGAGCGTTTGAGACAGTCCATTATCTCTTTGAGATGAACCCGACCTTTGCCTCATTCAGGGAGATCCAGAGACACAGGATGCTCACCCTGATCAGGAAACCTGTTACTGCTGTTAACGGTTATTTCACTCCGGAATTATTCTCATCCGAACCGGAAATTCTTTCTGATTACCGGAAACTGATGGACCAGTCTGAGAAGCTGTGGAAGAAATTCAGGATACAAGCAGGCATCGGACATGCGCAGTACGTCGTGCCCTTCGGATACAGGTACCCATTCGCTGTATACATCAGCCTGGCAGAAGCAACATACTTCTGTGAACTGCGATCGACGCCTGCCGCACACTATGAGCTGAGAAAACTCTCATGGGAGATGGCAGACGAGATGGCCCGGGTGCACCCAAGGCTTTCCTCTATAATTAAGTTCGTTGACCGCTCGGAGAGCGGGATAGGCAGGATCAGGGCAGAGGCAAGAAAAGAAAAGAAAATAAGGGACATGGATCGTGCGAAGCCGTACTGAACCTTGCTGATCACTCTGGTTCTGATGAGCAAAGGAGTTTCTACTTCTCTCAACACAACGGGCGGGTTCGCATCTTGTTTCTAAGGGGGCAAACCGTCCTTCAATTCAATACAAATTGTTGAACATTTGTAATTGGATATAAATCGGTCAAAATATCTATTGCAATACATACCAGTATGCAGGAAGAAGCTTTTCCAGGAAAATAGAGTACGAATATCGTAAGAATTGCTTCGTGAATAAACTAAAATACAATCCGTGTTGCTATCTCAGTGAGCAGGTATTCCAGCTCATTATGCACTATGAAGTGAGGAGACTCCCACATTAGACAACGTACATAATAACCCGACCGATCATAGCTGATCAGCCGGGACACTGTATTCAAGAGACATGTTCCATTTCTTGAATTTACTGAATGAGCCGAACACCATTGTGCTGAAGCTTTCAAGATGCATCTGCGGGATGATCATATAGAAGGAGAATCCTCTCCCGAAAAGCTGGTGCCCTACACCAAGGAAAGCGATCGATAATCCGGTGGCCTCCGAGAAATAATAGTTCATCAGTGGATTGGAAAACGTCATTTCATAGATCTTTTCCTCAGAGGATATCTCTTTCAACTTAACATCCTGACTCAGGAGCCTCTGTTTCTCGTAATAGACTGCATGGGACTCCTCGCCGTGTACGTATTTCATCTCCCGGCTCCAGTTATGCCCGAACGTGGTGATAACCGGGTCGTGCTGTATATCCATTGCACTGGGGGGAACTTCCGCGCCTATCTGAACGTACTGCAGGGCGACCGATGATGAGATTCTGTGGATCTGTGAAATGATTCCATCGCTCCTTCCCAGAAACGGAGCTACAAAGTGCGGGATCTTGCCTGCAAACTTGACTATTATGGATGATACGGCTGCATGGTTGTTTCTGTGATATCGGAAATAGATGTGGAATGTCCCGTCTTTCAGCAGAATTGCATCCACTACTACCGAGGGAGTCTCAATAAGTTCCTTGAAGAAAGCAAAAGTGGTCGTTGAGGTAATGTCTATGGTTGAAGACCAGGTATCTCCCTCAACCTTTGATCCGAAACTGTTGAGTTTCTCTGATACCTCTGCACGTATCTCATTCCGGATCTGCGGCGTGTTGACAATGATTATTCCTCCCTGCTTCTGCATCCTAATACGTGCCACCGAAACCATGGAATAATCCCTGCTTATCTCCGTGACCGGATGATCGAGCTTGAGCGATACCTCTCCACGCATGTCAAGTTTTCTGTCTATTTCATTAATGATCATGATGGGATATCACGAGTAATTATATTACTCTTGTTTATAAAAATGGATCACATAACCGATCTCTTTATTATATTATCCGGAGGTTAACCATGTGATGAGGATCGGTAGAGGTAATTATCAGGGAAAACCAGTATTTTTCATCGTTGAGGAAAATGGCCTCGGAATACTTTCAGGCGACCAGGATTCGATAATGGCAGGGGACAGGCAGACGGAGATGGTTGTCTCTCCGGACAAAATAGAGGTGAGGAACCCAATCTCGCCTCCCAACATCTATTGCCTGGCAAAGAACTATCCTGAACATGCTGCAGAGTCAGGAGTCAGCGCCACCAGTTTCCCGCAGGCATTCCTTAAGCCTGTATCATCCATATCCTGGACGGGAAAACCACTGGAGTTGCCATGGTTCAGCAACGCAATCGATTACGAGGCAGAACTGGTATGCGTTATCGGAAAGGCTGCTCACAACATTTCACGTAAGAATGCACTGGATTATGTGTTTGGGTATACAGTGGGAAACGATATCAGCGACAGATACCACCAGTACCAGAGCCCGTTGGGATTCATGGCCAAAGGATATCCGGGTTTTGCCCCGATTGGGCCATACATACTGACTGCTGATGAGTTTGATGGATCCCCTGATCTTGCAATTCAGATGAGACTGAACGGCAAGACGATGCAGAACGCGAGAACATCTGAAATGAGCATGAAGATTCCGGAGATCATCGAATTCCTTAGCAGGTACTACATGCTCCTGCCTGGGGACCTGATCTTCACAGGGACACCGTCAGGACCCGGCCATTTCAGGAAACCTCCATCTTACCTCAAGGCAGGCGATGAAATGGAGTGTGAAATAGAGAGGATAGGTATTCTCAGGAATCAGGTGCGTTCTCCACCCACGTCGACTGCCACCGGATGAAGCAAGCAGGAGGATGTCACGGCATCATGGGGACTAGCCACCGCTACTTCTTTTCCGGGCGAGTACCCTTCCTGATCACGTAGCCTGAATTCTTCAATTGTCTCACCACCCGGTCCAGATCCGAACCCTGTGGTATGGTAATAGAATCATCTGAGATTCTGCTGCCAATAAAGCGGGACATCTGTTTCTTCCTGACAAGTTCCTCCATGATGGACGGATCCTTTGTTCTTATAACCGCGTCGCAGGGAATTATCTCAATTTCGTCCCTGCGATTCTCCATGCTCTCCAGAAGGCTCGTGAAGGTTCCGGGAAGATCATGGACTCCACTCTTCCTGAGGAAGACCTTCAGTTCTTCGATTGTGTGGCTGTCATTCATCCACCTGGTGATGGACTCATAACTGATCCTGAACCTGCACATCTGATCCGCAGATTCTATATCCGAAAACCTGCAGACATTGTCGAAAATAGTGAAACTCGTGGAAATATCGGCAAGCAGTTCAAGGTTCGGAAGAATAGAGGGGGCGCCGCTCTTTCCGCCCTGGTTTCCGGGAATCCTGATCTCCTCCTTCGCAATTGCTTTCTTCATTATCTCTCCTGCCTGGACGTGGGTATCTCCGGTGATTGTCTGTGAACCTGCTGACAGTAGCCCATAAACAAACAGCCTTCCTGACATTGGAACAAGAACATCCTCCACATACCCTGCTATATCGGTGAAGACCTTTTTTCCCCTCTCCTTTTCCGAACTGTCACTGTATGAGTGGTAGCTGCCATAAGCTGACGCGGCGAGATAGTTCCTGTAAGCCGTCAGAAATGCAGGTTCGTTCACGATAAGGGATGAAAAGACCCTGAGTCTTACAGGCTTGTTCGTCGCGCCGAGTTGTTCCACAAACATATGGCCGACAATTGAATTAAGCTTGTCCTCCTGCATCATGTGGTTCCTAACCCTGAAAGGAAATGTTCCAAGCATCCCGGATATCATAGCCGCCATTTTCTCCGGATTTTCCAGCATTTCTTTTCCTCTGGAGCTTATCTGCAGGTTTACTATGTTTCCGGTTATCCAGCCGGAATTCTTTCCCGACTCAATAATCTCGGAAACCACTTCCCCTGGAAGGTGGGTTATTCCCTGTACCGCCTGCTCACTGGTGTTCTTCCTCCTTGCGCTGAGGCCGTGGATCGCCAGCATGATTTTCCTGAAATCCGCAAAGATCGATGGCCATCTGCTAATCATGAGTTTCGCATCAAAATCAGACCTGTCGACTTCACCGAATAGCCTCGCCGCTTTGTCATCGAGATCTTTCTTTATTTGGCCCAGATAAATCTCATCCGGAACTGCGATGCCGTATATTGCATCGGAATATTCGGTAAACACCGGAATAAACAGCCCCTTCACGATCATAGTGATCGCTGGGTGACCACTGTTTGCGCTCTGTGGTCCCTCAAAAATCTCACCGATGGTCAGCGAGGAGTAGTATACTCTCTTAAGAATAGGCCCGAATTTCTTCTCGATCTGTTCTACTGTCAGAACTCCGAAGTTCGCCAAGGCATACCGGAAGCATTCCGTTTCAATGCCCGTCAGTGACGAAACGGACTCTTTCCAGCTCCCGATTATACTGAGGTATATCTCCGTCCGATCCGGTCTTCCCCGATGCGAATCAGCCTTCCTGACAATCCCCGCCAGAGCAGGGGGTCCGTATCGGAGCAGTGCGTTGACTAACGAAGTGGAGGAGTGTATCCTGATGCCGGCGGAGGTACAAAAGAGGTAATCCACCGGCATGGCAACGGAGACGGCTTTTTTCCCGTCGGGTACAGGAAAAAGAATCATTTTGCTGTAACATTCTTCAAGGTCCGGGTGGAGATAGTCCACGGGAAAGATTTTCTCAAGCATATCCAGATCGACCGATGTACGATTGTTGCCTATCCAGTTGGCAAGGGAACGCGCCCTCCCTGAGAGCGAGGAGATAAGTAACTTCACGTTCCTTTCGTCTGCCAAGATCTTCGCGATGTGTTCAGGATTTTCAGGCTGGTCTGTGTGTGATCTCAGTACTAAACTGAATTGTCTGATCCTCTTTCCGAGCACCTTAAAATAGTCAGGAGAGACTGTCGAAAGAATCTCTGAAAGGGTATACCGGCCATCTGTCCCCCCGTTCTCATTCATCATGTGAGGAGAAGGACCGTACAGATATATATGTTACCGGGGGAGGCAGGTGTGAGAGTGAGACCATTTTTCAGCCCTCAGCGCGCTTGTCGTCTATTTCAAGATCAGCGACAAACTCCTTCTCGTGGAGTATGTTGTATCTGTATCCTCTTTCGGTGAGGAAGAGCTGTCTCTTCATCGAGAACTCCTGGTCAACTGAGTCAGCGGTGACAATTGTGTAGAACTTTGCCCTGTTATCCTTCTTTGGCCTCAGAACCCGTCCGATGCGCTGTGCCTCCTCCTGCCTCGACCCGAAGGTCCCGGAAACCTGTATGGCGACATTTGCGTCCGGAAGGTCTATTGCGTAGTTTCCAACCTTAGAAAGTACCAGTCCATGTATATCACCGTTCCTGAATTTGCCATAAAGTTCCTCCCTCCTGTCATTCCGGGTCTTTCCGGTGATAAGGGGGAAATTGAGTCTGCCGGATATTATTTCCAGCTGCTCCAGATAGTCGCCAATCACAAGCACTGAATCATCCGGACTGCAATTTGAGATGATGGATTCAACCACCGCTGCTTTGCGGGGATTTTCAGCCGCTATCCTGTACTTGTTCCTTGGCTCTGATACGGCGTACTGCATCCTGTATTCCCGGGAGAAGAAGCTGGTCCTGACCTCAAAACACTCCACTGCCGCAATCCATCCCTGCCTCTCGAGATCCTTCCACGGGGAATCATACCGCTTGGGTCCTATGAGAGAGAAGACATCATCCTCCTTTCCGTCTTCCCTGACGAGAGTTGCAGTCAGTCCAAGTCTCCGTTTTGCCTGTATTTCTGAAGTAATCCTGAACACGGGTGCAGGAAGGAGATGGACCTCGTCGTAGATGATGAGACCCCAGTTCCTGGCTCTGAAAATATCAAGGTGAGGGTACAAGTCCCTGTTCACTTCCTGATCACCGTGGTCTCCTTCAATCCAGACCATGGGTTCCATGTCGCCGTTTTTATCACGTTTTCCAGATCTGGGTGAATAGGTGAGCACCTGGTATGTTGTGACAGTCAGAGGCATGATTTCCTTTGTATCTCCGGAATACTCCCCGATCATGGATGGATCAATAGTGGTCTTGTCCTTCAGTTCACGTATCCACTGCCTGGCAGCAACTGTTCCGGGAGTAATTATCAGCGTGTTTTCCCCGATCTTTTCAATTGCCCCCATTCCCACAAGAGTCTTCCCGGCACCACTCGGCAGAACTACGATACCGCTCCCCCTTCCCTGCGGTCCGACAAAGGATTCGACCGCCTCAACCTGGTAGGATCGCAGCGAGAACTTCAGTCCTGTGGACTGGCTGTCCTCCCTGATCCGGATATTGACGGGATCGCCCGGAAGGAAACCAACCCTGTCATCGACGGGATATCCTATTTTTATGAGGGCCTGCTTGAGTCTTCCTCTGTTGATTGCGTCGACAGAGATTGCCCGGTTTCCTATCCTCTCCCTTATGAATCTGGTTATAGTCTTCCTGCTCAGTATCTCCTCTATTACCATCGGATCGTCTGATTCGAGGAAGAGAGTATCCGGAATCCCCGCCATAGCTACGGTCTCTCCCGCAGCGTTCATTTCGCGGACGAGCTTGATCTTGCCATATCTGTGATACCAGTCCCGTATCTCCACCTGAACATTGGCTGGCACTGGATACCTGCTGAACTCATTCATGGTATTTTCGATCTCCTGGAGTGTTATGCCGGACGATGCCGCATTCCACACTGCAAGAGGCGTTATCCTGTAAGTGTGCACGTGTTCAGGTGATTTCACGATCTCACAGAATCTCGCTATGGCATCCCGGCACCGGTGATCAGGATCATTGTCGGTTTCCAGGAACAGGGTGCCGTCTCCCTGAACAATCAGCGGGAGCAGGGTTTCGGTCAAATAAACACCATCAGGAGAGTGTGAGCGAAAACTGAATATTAAGTTTCTGCGTAGTTGTTGGCTTCCTTCACGCGGTATCGAATTAGTCGTGGATTATTCTTGTGATTCATACTCCTGTTTTCCTTTGATTCAGACCTTTTCTTGAATGTTTGTAAACTACCCACGGCTTAAGCCATGGGCTTGTTGCTGTCCTGGATCTGTGGATCGGGACGCAACGATCGGCGGGTTGACTTTGATTGCGAATCTCAGAGGGGTATTGATTATTATACGCCTCGGCAGCCTGATTCCAGTGGAGGGCTTGACGCATTCATTCCCTCTCCTCACGAAGAACATGCCAAAGGAACCGATATGTCCATGCGGACAGTCCAGCTTAACTGTCTTACTCCACGTGGGAATGCCTTCCCGTTTCAGGGGTGGTCACAGAATGTATGGCATGGGAATACACAAAAGCTCGCTTTCATCCCCCTGTCAGGTCAGTGTGGTTCCTGCTCTCTTCCGATATACAAACCTGATGAGCGCATTACGTTATACTCTTCTATTGGCCCAGTATGATTAGTTCTAGCCCGCAGGATTCCCGTATTAGGTCAGAGTATCTTGCGAATTCGTTGTCTCTTGTCAGGAAATCCAATTTGATGTCCACACTTTTCCCTATCTCAGTTGCATACGCTAGATGCAACAGATCAAGTGTACGCATTGGTATATTGGAACTCAACTCAATCGCCTTCAAGTATGGTAGATTCAGGTTACCGATTGGGGAACCCATTAACAAATTTCTAGGAGCTACCAGTCTCAATTCCATCTCCTGCTGAATATACAGGATCTTGCTAAAAGTGTCTATGATATTGAGCGGACCAGACTCTTTCGTTTTACTTGACAATTCCTTTCTTCTCTGAAGAACCGTAGACAGTTCAACGAGGGTCAATTCACTTATGATCTTATCATTGATGCTGGATAACTCTCTTTTTGCGAGGCTATGCTCGGAATCCAGAGGATCAAGGACAGAAATAATAACGCTGGTATCTATGTAAATCATGAAAACCTATCTCTTTCAGACATGAGAATTTTCGTTGCTCCAGGAAGCTTGATTGGAAATTCTCCACTTTCTTTTTCTATTTTCTTGAGGTCCTCAACCGCCTTAATAATTTGTGGCAACTCCTGAGAGGAAGATATTCCCACTGATAGAAGGTATCTTATGGCCTCGCTCTTATTCCTGCAAATTCCTGCTTTCACCAGAAAGTCTACGAATTCTATGTCCCTGCTATCGATTCTAACCTGAACGATTTCTGTAGCCATTACATATACGTAATTGTAATGTTATTATTTAATACTCCTATGAATAATGTTCTTCTGACAACCTCCTCTAGTCATTCTCCCTTTACATCTGTACTGACTCTTCCATTTCCATGACCGTATAATGGTTATTTGGCTTGGGGGCATCGTAAAATTTGCCATTTTAGTGGTTGCGAAACACTATGCATGGTTTGGCTATGTTTGAAAAAACGTCAACGAGTTCTGAAATGGGTCACTTGATTGGAGCCATGAGAATAAGTTCTTTTTGACTTCGGTAATATTCCACATAGAATTTCTGATGATCAACGAGATTCTTAGATTCTATTTTATCAAATTTCTCTGGAATCTGATCTATATGATCTTCCCAGTCCATTATTGCTTCTCTTTCATACTCTCCCTTTGGCAATACTATTTCCTGGAATCCAAACTTGCTTGCATCTTCTTCTCCCTGAACTTTGACACATGCAAAATATGTAATGTTGTCGCCCTCCAGTTTTGACAGTCCATAGAACCTTCTCCCCTTCAATGAAGGAAGCTTTGACTCCAGCTTATCAAAGGTTTTGCCTGCAGAAATAGGACCATCGGGTGATTTGAGGCACATGAGCTTTACATCGACATCCACAAAATATCTCATCGGTGTCTTCATAAGATGATACAGCGATATATTGAAGTTCTTACAGATCTGGTCGTGTCGTCAAATCTCGGGACACCTGACGTTTAGGAACGGACAAAACCGGAGAAAGAGGTCACAATATGCCGAGGTAGAACAAGATCATGGTTGCGGATACAACAGTTGCTGCTGTCAGGGCAACTAAACCAAGCCTCGTATACCTGTTCTCATTTGCAGGCATCGTCATGAAGTAATCCGGGTTATCAACTGCAGGCGTAGTCTCAGCATTCTTCGTATTGCTATTCCTGTTCCTGTTACGCCCAAACCGGAAAAAGGGAAAGAAGAAGATAAACGGCAGGAAAAAGAAATATTGTGAAAGACCGGGATCTATTCTTGGAAGTACGACATAGGCCATTATCATTACGCCAAAATATGCCAGGTAAGTATATCTCCAGATACTTTTCATTTCTACTGCGGGATGGAAACCACGTTTATTAACAGTGAGTGTTTGTTGATAGCACTGTCCTGGAAAAGTTCCCCACTAACATCATATCCAATGACAGCCTCAAGTATCATGGCAGAGTTCAACTGTTACATATGCTCAGGAAAAGTCAGGACTGGAGAGAAGTTTACTTTCACCCGCACCGGGTCCGTGCATTTTGACTGTTTTATCTCCTCAAGGAGAAAGGAGATTGCACCGGAGAAACAGGAAGAACTCAGAACTTTGAGTATCCTTCTTGATTCCCAGCTGAAGCACCTTCTCGACGTACTTGCCATAGGTCACCATGAGGGAAAGACTGGCGAGTTAGTCAGGAATAAGTATAAAGAGATAGAGAAGGCGTGCGGAGAGACCACAAAACACATTTCAGAACTTTAACCTGGCCTTATCATCGATTGGGTTCTCAATACATATTCTCATCGACGGAGACCGGGATAGGCTCTGAATATCACTTTACTGTTTTCCGCTAACTTTGTCCCCTCCTCCACTATCAGGTATCCGTCAGACTTGAGTATCCTTGAAACTGATCCGGAGTCCCCGGCTATTGGAACAGCCCTGCCGTTCAGCAACTTGACAGGGACGAGACCTGTCATTCCGTCCTCCATTGAAATGGATGAGGCGGTTTCCACTGTACTTGTTACTCCCTCAGTTGTGTATCCGCATGCCTTCAGCATTGGTTCCATGAAAAGAGACAGAAAGGTGAGTATTGCGGAAACGGTAAATCCTGGCAGACCGATGAAGGTCTTGTCCCCTGACATCGCGAGAAGAACGGGCATACCTGGCCTCACGCGGACACCGTGGAAGAGAATCCTGAACCCCTCCTGAAGCAGGGCAGCCTGAACATAATCCCTGTCGCCCATAGATGTGCCTCCGGTACTGATCACGACATCTGACGTTGAGGAGGCATCGCGGATTGCTCCTGCCATGGAGTCCATCCGGTCCTCAATTATTCCATGATATTTCACGTCAAAAACAGGATATCTCCGCAATATCGAAAGAAGAATTGATGAGTTTGCATCATAGTTCATCCCTTCCCGATACGGTGTTCCCGGTTCCATAATCTCGTTGCCTGTGGATAGGATCGATATTTTCATCTTTCGAAGTACCCGTATTGTACCATTCCCGGTTGCTCCTAATCCCCCGATTACCCTGAAATCAATTCTCCTGCCGTGTTCAACAATAATGTCGCCGTCTGCTACATCAGATCCTTCCTTCCACACGTTTTCCATGCCCCTGACAGGCTTGAGTACTGTAATCACGTTCCCGTCAATCACTGTATTCTCCCGCATAACGATGGCATCTGATCCTGCCGGAACTTTACCGCCTGTGGGCACCTTTACGCAGGTACCATGCGTAACTTTGTTGTCGCCGCTGAATCCAGCTTCCTGGGTTCCAGTCAGGTTAAGCAGCACCTTTGAGTTACCGGATGTCATTGCAGTATCGGCCGCAACCACCGCATATCCGTCGACCTTTGACTTGTTGAATGGTGGAATCGAAATATGTGATCTCACAGTCGTTGCGGAGACCCTCCCGGCAGCCTCCGAGATGGGAACTTCTTCACTGTCGCTCATTGCTTGAAATGCCCGTGCTGATATCTCCTGAGCCTCCTTGAATCCAATCGCCTTCTCGAGAAGACTTACCAACCCTCTTACCCTCCTTCCCAGTCAGATTATGATTCCCTCCATTAATACTTGTGCTGCTTCTAATGCGTTTCGGTGACAGTTTACGAACAGTTTTTCCCGGTCCTCTAGGCATTCTTAAAATATTACAGAAATGTTCACCTGAATTGTAGAATGAATCGCCATCATTTGTCAGGTCGTGATTGGACTGCTCTTCTTGTCTACGTTTCCATGCTGGTGGACGGATACAACCTGACAGTGATCACGCCTGCCCTGAACCCTCTAAAGCAGGCTTTTGCGGCATCTCCGGCCGAGGTTGCTTTGCTGGCATCATCCGCCATTATCGGGAATTTTGTTGGTGCCATAGTCCTCGGAAGAATCTCCGACTATATGGGAAGAAAATACGTCGTCATCATCGATGTAATGATATTTGCTGTGGGAGGCGTGCTCAGCGCAATTTCCACGGATGCATTTCAACTGATAATCTTCAGGTTCATTGTAGGGCTTGGGATCGGCGGTGACTATCCTGTCGCATCTGCTATCCTGATGGAAAGAAGCCGGGGCGGAAGTTCTTCCAACGTGATCGTTGGGCGGCTCGGAACCATGTGGACAGCGGGCTTCGTCCTGTCCGTTGTTGCCGGAATCGCCTTATCCGGCTCTGGTCCTGAATCCTGGAGAATCCTGTTTCTTCTCCCCGTAGTACCCTCCATATCTGTAGTCCTGCTCAGGCACTTCATTCTGGAACCTGTCCATCCGTCGCGTGCGCGGAAAAATTACCTGGCAGACCTTTCGAGCCTGTTCACTGGCAGACAACTTACACTCACTGTATTCGGGTCCCTCTTCTGGTTCTCCTTCGACGTGGTGCAGTACGGTATTACGCTCTTCTCCCCATCCATCATCGGAACGATTTCCGGACAGTCCGGTTCTGCAGTGTTATATTCCGCAGGGGTAGTGGGAATGATAGAACTGGCAGGAACGTTGTGTGGCGTCTATATACTGTCCTTTGTAACCAGGCGTTCTCTTCTTATAATCGGGTTCATGGGTATCATGGTCAGCCTGCTATGCATGTCGCTGGTGAGAGACGTTCTTGCGGGCTTACTCGTAATAGCCGTTTTCGGATTCTTCGCCGGCCTTAGTCCCGGAATTCTTGAGTTCATTTTTCCACCGGCACTCTTTCCGGAAGGACTCAGGGGCTTTGGATGCGGGATCAGCAACTCCGCCAGCAGGCTTGGAGCCATAATAGGGATAGTTGTGGAGCCTGTACTCTCAGCCTTGTTCTGGCCTGGTGCCGTCTTCCTGTTCTATTCCATGTTTGCCGTTCTTGGAATCGTTTCCACGTTCTTCCTGGCTCCGCGGGAATGAGATCACTCCTTATTTGCCTCGTGAATGGTATGAAAAACCATCTCCCGGATTATGGGAAAAGCGGTTTGTTGTGCATTCACAGAACCTGGAAGTGAGAAGATGACCCTCCCATTGTCGAT
>JAJZLK010000080.1 GCA_021803655.1 Thermoplasmata archaeon
AATATAAAATTACTTTGCTCGAAAATTAAAAAAATCAGAGAATAAGTTGGGTGCAAACTAGAATCTAAACAGTTAAAGTTTGCATCCTTCCAGAATATCGTCCGTTAAAATCTATCCAGACTCCCTTTCCGGTTCCTTCTCCGACTCCCTCAACATCTTGTAAATCAAATCGATAACGAGAGAACTGAACCTCAGCCTCTTATCTCGGTCATTAAGGATCTGCTCAGACATTTTCTGGTTGATTCCCATCTGGCCAATCACCGCCTTAGTGAACTCCCTCTCAAAATCTGGACTTATGATCAGGCGATCCTTGGTGTTTGCCAGTGCCTGCTTCCTCAGGGTTGGGGATTCAAGAACCTTGTCTCTAATACTGTTTGTGTAGTTGATAACGTCAGCATCCGTGAGTTCGCCTTCAAAGAGTTCATTCAATTCCTTTATTAGTTCGGACAGGTATGCTTTCTCCGGATCGTGTGGAGACCCTGCGCCAGTGAATGCAACCGGCCTCAGCGTTTCGCCAGATCCAACAACTTTCCCGAGGTTAAGATCCTGGTTCTTCTGTTTCGAAAGGTTATAATGGGTCATGATAACCTTTGAAAGGTCTATTTCATCATCCAGCTTGTCCCCAATGAGCTTTGGTATGAGGCACCGGTAGAAGATGCTCCTCTTCTCCAGGTCGCTGCCACCGTAATCAACAATCTGGGAAAGGAAATCATAAGACCTGATGAATTTCCTCATGTCTCCGATGAACATCTCAATTTCCTTGAGTCTGAGCCTATTCTCACTCATCTTTGCCTCGGTTCTATCCTTTCTGATTCTGATGGCTATGGGATCCATTATTGCAGAAAGATCAGATTGCCTGGCAGTCGTGTCAATGTACGCGTAAACAAACATGTTCACTTCATCCTCGGAATAGAACAAGGTGGAATCCAGTTTTACCTGTAGGTCGTTGAGGACATTGGTATGAGTGCAGCGATTATGGCACAGACCAGATATGAATCTTCCTTTGGATTCAAGGTGGATTATTTTACGTCTTCGGTGTGGTTCGTTTCCAGTCTCTCATTGTCGTCCCATTCTACAGTAACTTTCACATATTTAGGCAATACCTTCTGGTTTTCCTTGTAGGCCCAAACAGACGACTTTGCGCCAGCCACATCCATGTTTTCTACCCGGATGTCCATTGAAGCGGGACCTTGGTAGTACGTGAATATTTTACCTTCTGGCTTGACGTAGTATGTTACATATTTCGTGACAGGTTTGTTGGGAACCATTTCCATATTAAATTCAACTTTGCCCATTCTTTCACTCCATCCAAAATCTCTTCAATCACCCTTTTTCATATAGTCTTCCTTCCACGCGTAATACTGTTCCATGTCGCCTTTCCAGTTCATGTCAGGATACTGGCCCTCTGTGTGAACAAGAAACCTTGGCTTTGCTATGATCTCCATGACCTCAAATTGCTCAAAGAACTTGTGACTGTTGCTTGCTCTTACTATGAGCGCAGTGTCAAGACCCTTGTATGTTCCACCACATGAGATTATCTCGTCTCCCGGTTTGGCTTTGCCAGCATCTGTTGCCATAACAGCAACTTCAATCGCAATCTTTGTGCCTGACCCGAAAAGCTCCAGGGTTGCATCGATCATTCCTTCCATGCTATTCCACGTCCATTCAATTCTCGAAGGCGGAACGAATGGCCGGGTTCCCTGGACTATTTCAATGCCTGCATCAATTATCTTCTTTCTCGTCTTTTCATATTCGGGGCGATTTATACCAATGGGAATATCTCCCTCCGGGCCAGAAACTCTATCCGGATAGTGTGTGACCACTACCAGTCGAATGCCGGAATCCCGAAAGACATCGATTGCCTTTAAGGCACTTAAACCGGTTTCAGAAGGGATGATAACTGTACCTATTTTTCTTTTCAGGGCACGATCTCTTGCCTCCCTGAGAAGATTTCCTGTGTTTGTCTCCCCCGAATACCTGAAATAAGTTATCTTCTCGTCCAGATCATTTGCGGTTTCCTTTTCAGTCAAGATTCATCCCTTCGAAATGTCCTTAATCTCCATCAGTTTGCGTATCCCATCTCCACCCAGCTGAAGTATAATCCCTTCGCTCTGAAGGTTTTCATGATAAACCGTCCAAAAGTCACACTCAACATGTTCGCCCCAGTAAATGCTTACCGATATGCGTCAAATAAACCTTCTTATAGATTCCAGATAATGAGATTTTGTTCTTTCCTCAAGATGGGACGAGTACCTGAGTCCAAACCCTCTCGTGACGCGAAAGACCCTGCTGTGGTTATCTCAGACAGCGCGTGATGAGGATAGCCGCGAGAGCAGACGTAAAATTCTCCGTCCACATCTAGGCAACCCATCTCCCGCGCAACGGCGTATCAATTTATGCTGTCTCAAAGCTGCTCGGACACTCCGATCTTGGGACGACCGAGGTCTATCTCCATTTGCAGCAGGACGAGGCAATAGACGAGGTGAGGAAGAAGATGAAAGGCAAGTTTTTTCGGGTAATTGAGGAGGTGCGAATCTAATGCCGCGCGAACTGGTTAGAGCGCCGCGGGAGAGATTCGAACTCCCGATCCACGAGGGAACCAGATCTCAAGTCTGGCGCCGTACCACTGGGCCACCGCGGCAATCTTGCTAGCACATATGGCAGCGAAGAGGGCATAACCACAATGCCTTAATTTATTTTCCTCAATGTGTTCCATCTCCGAGGATAAATATCGATTTGCATAGATAGGCTGATCTCCCCGTTCCTGTTCTGTAGAACAGAACTGTTAAGCTTGTATCTGAGATGTGCTCTGCTGTCCTCCAGACAACAGTCTTTTTCTTATGGGATGCTAGTTTCTGGTTCCCCGCATGGCTTGGATCATGTGGACCTGAAATCAATTCACCAAGAACGAGTTTGTAAATGATCCATTTTCCTTCCTCAGAACTGGTTTGCCCTCAACGCATGGGAAGTAGGTATGCATTGCTCGCTCGTCTTTTCCATATGTAACCGTCAAGATTGATGAATCTTGTTCCGGCGATTAAAGAACTGTTATAATAGGGGAATTCAGTATTTAAGCGCGCTCGGGGAATAGCTATGCGCATTTCTTTACAATGCAGGGAATTGAGTATTCCCTGCTCCTGAAGATCAGGCATGCGGGTTCTCAAGATTAAATAACGTTCCAGCCGCCAGGGCGGCAGGATAGAGTATCTCTTCCTCTATCTCAACGTGATGCCTCAATGCACGTATCAGATCCAACACTTCATTCACTTTTGCACTGCTGGATCTTTCAGCAGCCTCGAGAAGGGTCTCAATCTCTCTGTGTTCAGAAAGCATAGAACCATATTCCTGCTGGAATCCTCTGCTTGCCGTTGAGATCCTTTCATGCATGGGTTCTGGTTCCTTCAGTGCCCTTCTCCTGAGATATTCAAGCAAGGGGATCACAGTTTCCTCTTCCCTGTCAAGATGAAAGCTGAATATTTTCATAACAGCCTTGAAAGATTCTCCCACATCTCCCTCACGCATCGACAGTTCTTGAATTTCTTCGAGCAGTTCGGTATGCTCTTTGTCTAGGAACGATTCCTTTTCTCTCATGGGTTAGGGAAGTGATCTCATGGCTTCTGTTTAATCCCGAATTACTTAGGGCAGTATTCATCATTTACTTCATTGGTTCGAGCATAACCACCATCGCGTTGCTGAAACACTACACATCTCCTTCCTAAAGGTTCGGAGCTTTCTTGCTCATTTGATTGTAAGGTGGTCTGTCTTGTTGATCACTGTGATTATTGAAGGGACTATTCCAAATTTCCTGGCATGTTTGTGAAATGATCACACAAGAGAGAATCCTCCAAACCCAAAGCCTATGATGACCACAGACTTTCCCTCAGGATTCGTGGTGTTCTGGTAAGTCATAATCATCGGTCCCTCTTCTGAGCCACTTCTGGGGTGTATCCAACATGTTCACGAATGTTTGCAGTTAAGTAGCCAGCAGCCTGCTCGATGGTGACTTTTGGAGGCATGGGCCTTACGTCTGGATCAGTAATGGCCTCCAGAAGGAATGGCCCGTCGTGATCGAGCATATTTCTAACTTTTTCCCTTATGTTTCCGTTTCCCGTAATCCTGTCCGAGTCAATGCCGTACGCTTTCGCTACTACTGAAAAATCTGGATTGTAGAGATCTATGCCCCACTCAGGAAAGCCCTCCACTTCCTGTTCAAACTTGATCATGGCGAGTTTGCTGTTGTTGAAAACAACGATCTTCAGTGGAATGTTATATTTCTTAACGGTGGAAAGTTCCATCATCGTCATTGCCAGTCCTCCATCTCCCACTGCGGCTATAACGGGTTTATCCTGCGCCATCGCTAGACCGAGTGCGCCTGGCAGTGCGTTACCCATGGAAGCGAGCCCTCCTGAAAAGAGGAACCTCTGTCCGGAAGAAGCCTGGAAATGTCTCGCGATCCACATGGTGGTATTGCCTGTGTCGGTGACGATGGTAGCGCCCGTTTCAGCTTCTTCTGACAGGATCCGGGCCAGCATCATAGGATTCACACCCTCGGTAGAACGTTTCTCATCTTCCGCCAAACGTTCGTGCCATTCTCTTCTGGTTTCCTGGAGTTCGTTAAAAAACTTATCCGTCTTTATCGGTACTTTTCCGATTATAGAACTCAGGAAATCGTGCGAACTGGAAAGAACAGGGGCTGAAGCTCTGAATACCCTGTTTGGAGCACCTGCGTCTATATCAACGTGAACTATCTTCCTGTCATCGCGTATGTACTCACGATAGGGAAAGGAGGATCCAACCGCTATTATCAGGTCAGATTTCTTGATTGCTGATAGACCGGGTTTGGAACCGAGCAGGCCCAGCCCGCCCATTACCCTTGGATCGTCGTCTGCCATTACTCCTTTGCCCAGTAATGAGTATACAATGGGAGCACCAATCCTCTCTGAGAACGTATCCAGCAAATCGCTTTCGCCTATTGTTCCAGCTCCAATCAGAAGGACCGGCCTCCTGCTTTCTTCTATTAGCTTCGCAACCTGGGTTAAGTCAGGGCTGTAGACCGCTTTCGGCGGTTCGATCGAGTAACGTTCCCGGTTCTCAAGCCTTTGCATCAAAAGGTTCACAGGGAAATTCAGGTGTGCTACCCCATGGGACAACATTGCCTCCCGTATCGCTCTTGCAACTAGATATGGAGCGCTTTTCGCATCGGTTACGAGACGATTGAATACAGTTACGTCGTCAAATAGCCTGGCTAGATCAACTTCCTGGTGTGAATTCCTCCCAATAAGGTCTGTGCTTACCTGTCCGGTGATTGCAATTACTGAAGCCCTGTCCATCTTTGCGTCATACAGACCATTGAGAAGGTGTATCGATCCCGGACCGGAAGTGCCGAAGCATGCAGATAGACCCCCAGAGAATTTGGAATCAAAGGACGCTGCAAATGCTCCTCCCTCTTCATGCCTTACCTGCACGTACTTTATCTTTCCACTACGTCTTATCGCTTCGACGAGAGGATTAATTGAGTCTCCGGGAACCCCATATATCCTTCCAACCCCGCTCTTAACCAGCGAATCAACGATCATTTCAGCAACATTTTCGCTCATGTCATCACTTCGATCCATTATTCATCTGTGACTCATAGACTTTTACATAATAGTTTTCGGGAAATCTCGTATTTTAGGAGTTCGGACCGAAATGTCTTTATACCTGCATATTATGTATCAGTATAATATGCCTTATCCTGACTGGGTCATGAAATACAAGAAAAAAGGGACTCTCGTGCAGAAGAAGGGAGAGATCTACTACATGTACAGGGTGCACAGCAAGTGGAATCCGGAGAAGGGGAGGGCTCAGCTCATCACGGACGAGTATCTGGGCAGGATAACCCCTGACGGCCTCATTGAGCCCAAATACAAACGCATCATGAAGAGATATGATCAGGTATCGGTGAAGGAGTATGGTGCCACTTCACTCCTCATTGAAATATCCAGGGATATACGGACAGCACTGAAGGATAATTTCCCTGAATGGAGGGAAATATTTGTGTTTGCGTGCATGCGCCTGATACACAACTCCCCCATCAAGAACCTGGAATTCCATTACAGTGAATCCTTCCTGTCAGAGGAGATGAAAGGCGTCACAACATACCCAGGCCACACGGGTGAGATGCTGAGGTCGATAGGCATGGATAGATCCTCCATGAAGAAATTCATGGAGGCATTTCTGCAGAAGGGCAGGTACCTTGCAGTCGATCTGGCATACGCCTTTTCATTCTCGGATGACGTGATCTCGGCAACCCTTGGCCACGATCCACAGGAGAGGCACCTCCCTATGATCCAGATCATGTTCCTGTTCAACCTCGAGAATCATGAACCGTCATACTTCAGGATGCTTGCAGGATCCACCACGAGCGTCATGCCCATTGTCTCCACGATGGATGAATCCGGAATATCCAATGTGGTCCTCGTTGCAGATTCAGGTTTCTATTCCGCAGGAAACGTGAAGAAGCTTGAATCTCACCATGTGCACTATATAATGCCACTGAAACGGAATTCCTCCATGATCCCGTACGATACCGAGATGAGCAGGTACTTCATCTTCGAGAAAAGACCCGTCTGGTATACCCATGACAGTAAGAGGGGAGTGTATCTCTTCCGTGATCCCGACCTCAGGGCCGAGGAGGAGAAGGATTTCCTCCGCCATTCAGAGGGCAGGAGAGGTGCAGTATCCAGGTTCCGGGCTGCAGAAAGACGCATGGGAACCATTGCCGCGATCACAGATCTCAGGGTCTCCGGTGAAATCGTGTACGACATGCTGAAATCCCGCAGTGAGATAGAGAAGGCCTATGATACGTTCAAGAACACCCTTGATGCTGATCGTACTTACATGAGAACGGACGAAGGCTTGCAGGGATGGATGTTCGTGAACTTCATCGCCCTGATGCTTCATTACAGGATATACAACAAACTGAGGAAGAAGGATCTCCTGAGCAGATACTCTCCGCGAGACGTGATCGATCACCTGGGAAGGGTGCACAAGCTCAAGGTGGGAGACGAGTGGAAAACGTCAGAGATTCCAAAGAAATCCAGGAAAATTATCGAGGATTTGGAACTGCATATTATGTAAAATCGACAGAGTTGCAGATTCATGCAGCCGGTACATATTCAATCCCTACGTTCTTAAGGATTCACGGAAATTCCGTTTCCATGAAAACAAGGTACCCCTACAGGGTTACTTCAGAATAGTTTGGATGAGTTCAAAGTCAAAAATGATCTTTGTCCTTGGAAATGCGGATCATGTATGACTGAAGGTGCGTCCTTTCAAGACAACTGAGTTGTAATAAACATAGTATCTGTTGCCATACAACTGTGCCGCGGGGCACAGTTGCTGGATAGAACTTTACCTTCTAAGCCTTCCGTTTGCCCTGATGGATGGTCTGCTCTTGGCACTTCCCTTCCTTCCGGTTCGAAGGCCGCGACCCTTGAATCCGGCTGATGTGAGGCCCCGGTACACCCTTCCCTTCTGGGCAGGGTCGAGGATCCACGAAAGTTTCGGATCGTTGCTTATGACGGGATTGCTCTTGTCCAGAAGAATTATCTCATAGTACTTGTAGAGACCGTCTTCGCCCACATAATATGAGTTAAGAACTTCCATGTTTGGGTACTTGTCTGCAGCCCTCTCCTCGGCTATCCACTGGATGCTCTTCTTTGGCGTGAGTTTGCTGTAGGCCATTCTTCTTGGCCTTCTTCCGCCCATAATCTTTGGCCTGTGGCTTCCCCCTCTCCTGACTCTTGATCTGACTATGACGAAACCTGATTTGCTCTTGTAGCCAAGTTCTCTGGCCCTGTCTATCCTCGTCGGATATTCAACTCTCTCCGTTGCCCCGGATTTCCTCCACTCGATCATTCTCTGTTTCTGGAGACCGTATATCTCCGAACCTTTCAGATCCTTCCAGGCATCCCTGACGACGGAATAAGTGCTTGATGCTTGCATTTTAATCCTCTTGTTGATTGCGACTAAGCGTTAATTTAGGACAATATATATAACTTGGCAACCGCGACAGGCGAAACCGTTCCATTGAGATCAGAAGGTACATGCATGTGCCATTCTATTTGAGAATCAGAAGCGTCTGAAGAAGAGCAGAAACCCTGACTCCTGACGTGACCTTTACATGAGTTGAATCCAAAATTCAGGAACAGTCTTAAATATTCTCAACAATACCTTTATCAGATTAACCATGGAAAGCGTAGCATGCAATAATTGTGGTGCCATCAACGAATCTGGTGCCTCCATTTGCTCAAACTGCAACAGCCCGATCTCCACTCAGCCTCCTCAAGGTCAGGCTTCTTCCACTCCACAGTGGAAACCGGGAAATGACATGAGCGATTACGGCAGACAGGTCTGGACAAAAGAGATTGACAGGACGCGAACCGGGCTGTTCCTGCTTACCGTAGGACTCTTCATTTCGTGGATTCCTTATGTGCAGTATATCGGAGGGCTCCTTGTATTTATAGGCGCAATACTGGTGATCCTTGGGAGACGCGCTTTTGGAGATAAACATTCCACTTATGTCGTTCTTGCGTTTGTGGTTTTCATAATATCGATGGTTGTTTCCGGAGCCATGGCATCTGTTTTCGCATTGTCAATAGCCAGCACGTTAACTTCGCCGAATCCACCTACGGGACAGGCACTGATTGCCCAGCTTGACGGTGGACTGGCAAGTCTTCTTGCCGGCGTTATCGTGGCCTCAATAATAGGAACTATCGCATACATACTCCTGAGTTTTGAACTTCAGGCACAGATCGGCAAACAGGTTCTCATTGCCGCGTTCATTGCTTCCGTTGTTATAGGAATAGCCATGTTTGCGCTCGCACTTCCAGTACTGGAGAGTGTTGTCAGCACCGCTGTCCAGGGCGGCACAACGATAAACGTTGCGGCGGAAATACAGGGCAAACTCCTTCTATTCCAGCTCCTCGATGCGATACCGGATATCCTGCTTGGTACGGGATTCTATCTCGCATACAAGAGAGTTTTGAATCATGAAATACCTGCCCATGCTACGGCCAGCACCACACAATAATCTCCGCAATACGCTGTGAGAATTGATCCCGGAGGGATTTCCCCTCCACTTTTTCATTTTTCCTCCAACGACCTGGAATTAACATTTGTTCATGTTTATCTGTCTCCGATAACTCATGCCCTGTGGAAGACCACGGAAAGATCGCGGTTCTGTATGACTCGGAATGCCAAGTTTGCCTGTTTTCCATGCATCTTGTCCAGAAGCTGGACGGTTCCGGATCCTTCATCTTCAGGGGAACAGGATCAGTCGATCAACCGGTGAACAACATACCGGTGGAAGAATTACGCAACAGGATACACACCGTTGACCAGCACGGAACTGTCCTTAACGGCCCCCGTTCCCTTGCCATGATATTCCGCAGGATACCAGTTTTCTATCCTCTTGCCATGTTTCTCAGGATTGCAGCCCTGATAGGATTTGCCGATCCTCTGTATGACTTTATCTCAAGGAACAGGTATCTGCTGGGCTTTCATCCCCCTTCCAGATAGGGTAGCATCTTCCCTGCCCGCAGAATTATAATATGATCCCTGCAATGGCTCATCATGAAGAGTTCTCCCGTCAGGAAGAGGTACGTACTTGTCCTTTATGGAAAGACCGACCTGAGGAGGATGGAGAAGAAGCTCTCGGAGAAGTTCAGCGTCCGGGTGAAGCACGCAGACCAGAAGTTTGCAATATTCAGGACCAACCAGTTTGATAAGGACGAGTTCTGCAATGCCATCGGAAAGCAGTTTCCTGAAGTATCAATAATCACGGTCAGCGGAACCATAAGGAAATGCCTCAAGGTTGCTGCAATGCACGACGAGGAACTTAGAGATAGCCAAGTTCAGATTCCTGGATCATGAGCCTTTTCGATATTTCCCTGAAAATGTCCAGCCTCGATTTGCGCATGCCGACAAAGAACCACATATTGTCACGTGCCCTTGACGGACCCATGTGCGTGTAGCGTGAAATCTTCGTCTCAAGACCTTTCCTGGAATACCCGCCAATCCTTATTCTTGAAAGGTTCCGAATGTGCTTCGGGAACTGGAACTTCACGTAATGGGTGTTTGGCTTCCTCATCACGTGCCGCGTGCCGCACGCCAGCTCCTCTGCGTATCCCTTGAAGGCAAAGTGCTGCCTCCGGCGCACCCTTCCAATGTTCACATCGCAGATCGAAATCAGATCATATGCCCTGACCCTGTCGCCGCTTGAAAGAGCAACAGAACCGGTGTTTTCATCCATCCACATCAGGAGATCTTCCGCCGTGAAGTCTCCGTCCCTTGAAGTCTCGATGGCATGATCCATCTCCCCCCTGAAGAGGATCGATTCCACAACCTTGTATATGCTCTCCTGGATGTCCCTGATTCCGGTGAAACTCCCGTCCGATCCGCGCATCGATTCCAGGTCGTTTATGGCTGCCCTGATGTCCGTCCCGTTCTTCTCAATCAGTCCTTCTACGATTTCATCCGATACGACCAGCCCCTCGGTCGAGGCGATCTCATGCATCCTCTGCTTCAGTCTTGCCCTGAACTCCCGATAATCTTTCTCATTCTTCCTGGTGTAGGGAAGCATTTCGATCTCCAGTGAATTCTCGGTGATCTCCCTGGAATGTTCCTTCCTCCTGAATTCATAAAAATCGTTCATGGTCACGATTACCGGGTTCTTCGTGGTCTGCGCTATGTCCCCGAGGGCCCTCATTCCGCCTGTATCGCTGCCCTCTCCCCTTCCCTCAAAGATATTGTCCGCTTCATCTATGAGTATGATCTTGTCCGGACCGGAACCCGGTTCCTGGAAATCGGTCAGGTCCCGGTAGAGTCCTGCCATCTTTCCAATCAGCATCAGGTTATCGCTGTTCCTCTTCTCGGAAGAATTCATCTCGATAACCTTCATCCCCATTTCCTTCGAAATAACATATGCGACGGTGGTCTTGCCGGTTCCCGGAGGACCATGAAGGAGAAGCACCTTCTTCTGTGGATTCCCGGCCTTCCACATGTTGACCCAGGCTATCACCGATCTCAGGATTTCCGGTTTCACTATGAGACTGCTGAAGCTGGTCGCCCTGTACTTGTCTGCCCAGGTCATATATGCAGAGTAATGTGCATTCCTGAATAAAGTTTCATTCCGTCGCACCACAATATTTAACCATGCTTTAACATCACTTTTCTGATTGTTCTCCAGCAAGTCTCCCATCATAATAGCCCAGAATGCGATAAATGCCGTGGCAGGCGTTGTGGGTATATTCATGCTCACCAGGTTCTTCCCCGTATCATGGGGTATGCTGGCATTCGGGATGGGGTTTGTCGGACTGTTCACGCTCGTAGGTGATCTTGGTTTCTCCACAGCGTACGTGAAGAACGCTTCCGCAGGAGAGGATATTTCAACCCTGAATTCCACCTACCTGCTCATAAAACTGGTTCTCAGCGGAGTTTTTGTCCTTCTCACGCTGCTCTCCCTCCTCGTATGGGTTGTTGTGCTCGGACATGGATTCGAGTATTCAATTGAGTTTTACGTTATAATCGGCCTGATCCCGTATTATTTCTTCGTCAACATGCTCTCCTTTTCCCAGGCATACTTCACGTCGAGACTCTCCTCCGCAAGGATGAGCCTCCCTGCAATAGTTGAAGCACTCATGAGGAACAGCTTCATCATCATCCTCGTCTCCCTGTTCCTGCTCGGTTTCCTGCACCTGAGCATAAACCTGATGGCAATCATACTGCCGGTGACTTACGGCTTCACCTTTGGAACGTATTTCGCAATCTCCTTCTTCCTCGGCAGGCCATGGAAGTTTTCCAGGCCAAGCTACAAGCTGTTCAGGAAAATGCTTACCATAGCCGTTCCGCTGACACTTTCTGCGGTAATGGGCACCGTGAGCCAGAACCTTGACAAGGTGCTGATACAGTTCTACTGGCACAACCTTGACACTGGTGCGTTCTATCTCAACCAGAAACTTGTCTCCATGCTCATGAACATCTCCATGGCAGTATCCGTGTTCTTCCTCCCCCTCATGGCACGTGCAAGCGCACCCGGGGACCTGTCCATCACGGAGAGAATAAGGAATTATGAACGGATAATTTTCATGTTCATATCCCCGTTCGTTGTGGCATTCATATTTCTCGGACAGTTTGTGCTCAACATCTTCGGCGGCTATTACAAGCCCTTCGCGCTGCTTCTTCCGCTCCTGTCGCTTAATGTGCTCTTCGTGAACTCATCCATGGTGTACACCTCGGCACTGATATCAAAGAACAGGGCGATGTCTGTGGGTATAGTAACCCTGATAGCCATTTCCATCAACATAGTCCTTGATCTTATCCTCATCCCGTCGGAAATATTCGGATTCTCAGGACTTTCCCTAGGCGTGGTCGGCGCAGGAGTCGGTACCCTCGCCTCATCGATGTTTGCCAATATAGTTTTCAGGATAATGTTCTACGAGACTGGAGGAGTTGCAATCGGTGCGAGAATTCCCAGGCTTATCATTCCACTGTCGGTCGAGGCCATATTTGACATACTGCTCCTCCGGGTTGTGCAGCCATACTCCTTCTTTGTCCTTGCTCCTGCCCTTGTTGCAACTCTGGGTGTTTTCCTGCTTGTCGCCCTCTTGGTGAAAGAAATATCCGTGCAGGAACTCAGAACGGTCATGAGAAATTTCAACCCTCTCAATTTCCCCAAGCAGTTAAGCAAGGAGATTGATGATCACGATTAGGCGCCGGTTGTGCAGGACCTGCAGGTACCTTTGAGAAGGATCGAGGCAGTCCTTACCTTGATTCCACACTCTGAAGAGAGCCTTTCCAGAAGGATCTTGTCGGGGAGTTCCACGTCCTCAAACGCATGGCACTTTTCGCAGTAGAGGTTGGCATGCGGTATGGTGTTGCTCTCAAACCACGTGGTGCCGTTTATCTCGAAGGAATCCAGTATGCCTGACTTGATCATTGCACGGAAAATGTTGTATATAGTAGCAAGGGTGATGGTAGGTTCCACTCCCTTCACGTGTGTGTAAACATCCTCAGCCTTGAAATGACCGGGATGATTTGAAACGTAATCTATAACCCTGAGGCGCTGTGGGGTTATCTTGTAGTTGGATTTCCTGAGGAGGTCAACGTATCGCGTGTTTAACATGATAGTCTGTATTTAATTATTGGTTATATACATATTGTAGCGGCGTTATCTCCGGACAGTATCAGGTCTTCCTGATCAGATTACCGATGGACTTCCTCTCTTTGTGAGACCCTCTTCAGTCCAGCGTCTGTCCCCTGCAATCATAATATAAGTCCCATCCTTCTACCATATTGAGTATGGAAAGAGTGAGGGGTTTCAGGGACATATACCCTGAAGACATGGAGATCAGGGAGAAGATATTCAGGGAGAGCGACACCTGCTCCCGGCTGTTCGGATTCAGGAAGATCGATTTTCCCAGCGTTGAGTTCCTGGACCTCTACAGGATGAAGTCAGGGGATGAACTTGTTCAGCAGACCTTTTCGTTCCGCGACAGGAACCAGCGGGAAATAACGCTGATCCCGGAGGCGACCCCGACTGTGGTGAGGATGCTGACTGCCAGGAAGGATCTCCCAAGGCCGGTAAGGTGGTACAGTTTCCAGAAGTTCTGGAGATATGAGGAGCCGCAGGCGGGAAGAATGCGGGAATTTTACCAGTACAACGCCGACATCTTCGGGCCGGATTCCATGGAAGCTGACTCCGAGATAATAATGCTGTCCATGAGGATACTCGATTCCATAGGACTGAAAAAGAGATACCAGATCAGGGTGAACAACCGGGAGATGATGCAGGCGCTCCTTGAGAATCTTGGATTCAGGGACGTACAGAAGGCATTCCAGGCCATAGACCGGATGAGAAAACTCCCTGCAGACCAGTTCCTTGATGAAATTTCCTCACTGATCGGGAGCAGGAAGGATTCCACAGAGCTGGTTGAACTTCTTGGCAAGCCAATGACCGCTGCGGACCTGAGGTCGCTGGCATCCGGCAGGAAGGAGTGGTTCTCCGGAATGGACGACGTTGTGGAGAGAACTGCCAGGACCGTTGAACTCTGCTCCTCTGGTTCACCATCGGAGATAGTGATCGATTTATCTATTGTCAGGGGACTTTCATATTACACCGGAATAGTCTTCGAGGCCTTCGACGCTGACGGAGAATTCAGGTCTATACTTGGTGGAGGAAGATACAACGGACTTGCTTCCACTTTTTCCGGTGAGTCAATTCCGGCGGTTGGAGTGGGAATGGGAGATGCGGTCCTGGAACTCATGATGAGGAAATACGGATGCTGGAAGACAGATATCACGAAAAAGAGCGTTTACGTATGCAGACCGCCAAACTCAGACACCTCTGTTCTGGCCGGGATCGCAGCCACGGTCAGGAACCTTGGCATAGCCTGCATGACAGACCTCTCTTCCCGTTCCCTTTCAGCGCAGTTCAAGGATGCGGCGAGGAGCGGGTGTGCCTATGCGATCATCTGCGGAGATGCCGAGAGGGAAAAGGAGAGCGTGACGATAAAGAACCTGGAATCAGGCAAGCAGGAACTTGTAAGGCTTGATAGCCTGGAGAAGTTCCTCGTTGAAGCAACAGCAGATTCATGAATTGCGGATACCGGCCCGTTGCGGTTTTCCGCTGTTTGATATTCCCGTCTTTCTTCAGTGCAGTCCTTGAAACATTCGCACTTATTCTCCTAAAAAGGTTTATTAGCCCTTGTAAATATGGAGTCGGGATTATCCTTGTCCGTAGCGTTCATTCTGGTCAGTACCGTGCCGGGAAAGGAGCATGAAGTATACAACCGAATATCCCAGATAAAGTACGTTGTAGAGATTCATCCCCTTTTTGGCGAATACGACCTTATAGTGAAGATAGACGCCTTGGATTTCAGTGAACTCGGAAAGATCGTTATAGAGCAGATCAGAACGATCGAGGGAGTGATCGACACTAAGACGCTGACTGGGATAAAACTGTGAGGAGTGAAAAATAATGATTGCATTTGCATGGGACTGGTACACATTCGTGCTTGTTATTCTGTCGTTGTTTGCTATTTCCCTGATCGTTCTTGGAATAATGACCGCCTATTTCGGCAGCGGGAAGAGCAGGGCAGTAGGAATTATCCTGTTTGTGATCGGCATAATCGCAGGCATCTTGACATACGCGATGGCACACTACTACAAGGAACCCTCCGGAGGACTGTGGGTGGCAGTGATTGAGCCGACCATATTTTACGTAATAGCCACCGGAATCGGGATCGCCATAGGGCTTCTTGTGTTCCTCGGCGCCATAATGAAGACCTGAAGGTTAGGATATTTGTCTTCACAGGTCTCGCAGACGGTGGAGGACCTGAAATCCTTCATCGATTCCAACCTTAAGGGAAAGGGAATACTTGCGTGTTCCGGGGGCCAGGACAGCTCCCTTCTTGCCGTTCTCTGTTCGCTTGCTGCAAAAGACCGTGTTTTATCCGTTTTTGTTGATACCGGACTCCTCAGGAAGAATGAGTCTGAGAGAGTTGAGAAGCTTTTCAGGAAGTACTCTATGAATTACCGCATTGAGAATGCATCCGGGCTCTTCTTCACCAGGCTTAAAGGGGTTACGGACCCGGAAGAGAAGAGGAAGATCATCGGGAAGACCTTCATAGACGTTTTCGAGAAGATAGCCGTTGAGTATGGGGCGGAATACCTGCTGCAGGGCACCATTGCACCGGACTGGATTGAGAGCGGAGGATCTGTCAGGGAAGTCATAAAGAGCCACCACAACGTTGGCGGTGTCGCGGAGAATATGAACCTGAAGCTTGTGGAGCCACTCAGGGATCTTTACAAGGACGATATCAGGGAAATATCAGGATTCCTCGGCCTTGATACTGATCTGCAGCCTTTCCCCGGACCGGGACTGGCTGTGAGGATAATAGGAGAAATAACCCCGGAGAAGGTTAAGCTCCTTCAGGACGTGACGGAGATCACGGAGAAGGAAGTCATGAAAGAGTACCCGGAAAAGGA
>JAJZLK010000068.1 GCA_021803655.1 Thermoplasmata archaeon
CGAATCCCTGTGTTCCGCCCTGCGGAATAGTCTTGTTGCTGGCCATGAAATACATCGAATAGAGGTTTCCGTACGGGGACACAAGGCTCAGCGCGGATTCCATGTAACCTGAGCTAAGAGAACTGTTTGAACTATTCAGTACACTGGATGTAAATAACCCATCGGGAAGGCTTAATGACCCTGAAACCGCAGAGGATATCAGTTCACCCTGCGCAGTCCGGTTCAGTTCTGAGAAAGGTGTCGCATACATACCAGGTGAAGCACCCGAATAAGAGTCATGTGTTATGGCAAGTGCTCCTGCGCCTCCCAGAATCAGGGCTGCAATAACGATAAAGACCGACAGTGATGCAGGGGATTTCGGCATTGCCTTTCCTGTGCCGTGCCCTGCGAGCCTCCTCATCGCGTAAGCTACCAGGGAAGCAGTTACACTGCATATGATTATGGAGATGATGGTTCCTTCAAGTATGGGAAGGATCATTGGGATGATGCTGGTCGGAGATGCTGCAGATGCGGGTGATGTAGCAAACGTCGAAATCAGTTTCAAGACCGTCGGAAATATGGCAAGAAACACCGGCTCGGAAATGATCGTAGCAAGATTTGTTCCATGTGGAATCTGTCCATTGGTGAGGAAAGCGGGAGTCCCTGAACCGGATGAACCACCAAATGAGGGGACATAATTGATTGCGTAAAGAGCGAAAGCGAGTCCCATCATGCTCAGCGACCACATGTATACTGAAATGGTCACACCAATAGCCCGAAGCACCTTCCTCGAGAAGATTCCGATTGTTACGCCAACTGTTACGCATGTCACTAGCAGGATCGGATATGTGATGGGATTCCCAAGTGTCAGGAAGAAGAGAGCCAGAATGAAATATAAGTTGGAGCCAAAGTACGGGGCCAACCATGAGGACAGCGGAGAATAATATGACGACAGCAAGTAATAGCCCATGGTGAAACTGACCATATTGGCCAGCACAAAGGACGAAGATATTCTCGCCATACAGCATATAAGGTATCACAAACTCAAAGAATAAACTTATACATAGCGATTGAGCAATAATTTCGACAACAGTAACTAGGCAAAAACCCCCAGCACTGCATCATCTGCGAGTGCCACTGCATAGCCTGCCACAGCACGGATATCCCTTATTATGAGGGAAAGAGGAAGCCTGTTGCCTGACTTCATGAATTGATCTGACTCATGGATCTTTTCGTAAAGTTCCCTGACTGCAGACATCCTGTCGATCACCTGGGATGCAACCTTCAGGTTTCTCTCAATCAGTGAAAGGAAAGATCTCCTGGTCATCTCGGTAGTTTCCCTCTCCATCCTGACGAGCGGTTCCGCGATTGCAGGATCCAGTTTCTCGCTGAATTCCATCACATGCTGTGCCGTCCTCATAGCATAATAGGCTATTCTCCCCATCTCCCTGATTGCTATTACGTTGACAATCACACGGGATAAGGAGTCTATCTCGTACTGTCTCCTCAACTCCTTTTCCCTCGATGAAAGGATTGCAAGCCTCATGAGAAGGCGATAATTCCTGATGAGTTCTGTGCCTCTTTCGAACGCGTCTGAGGCAAGGTCACGGTTCCCGCTTACAAGGGAACTGATTGCATCCGTCAGTACTGCAGAGGAATTCCTTGAGAATTTCTCCATCAACCTCACGAGGTCGAACTTGTATGGATCAATGAGGTTCTGCAGAAGAATCCTGTCGGAATATTCCTCGAGGATTTCCACGCCCACCAGTCCCTTCAACGCATCCCTCGACCATGCCTTCCATTCATGCGGTTCGTCGCCAGCAGAGGTTATCTGGGTAACGTCCTGGCCCTGGATATACGAGGCCGTTATGGACAGCTCAAGAAGTTTCCGGTCTGCAAAGGATTTGACATTGATGGATCTCGCTTCCTGCTGGATCCTTGAACCGGCAGGAATCAAAGAAATCTCATTATTCTCAAATCCAAGCGAAACAGGGGAACCCCGGGAAAGTCCCATAGACTCCACCCACTCTCTTGGCAGTGTTAAGATGTATGTGCCTCCGGCCGTAACCTGCAGTTTTCTTATTTCTTTCAACTCTTCTGACTCCTGAAACAGATACTATGTATGATACGTATTAGATGACACATACATATATTTAACTATATTTAAGTGTATTCGAATACATATTTATGTACACTTCTTATGATTAATTGAAGAAGATGTCGCAGGATTATGACACTCAGGGCGTGCAGGTACTTGGAAGGGTTACCGTTGACCAGAAAGAACTGCTTGGAAAGGAATGTCTCCAGTTCCTTGGAGAATTGTGCACAAGATTCTCAGGAGAACGTTCATCCCTGATTGCGGCAAGGAAAGAAAAGCAGGATAGAATCGATCGCGGGGTTCTTCCCGACTTTCCAGCTGAGACCGCAGATATTAGGGCAACCTCCTGGAAAGTCGCTCCAGTGCCTGACTTCCTTCTTGACAGACGGGTGGAAATCACCGGTCCGTCAGGCGATGCAAAGATGGTGATCAATGCCTTCAACTCCGGTGCAAAGGTCTACATGTCTGATTTCGAGGATGCGCAGTCTCCCGTTTGGAAAGGCATGATACAGGGACAGCGAAACCTATACGATTCGGTGAGAGGCGACCTGCATTTCAGGTCTGATGATGGAAAGGAATATTCAATCAATGACAAACCTTCTGTCCTGTTTGTCAGGCCAAGAGGACTTCATCTGGACGAGAGGCATGTGTTCTCCGGAGGTAAACCTGTTCCCGGTTCATTCTTTGACTTCGCTGTCTTCCTGTTCAACAACGCGAAGGAACAGATTAAGAACGGATACTCCCCATGCTTCTACATACCGAAGACAGAGGGATACCTGGAAGCCGGGCTGTGGGACAGGATATTCAGCTTCTCTGAGTCCTACCTTGGCATAAGGGCAGGTACAATAAAGGCCACATTCCTTATTGAGACCCTTCCGGCGGCCTTTGAAATGGACGAGATACTTCATGAAGTCAGGAACCATTCTGCCGGACTCAACTGCGGAAGGTGGGACTATATCTTCAGCTACATAAAGAAACTCAGGAACGGGGAAGAATTCCTCCTTCCAGACAGGTCTTCTGTCACTATGGACAGAGGCTTCCTGCTTTCCTACTCGAAGTTACTGATACGCACCTGCCACATGAGAGGAGCCCATGCAATGGGAGGTATGTCGGCATACATACCCGTAAAGAACGACGAGGCTGCCAACAGGAAGGCGATGAAGAATGTTGCTGACGACAAGATGAGGGAGGTTCTCCTCGGCCACGACGGTACATGGGTTGCACACCCGGGACTTGTCGGAGTCGCCATGGAGACATTTAACGGTGTGATGAAGACTCCAAACCAGATCCATGTGATCCCGGATCACGAGGCAATAACTGCGTCCGATCTCCTGAAGCCAATTCACGGAAATGTGACGGAAACAGGACTCAGGGTCAACCTGAGAGTCGGGATCCAGTACATCGCGGCCTGGCTGGAAGGAAGAGGTGCGGTTCCGCTCTACAATCTAATGGAGGATGCCGCGACTGCCGAGATCTGCAGATCGCAGGTATGGCAGTGGATCAGGCATGGCGCGTTGCTGGAGGATGGACGGATCGTTACCGGGAATCTCGTGGAACAGATACTCAGGGATGAGGTCGCGAATCTGAAAGATACCGTCTTCACGCGTGAGGCGGAAAAACTGTTCAGAGAGATGATCTTCTCTTCCGGCTTCGCTGATTTCCTTACAACTGGAGCCTATGAGAGACTGCTTGAACTGGAGACATCAAAATGATCGACCTTTCAGATGAAGCGGGAAAGATCTCCGAATCGTGGAAGAGGAGGCGATGGGATGGAATAATTAGGCCTTACGGCGCGGATGAAGTTGCAAGGTTCCGCGGAAGAATGAGGGTTGCATATTCCATCGCAGAAAAAATGTCGGCAAAGCTCTGGGACCTGATGGAGACAAGAGATTATGTTCCGGCACTTGGAGCAATGACCGGAGGACAGGCGGTGCAGATGGTGAATGCAGGCCTTGAGGCAATATATGTCAGCGGATGGCAGGTGGCTGCAGACGCCAACCTTGCAGGCCAGACCTACCCGGATCAGAGTCTCTATCCTAGCAACAGCGTTCCTGCTCTGGTAAAGAGGATTAACAATGCCTTCGCCCGTGAGGATCAGATTGCCTCGATAAACGAGTTTGAAAGGGAATGTTTTGTCCCAATTGTTGCGGATGGGGAGGCGGGATTCGGCGGACCCCTGAACGTGTTTGAACTGACTAAATGGATGATAGATGCCGGTGCGGCAGCTGTTCATTTCGAGGATCAGCTATCATCGGAGAAGAAATGCGGGCATCTGGGGGGGAAGGTCCTGGTACCGACTTCAACATTCATAAGGAACATGGTTTCGGCGCGCCTTGCCGCTGACACCATGGGGGTTGATACAATCCTCATAGCAAGGACGGATTCCCATAGTGCGAAACTCATAACCAGCGACGTGGATGAACGGGATTCTGAGTTCATCACCGGAAGCAGGAGTCCTGAAGGATTCTACGGGTACGAAAGCGGCATGGATTCAGTGATCCATCGGGGACTTGACTTCTCCCCCTATGCTGACATGCTCTGGTTTGAAACCTCAAAACCTGATCTTGATGAGGCTACAAGGTTCGCAAGGGAGATACATTCTAGGTTCCCGGGAAAGAAACTCGCATACAATTGCTCCCCCTCATTCAACTGGGAAGGGTCCCTGTCGAGCGATGAGATTTCCGCGTTCCAGTCAGAACTGGGAAAGCTTGGTTATGCATTCCAGTTCATCACCCTGGCCGGTTTCCACGCACTCAACCATTCAATGTTCAGGCTGGCAAGTGAATATTCAAGGAACGGCATGACAGCCTATGCCAACCTGCAGAGAGGGGAATTCATGGATCAGGAGAAGGGTTACAGTGCCGTGAAACACCAGAGTTTCGTTGGCACCGGCCTATTTGATGAGGTTTCCAAAGTAATCTCAGGAAACACGTCATCAACAACCGCTCTCAGAGGATCAACAGAGGAGGATCAGTTTGCTGGCGCTGGGAAGATGCAGACTCGACCAGCTCATTCCTAGATCCCGGAATCTTCCATCTCTTTCCCATAAATGCTTGTCAGATCCTTGAACCCGTCTTTCCTGTAGAAGTTAAGTGCAATCAGGTTGAGTGAGGGAAATTCGGCAGTGATCAGCCCGATCTTCCTGTTATGCATGGATAGATACGCCCGTTCGAGAAGGATCTTGCCAAGCCCTTTCCTGCGATATTCAGGCATAACATAGAATTCAGTGATTCTACCCTCCCTGTCCGGAGTGTAGAATATCCTCTCAATGATATCTATCTTTACGAATCCTGCGATTTCCCCGTTTGCCACTGCAACCAGGAGGATATAGTGATCAGTATCCCTGATTGCGTCGCCTATGTGCTTTCCTGCTCTCTTCTCAAGTTCCGGAGAAACGGTGAACCTGGTGTCAAATTCCTCGTTGAGCTTCTTGAGCCGCTTTATCATCTCCAGTATCCCGTTCGTGTCCTGTTCTGTCGCCTTTCTTATCTCAATCTTCTTTTCCAACTATTCCAGCCTCCCTGAGTCCCTTTATCAGTCCGTTATCCACGCACTTCTGGTAGAATCTCCGGTTCTCCTCTATTATCTCCCTGGCTATTCCGAGGAATTGTGTCCTGCTGCCTTTCTTCCTGGCCAGTCCAAGTTCGCTGGTCTTTGCCGCCACTGCCGCAGCCACGATCGGATACATCTCCCAGTCATCCATGCTTGGAACTATGTGGTCTTCATGCGGATCGGCTATGAACCCGGCAATTTCCCTTGATGCGGTAACCATAACGTCAAAGTTCACCCCGCTTGACCTGGAGTCCAGAACCCCCCTGAAGACTGCCGGAAACACCAGGCTGTTGTTGATCTGGTTCGGGAAATCACTCCTGCCGGTTGCCACAACCCGTGCGCCGTATTCCTTGGCGCTGGCAGGCCAGATTTCAGGCAGCGGATTGGCCAGGGCAAACACAATTGCATCCCTGTTCATGGACCGAATCCATTCTCCCTTCATGAAACTCGGGTCTGATCTGGATGCGGAAATTACCACGTCTGCTCCCTTAAAGGCAACCTCTGGTCCGCCAACGATCCTGTCATGGTTTGTGATCATGGCGAGGTTGTACTTCCACGGATTATTTATCATGAGTGAGTCCATGTCTTCCCTACCAGGGTGCAGTGTACCCTTTGTATCGACGAGAAGTATGTTTCCGGGAGTGAACCCTGCTGCTTTCAGGAGATACGCTGTGGCGATGTTGGCTGCACCTGACCCGAGAAGAACTATCCTCACGTCCTCAACCCTCTTTCCCACGACCTTCAGTGCGTTGAACAGGCCGGCAAGGGTGATCGAAGCAGTTCCCAGCTGGTCGTCATGCCACACTGGAATGTGCATTTCCTTCTGAAGTTTCTCCAGCAGGAAGAAGCACTTCGGCGACTCAATGTCCTCAAGATTGAATCCCCCGAAAGACGGTTCGAGAGCCTTTGCCACCGTGATGAACTGATCCCTGTCTGAAACCCGGATTGGAATCGGGACTGCGTTGACTCCACCAAGATAATTGAACAGGAGGGCTTTTCCCTCCATTACGGGCATGGCCGCTTCAGGCCCCACGTTTCCCAGGCCCAGTACCCTGGTTCCGTCCGTTATTATTGCGACGGAATTCCACCTGCCGGTGAGTTCGAAAGAGAGGCTTGAGTCCCTGCTTATCATTCTGGAAACTTCAGCTATTCCAGGCGTATACCAGATTGAAAAATCGGAAAGTTTTCTGATTGGAACACTTGGAATAGACCTCATCTTTCCTTTGTAGTATTCAGAGGCCGCTACAGCCTCGCGGTTGTACTTCTCGGTTGTTGAAATTTCTTCCCCCAAGAGACTCAGGTGCTCCATCGCGAGAGCAGTAATATACTTAATCAGGTTCAAGCGATTTCCCCGGTTGAGAGCAATGAAGATAGAGAATGTGAAGCTTGACTGGAACAAGATTCTCGAACCGTATGTGAAATACCTTGCTACAAGGTTTCCTGAGGATATTGTGAGGCAGAGGCTTGCACCTGTTGTTGACTCCCTGAACTCTAACAGGATGAAGTCCATGGCAATACTTTCAGATGGAAAGCCTGCGGCATATGCATTCTTCATGGAACCGGGAATCTTCTCTGACAGGCTGTACGCCTCAGTCGGCTTTTTATCTCCTGAACTGTATCTTGAATCGAGGCTCGGAACAATAATGGAGTGGCTGATCAGGGCCACTGCTGAGTCCGGTAAGAAACTTCTCCTCAACGATGTATTCAACGCACCTGTGTCTCATCTTGAATTCCTGCATAGCAGGGGATTCAGGGTAATGACAAGAATTAGCATGACTGCGGACATCGACAGTCACGATCCAGATGAAATTCAACTGCCTCCAGGCTTTTCCACAGATGGAATAACCGCAATCGACCTTGAGACTATTTCAGACCTGGAGTATGCAGCATATCTTGGTACACCGGATGAACCATTCTTCAGCAGTGTGAGGGAAGATCGTATTGCTTTCACGAAGGGAGTACTCATCGATGAGAATTATGGAAGGGTCATCTTCAGGGCTTCATTTGTTCTGAAATCTCCAGACGGTCCTTGCGGGGCGGTGCTTGTGACTTCCGGAGTACCTGGTACCGGCAATCCTGAACAGTGTCTTCTTGCAAACATATTCCTGCTGCCGGAGTTTCGTGGCAGAGGCCTTTCCAGATTCATGATGAGAAGAGCGATCCACCTGTCGGCAAAAGAAGGCTTCACTTCAATGTCCCTCATGGTCAATGAGGAGAACCATGCCAGGTCCTTGTACAGGAAATTTGGGTTTGTGGATGATAGCCACCCTCCGGAATACATGATTCTTTACGAAAGACAGTGAGGCATCAGAGGAACCTCGCGATCATGACCGCAACAGATACAAACGTCCCGGTGGTCAGGTTGTCATCAAGCCTTCCCTGAGAGAAACCTTCTACCATGGAAGAAACAAGACCTATGAGAGCTCCGGCATAACCCAGGAGCAGGAAACCTGCTGTGGTGGATACAACGCCGTGTGAAACAAGTCCCTGAAGTGATTTTCTTGAACCACGGTAAAGTTTTGTCTTTCCATATTTCACCCCTACTATTGTTGCAACAGAATCTGACACGAAGATGACAAGAATGCACAGTTCGAATGATGCCAGGTTGGGGGAAAGGGCTGCAGCAATAATACTGGAAATGGCAATCCACATTGCTCCAAGTCCCAGGAATACTGATTCTCTTTCCATTGACCAGAGCCTTCTGGAGACTGCAGAGTTAGGGTAGACGTATGCTACATTCCCGACCACCAGCATTCCGAGGACACCAGCCAATACCCCAACCCTGGCAAAGTCCAACCCCACGACAAACCCTGCCCCTGCCATGATGACCCCTATTGCTATCTGGAAAACATCCCTCAGGGTCTCTTTCCTGCCGTCCTTCCCCTTCATCTCATAGTTGGTCTGGTCGTTCTCCCTTATCCTTGAGACCATGAACATTGTTGCGGTTGACGAGATTGCAAACCCAAGGAGGTCAGGGACCCATGACTGGTTCTGTATGTTGAGGAGATAGAGGGACGTTGTCATGATGATTCCCCAGATCGCCGGAATCAGTCCCTTCTTTGTGTGGATCATGGCAACACTAGCGAGACCGAGTTCAGAGAAGGCTATGACCCAGATTCCGCCGGTATAGAGGAATAATGCGATTCCTGCCGCAGTCGCTATGACTGCAGGAATAACCGACTCCCTCCCAATGGTTCCAATAGCGAGCAAAGCGAGGGAGATTCCTGAGATCACGGCAATTATTGTAATATATTCCAAGTCTCAACTCTCCGATATCAAAGGTTCCATCTTATCTCCAGCCTTCCGGATAACCACTCTCTGGCAAGTGCAGACGCTTTGCTGAGATACTCGAGGCGCAAGGATTCCAGCCTGTTGGCGTCAAGGCCTGGATCCAGCACTATGCTTCCCCCTTCATCTGATGTGAAACCATTCCTGGCCAGGATCTCACGTTTCCCGGAACCGTATGCCGGCGAGGATAGATCAATTTTCCGCCCCCTGCTCATGTTGTATGAAATCTGTTTCAAGAGCCTGCTGAGTACGAATGCATCATATTTTTCAGATTCTTCGAGTAACGCAAAATCACTCCTCACTGAGTTGAAAACCACACCATACATCTTCCCTGCGTCCCCCTTGAATCCCGCACAGAAGAGGGAGTCAAATGCCAGAAACTGTCGGTTGTTTTCCCTGGCTATTCCAAAGATCAGTGGGCCATTCACACTTGCCGGGAGGTTGTTGATCCTTTCCATCACCAATCCCGGATCAGAAATCTTCCTCCCCTCAACCATGTCCATCAGGTGATCCGGCACAAAATCGTCAGGAAGTGCCATCTCATTCTTGATGGAAAAGACAGCGTCGTCCACCGATACTGGGACTACTGATCCACCCTTAACCACAAGGTTGAGATAGACTAGCAGATTTATTGCCTGTTCCCTGCTGAAGCTTCTTTCGATAGAGGCCTCATCCACCACGGCAGGAGAAGAACCGGTTCCAGGATTCTTTACGATATCGTATTCCACTGTCCCCGGAACTCCTGAATCATGAACTGTTATCCGCTTCGTCTCTGTCCCTGATTCTGAGAGATACGCCAAAAATTCGTTTTTCTTGGTTGCCGCGGAATTTATGCTTGTGGAGACTACAGAAAGAGGATCGGCCACAAAAGGGACCTCAGTTTCGTTCTCAGCCATCGGCAACTGAACTCCCGTGTGGATCGTGTGACCGATATTCTGGGCCTGTGCAATGTATGCCTTGACTGACATTCTCTGTTTAAGCCGTTCTCAGTAAAAAAGCCTTGCACTGCAGAGTGCACATTTCTCAGGTTCTTCGATTCCGCAAGATTTCGACAAAAGCTCTTTTAAGCCATTATTCTTCGGAATTCGTGGGAAAATCTGACGACCGGAAACATGATTCTGGTCTAGAACCAGCCATCCATGTTAGAGAAGCCGTATTATCAAGAACAGAAATTGTGGAAAGTATTTGCAATTACATAAGGGAGAATACCTCCGCCGATCTTTCCCTCTCAAGCCTTGAAAAAAATTTCAGGATAAGCCGGTACTCAATACAGAGATACTTCATGGAAATCATGGGCATCTCGCCAAGGAAGTACGTGGAGGAGTGCAGAATCCAGCTCCTCAAGAAGAACCTGAGGCGTGAGGAGCCTATTCCCCAGGCAATTTATAAGACTGGTTACAACTCGCAGAGCTGGCTTTACGAGGATTCAACCTCGAAACTTGGCATGATGCCGGCCAGTTATCGCAAGGAAGGGGACGGAGCAAGAATACGATATCTCACTGCCTCCTGCAGTCTGGGATTCCTCATGGTAGCAGAAACTGACCGCGGAATATGCACCCTCTCCATGGCCGATACAGAGGAACAGTTGATCAGGGGGCTTTATGACGAGTTTCCTAAGGCCGAAATATCCAGGTCACAGAGTGTAAAGAAACGCCTGGATGCTGTCCTCGGATACTTTGACGGGCAACTGCTCAATTTACCTGTAGATATAAGAGGAACAGATTTCCAACGGAGGGTTTGGGCCGCGATTCTTTCCATTCCCTACGGGGAAACCCGCTCATACAATGAGATCGCAGAAAAGATCGGAATGCCGGATTCTTACAGAGCAGTGGCAAATGCATGCGGAGCCAACCCGGTGCCATTGATTGTTCCATGTCACCGCGTCATCCGCAAGAACGGGGATCTCGGAGGTTATGGTCTGGGAATTGAAAGAAAGAAGTTTCTCCTTGAGATGGAGAAAAAGATGGCAGGGAAGCATCACGAAGAGTGAAGATACCATGGGGGAACAGGCCGCGAGATTCGAGAAAGGCAGCAACCATAGAACCGTAAAAGCAAGATTGATGGTGATTGCATCCTACCTTGTCCTCGGCGTACTGAGCGCGATCTGGGGGCTTGCATTTGTTGCTATCAGGTTTCTAGAACCTATGCTGACGCCGGTTAACCTGACCCTGCTCAGGTGGTTCCTGGCAAGTGCAGCTTTCCTGGTTCTTGTTCCGTTTATAGGAAAGATGAACGTTCCGTTCGAAAAGCGTGATTTACCAAGGTTCCTACTGGTTGCTTTTGCCACTGTAGTGAGTTACCACCTGACCCTGAACTACTCGGAAAATTCCATATCTGCTGCACTCGCAGTTCTGATTGTCTCGCTAGGCCCGGTTTTCATTGTTGTTCTGTCGAGGATATTCCTTGGAGAAAAGCATGGTCCGCGCATCATTATCGCAGTCCTGCTTGCGTTTGCGGGTGCAGCCATACTTTCACTGGGAACTGAATATACAACTGGAAACAGCACGATCCCGGGAATAATCGAAGCGACCGGTACTGCCCTTTCTTACTCAGTATTTGCCGTATTTTCCAAGCCTCTTGTGCATAAGTATGGTCCCAGGCCGGTAACTGCGTGGGCAGGTATTGCCGGAACTCTGATGTTGCTGCCCCTGCTTTCCGGGAACTTCTTCGTTCAGGTCGAGAGCCTTCCGCTTGCCGGATGGATAGCAATCCTGTACCTGTCTATTCTGAGCACGGTGATAGGGTATATCCTGTTCTACACGCTCATCAGCAGGGGCGGCGTGGGAAAGTTGTCAATCCAGCTATACATGATCCCGATCGTTGGAGTGGCTGGCGGAGTACTCCTTCTTGGGGAATCTCTCACGGTTTTCACCCTGATTGGGGGGACGCTAATGCTTGTGTCAGTGGGTATTGCAACGATGAAATCACGCAGGAATACTGACTCCCAAACGCAGTGACCGGGAAGACTTCTCCGTGATCATGCAGTAGATTGTGACATTTTGTGAGACAAACCTCATTTTCCCATTATTCCCAATCGCAATTCGTCTCCAGTATTCCACGATAAGATTATATAATCAATTTTCTTGATTAGATTATAGGAGTGAAAAATAGAGATATGTCCGGAGATAGATTCAATTACTATCTCAAGACCATCCTAAATGCTTCCTTTGAGGAGTATGTGGAGATACTTGAGCAACTTGGAAACGACTTCACGTTGCTTGATCACGAAGTTGAGGAACTCGAAAGACTTCTGAAACGAAGTATGACTGCCCAGTATTCCAGACTGGGAATAAGGGTTGTAAATTCCATGACCGGAGAGGAGGAGATTCCACCCCAGACCATGGCCGATAACTTTGGCGAAAGCAGTCAGTTTATTGGCAGGGAAAAATTGTACGGAATCGAATGGGATGTTTATTCTCCCAGAGAGAATTTTGCCAGGAGCGGGGTCAGGAAGTGGTATTATAACGAAGTCGTGGCATTTGCGTTCGATCAGGCACTCCTGAGCGTTGTTCCGGGCAACTTTCCAAGCTACTTCCATGTCCCGCCCTGGGTACTTGGCACTTATCTTGCCCCTGACACAAAATTCGTGCCGCTTCCGGACATAGTTAATACCGCAATTAGCGAAGGTGTGATACCTGGCTGGGATCATCTGGTCTTTCTTGGGGTGCCAAGAGAATTTGTAAGATTCCTGCAGGCTGCCAGTGCCGGCACTTCGTCAAAGCCTTCCTGAATTACATGTTAGCATTTTTTAAGAAAGAATCAGAAAAAAGAAATTTGCGACGTTCTCACGTCGCATAATGGTAAAATTTAGTAGCTTCCAGCCAGGTTGGCTGAAATAGTGTTGGCAACAGACTGGTCTTCGAAGTAAGATATTCCGCTCCATGTGTAGCTGTCGAGGAACGAGGTATGCAAATCATTGAAGTAGTAAAGATAGTCATACCCTGCGCTGGCTGCGGATCTGACAGATACAACTCCATCGTTGTCTCCGGAGAAGAAGAGGTATCCCCACCACGGATCGTAGTTACCGGCGTACACAATCCAGACAGTGTGCGAATATGTACCATATGCTGACGCGAGGTTGTTCTGGAGATTCGTCAGGAATGATGATCCAGGAGCCATCTGGTCTGCCTGGTAACCGACGAAAATATCCAGCCCAAGGTAACTCACTATTGATGCAAACGGGGAACCATCAAACGGGGTTGCGATCGTGATGACGTTCTTGAGGTCCACATTGGGAAACTGGTAATTCTCAAGCATGTACATGGTAACAAGACCGCCCATGCTGTGAGCAACTATGTCCATCGTCACTGGAGCTGAAGCCGTGAACTGCGTTATGAACTTAGCCATCTCAGCAGAAACATCCTGAATGGGTGTGTTTGCTGTCCCGTAGAAGCTGCTGTCAGTGTATGTGTATCCGTTGCTGAAGGTTACAGTGAAGTACCCATAATACGATACAATACCCACATTATATCCTTCGGAAACAAGCTGCTGGTATATGTTAACACCACTTTGGAATACTGATGATCCCGAAGAACCTGTGTTTCCTACGCTATATCCGTGCACAAGCAGTACATCCGTACCGCTTCCATTTGCTGGCAGGTTAACTGACGATGTGCTTTTTGTTGGCTGGTGAATAGCCAGTCCGCCCATCGACATAACCACTAAAACCACGCCGACCACTACTAGTGCTCGCCATACTTTCATGGCAGCTTTTATGTTGCTTTCAGTATATGAATTTTTCACTAAGTTTCGACCTTGGGGGAGATTCTTGGATACCGAGTGATTGCTTATATACCTCTTTGAAAAAATTTCCATCGATGTGAATTGAGTCTCCTGATCTTCTATTTTATCTCTGTTTGCCGGCTTTCGGGATGCAAAACTTTATAATATAGATTGCAATATTATTGCAATATGAAAAGAAAGCTTGCGGAGAAACCGATGGAGATCAGGATGGAAGGATACGAGGTCATAGAGAAGACGGCAACACAGCATGCCACTTCCGCCAAGGTGCTTGTGCCAAAGCACTGGATCGGGAAGAAGGTCAGGGCCGTAAGGATTGATCCGGACAGGGAAGAGAAGAAAGAAGATTGATGGAATACCGGATAGATTACCAGCCCACGGGAAGAAACCTCAACCCTGGTAAGTCGTCCGGGATTCGCTGGAACCTCAACGCGCCAAACCAGGAGATGCAGGATCGTTCAGGATACATTCTCCGCATGGACCCGATGCTGGACTACGACAGCATCGCCTCCATGATCATGGAGAAGTACGGGAATTTCAGCTGCAGGTTCTGCTATTCTCCCCTGGTCATGGACGGAAAGAATGGATCCGGCACAAAGGAATTCCTCTGCACGAAATGCAGGAGGAAAATGTCATTATACAATACCTTCGAGCTTGTCACATTCAGGTACAGGAAGGAATTAACTGCATTCCTCTCGTATATACACAGCAGCTCTTCCGAAGGATCAGCATCCCTTTACGGCCTCGGAGTCGATCTTTTCAACGAGATGAGGATGTCCCTGCCCGACATACATTATTCCAGGAATGGTGAGCCGGATACCGTCGAATATGACGGTACCAGATACGGGATCGTGACCATAGACATGATGTACAAGGGGCACAAGGGCTTGATGCTTGGCGTTTCTGGCGATATGAAATTCGGGAATCTTGGAAACGAGGATTCAGGCGAAGGCATGGATGAATTCTTCAATCTCCTGGATGAACAGATCCACACTGATAAGATCATCTTCCTCATGGACATGAAGATGAGCGTTGCCCACAAGATACTCGAAAAGTGGAATGACAGGGCCATAATAATACTGCAGAGCCATCGCACCTGGGGCGATGTGTTTGTCTATTTCCACAGGGAGGAATGGTTCACACTTCACCTCAGGACAGATGCATTCTCAACCGTGACGGTGAAGAGGGACGAATCCTCGCTGCTTCCTCCCGGGGTCATGGAGTTGTATTCCGGCCTCAAGGGTGTTACGCACCGGAATCCCATGAGGAGGATGTCGGAGGACGAGATCAGGAAGATTGCGCATAACTGCCTGGATCAGGTGAGAACTGTGGACTGGAGTGCGAAGGGCAGGGTCGACTTTGTCATGGCGGCGAAACTGCGGGATCTCAATGCTTCTTTGAAGGAACTGGAAAGAAGGAAATCAGATACAGAATCCCTGATAAAGGAAATAAGTGAGGTTCTTTCCGAACTTAAGGAAGGATACAGAAAGCGAATAAACAGATCGGTGAAGAAAAAGATCGTGAACGCATGGAGATCGTTTCCGATGCTGAGGGAACGGGTCAGCGATCTTTCCCTTGCTCTTCTTGGAGAACCGATAAAAGACAGTCCGGGATCAAAGAAGACAGGTGAGAGGAGCGTCAGGATAAGCGATCCTGCCCGGCTCATATACAAGGGACCTGCTGCTGACGGACCTCAGGAGATGAAGTGGATCACCGGCCTTCTGTTCAACATGTTTTCAGGAAAGGAGATCACAACCAACGCATGTGAGGGCACATTCGGGAACATGGGCACTCTTATCCGATCAGGAAGGAGCATACTGCTTGAAAGGGCACTCACGAAGAACATGCTTCATTCCGGGTCCCCGGAAGAAACAGTCGCATGGTTCAATGAGAATTACCCGATGAACGACATGGGCCGAAGAGCAGAGAGGAATCATAGAAGAAAGCTGATTGCCGGAAAAAGATATAAGATCACATATCAGGACAGATCGACGGTGAAAACTGAAAGGATCATAGACGTCAGAGAGAGGAAGAGGAAGTACATCATCGCATACTGCCACCTCAGGAATGCAGTGAGGACATTCAAGAGAAGCAGGATTAAGAGTATTGAGCCTGTTTAATCACTCGGTATCCAAGAATCTC